>PKED01000008.1 GCA_002863155.1 Sphingomonadaceae bacterium | reverse complement strand
TTGTTCCCCGTCCTGATTGGCACCGGCACGGGCTCGGAAGTTACCAGCCGCATTGCCGCGCCGATGATCGGCGGCATGCTTACCGCGCCGCTGTTGTCGATGCTGGTCATCCCGGCGGGATATTTGTTGATGCAACGACGCCGGAAGCCATCCACACATATCAATGAAGGAGTTACATCATGAAGACGTTCGCCATTTTTTGGCTAGCGTTACTGGTCGTCGCCTGCACTAATCCTGCGCCGACAACGCAGGCTAACAGCAATGCCGCGACGGATGCTACGGCCTTGTCCGAACCGAAAACCGCGTCTGGTGAGGGATCGATTACCGCAATCGATCCCGTCACCGGCAAGATCAGCCTGGCGCATGGTCCGGTTACCGAACTCAGTTGGCCTCCAATGACGATGGGTTTTACGGCCAAGGACGGTCAGCTAGGCGGTCTGAAGGTTGGCGACGAGGTCAAGTTCACGTTCCGCTGGGACGGCAAGACCGCCGAAATCGAGTCGATCGATAAGATTTAGCGCTTTGCATACGCCAGCTGTTCTCCAATGCGGCAGCGACGGTGATGTTTAGCGGTTGGACACATCTCGGCTCAATTCATGTCCGCTTTTGGCGTCGGCCGGGGTGGCAATCAACGTACGAAATTGGGGCGCTTTGCCGACGGGCAGGTTATGCCAAAAGTAGCCCGGCCAAAGTTGGGCCGGTTGCTGCCTGTCCGGTTTCGGTCATAAGATCGACCATAACTGTCGTCACCCGGCACGGCACAGTCAAATGTTGGCGTTCGGCCGCCGACAATCCTTCACAAGCTGGGCGGACAAAGCAGTGCGCCCCCTCGCTCTCGTCATGAAAATCCAGCGAAGGGGTCAGAATGAAGCGCTTTTCGTGGCGACAAACAATTAGACACTGTCCATTTATTTTTCTATCGACCAATTGCTTGATCACTCAAAGAATTGGAGCCACGAGTGGCGATTGGGTTCGGATTGGCGGGTGTCGGGCGCGCATTGCCAGCGCGCAAGGTCTGCTCGACAGAAATTGATACGCTGCTCGATCGCCATCGGGGATGGACCGAGCAGCAATTCGCCATCAGGACACGGCACTGGGCCAGCGGACAAGAAACGAGCACGGCGTTGGGCGCGCGCGCGGCCCGCGCTGCGCTCGACGATGCGGGATGGCAAGCGTCGACCCTTGATGTGATCATTGGCGCCAGCGCCGTCATGGAACAACCGATCCCCGGCAATGCGCCCATCATTCAGCAGCTTTTGGAAATCGGTCAATCCGGAATTCCGGCGTTCGACGTCAATGCGACATGCCTGTCCTTCCTGGTCGCGTTGGACACCGTGGTTGCCGGGTTCGCCACGGCAAAGTGGCGGCGCGCGTTGATTGTCTCCTCTGAGATCGCGTCGGCAGCGCTCGACTTTGGCGATCCGGAGGCTTCGGTCATTTTTGGCGACGGCGCGGTCGCCGTTGCATTGAGCGCCGACGGGCCGCACCGCATGTGCGCGTCAAGAATGGAGACCTATGGCGACGGTCATGATCTGTGCGCCTTGGAAGCGGGAGGCACCCGGTTGCGCCCACGCGACGATCTCGATGGCTTCATGGCGCGATCCAGGTTCAGGATGGACGGGCCGGGCGTTTTCCGCGCGACGGCGCGGCGGTTTTCAGGCTTTCTGGATCGGTTGCTCGTAACTGCCGACGTCACGCTCGATGATATAGATACCGTTATCCCACACCAGGCCAGCGCGGCTGCACTTGAGCATCTGAAGCGAGCCATCCCCGACGGCCACGCCAAGACGATCGACATTTTCGCAGATTATGGCAACCAGATCGCCGTCGGTTTGCCGCATGCGCTTTATCACGCCCGGGCGGCGAAACGGCTTTTACCTGGCTATCAGTCACTACTGGTGGGCACATCGGCGGGTGTGTCGCTTGGGGGCGCCGTGATCACATGGTGATACGCCGTGCGCTGGTCACCGGTGCTACCGGCGGCCTTGGGCGAACTTTGGTGCCGCTGCTTGTGACCGCGGGCTATGACGTGCGTGCAACAGGCCGCGACGTGGCAATAGGGGCAACCCTGGGCGTCCCATTCGTCCGCGCAGATCTTGTGAATGATAGGCTGGATGGATTGGTCGAAGGAATCGACTGTATCTTCCACCTGGCTGCGCTGTCTTCACAATGGGGAAGGCCAGCCGCGTTCGAAGCCGCCAATGTCGCGGCGACCCGGCGGTTATTGGCGGCGGCGCGCGGCGCCTGCGCACGGCGCTTTGTCTTCACGTCGACACCCTCAATCTATGCGGCGTCGCGCGACCGATTGGATCTGACAGAACGCGACCCGGCGGCGCAGCCTTTTGCGAACGATTATGCGGCCACGAAATATGCCGCCGAACGCATCGTGCTCGATGCCTGCGACGGGGCCATGGCAACCGTCGCCATCCGACCGCGCGCGATTGTCGGTCCGCATGACAGCGTGTTGCTTCCCCGTCTAATGAGGGCAGCCCGATCGGGCCGGGTCCGGCTGCCGCGCGGCGGAACGGCACTAATCGAGATCACCGATGCGCGAGACGTTGCGGCGGCACTGATTGCTGCAGACACCATGGATGCGGCGGTGGGCAAGGTATTCAATATTGCGGGCGGCCAGCCGCGCGAATTGCGCGAGTTGCTTCGTATCATTTTTGCAACGATGCAGCGTCCTTTGAAGATCGAACACATCAGCACCACGGCCGCTATGGCCGCCGCAGGTCTGGTAGAAGGCGTCGCGCGATTGCTGCCCGGTCGGCCCGAGCCGCCGTTGACGCGCTATATGGTAAAGACGCTCGGCTGGTCGCAGACCTTCGACCTGAGTGCGGCGCGCCAGATGCTGGGCTGGTCGCCAACTTACAGTCCCGAAGTTGCCATCGCCCATGCGCTCGGTAAGGAGATGGCCGATGACTGAGGTTTCGGTAACCGCGCTGCGGGTCGGGCACTGCCGACATCCGCAGATCATGTCGATCAAGGATGGTAGCTGGCGCCCGGCGGTTTTCCCGTCGCTCGCCATGGTGATCCTTCACCCGAGCGAAGGGCCGATTATCTTCGACACCGGCTATGACCCAGCTTTTATGGAAGCGACCGAGCCGTTCCCCGAGCGCTTTTACCGCTGGCTGACCCCGGTGACGCTGAGTCCCGAAGAGTTTTTGACTAGGCAACTCGATCGCTACGGCATTGCACCGGGCGACGTCCGCCACCTGATCCTGTCGCACTTCCATGCTGATCACATGGCGGGCGCGCATGCGTTTCCGAATGCCGCGATACACTGCGCAAAAGCAGGGCTCGAGGCCGCCTGTCGCGGCAGCCGTTTGTCGACCGTGCGCCAGGGCGTTCTGCGCGCCCTGATCCCCCCCGACATCGCGACACGCGCCCGTTTTTTCGAAGAAGCCCCACGCCGCGCTCTGCCGTCGGCGCTGCATCCCTTCGAAAGCGCCGCCGACATCATTGGCGACGGGTCAATTTTGGCCGTGGAGCTGCCCGGCCATTGCCCAGGTCACTGGGGTCTGGCGGTGCGCGATGTAACCTGCGGCGATCATTTCATGGTCGGTGATGCCGCCTGGTCAAGCGATGCAATCCGCCGCAACATGCCCGCGCCCGCCATCGCCAGCGGCTTTCTGGGTGATACCGGCAAAAGCCGCGCGACGCTCGCAAAGCTTCACGCGTTGTGGACACGCAACCCGGAGGTCCGCCTTACGCCCTGTCATTGCCCCGAACGCGCGGCGGAAGCAGCCCCAAGGTGAAGGCGGCCGCGCTCGACCATCGGCTCTGGTACACCGCAAGCAATGAAGACGGCGCCAGCGAGATCGCCGCCCTGTCGCCGCCGGGGCGCCGTATTCTAAGCATCACCGCAAGCGGATCGCGAACGTTCGACCTGCTTACCGCCGACCCGGCCGCGATCGTCTCGATCGATCAGAACCCGGCTCAGACCGCGATCGCAGAGCTGTTAGCCCAGGGCTATCGGCAGCTGTCATACGCCCGCTTCGCCGTTCTCATCGGGCTGGAGCCTGATCGGGGTACGCGCTGTGCGGATTTTTGCTTGCTGGCTGAAGCTCTGCCGCAGGTGTCGCGCGCCTTCTGGCAAGCGAACGCCGCATTTTTGGACAGGGGACTCGTCTATGCCGGTCGGTGGGAAGGCTTTTTGCGCACCATGCACCGCCTTGCCGGCCCGTCCCGGCGCGCGCTGGCGGCGCGGCTGCTGGCCGCGCCTTCACTCGATGCGCAATATGCGCTGTGGCGAGACGAATGGGACAATCGCGGCTGGCGACTATTGTTGCGGCTGCTGTCGATCCGCTGGCTTTGGCGTCATATTGCGCGCGAGCCGGGCATTGCCTTCGTCGCGCCCGATTTCGACATTCCCGCTTATGTCGCCGCACGGTTCGATCATGCTGCGAGGCACATCCTGTTCCGCGACAGCCCTTTCGCCTGGTTGATGCTGAGCGGCGGCTATCCCGGCCACGCGCGCCCAGCCTATCTGTCCGAAGCCTGCTTCGGCGATATTGCCAGCCGAATCGACCGCGTGACGTTTATCACCGGCTCGCTTCAGGATCATGTCGCATCCGCCGCAGCCGACAGCTACGAAGCGGCATCGCTGTCGGACTATTCATCCTACTGCGACGCCGACGTCCAGTGCCTGTTGTGGCGCGAACTCGCGCGCGTCGTCGCACCGGGCGGCCGCGTCTGTGAACGCAAATTCTTCAACAAATCGGGCACCGAGCTGCCCGAGACACTGGGGTTCACCCGCGACCGCGCGACCGAAGACCGGCTGACCGATAGCGACCGCGCTTTCTTCTATTCCTTCGTCGTCGCCGAGAGGGCCTGAGCGCCCTGCCATTCCCGGCGGACGCGGCGCAGCTTGCGGTCGTAAGGAATATCGATGGCACGCCGCGCGACCTCGACGGATCCCACACCGAGCCGGTCGAACAGCGCGATCAGGACAGCTTTGGTAGGGGCCAGGTCGATCGCCTCGGGCAGTCCAACCTCGACCATCGCGGCGCCCGTCTGGACGATACGGAAATCGTCGATACGCGGGTCGCTGCCGACGACGGCGTTGCGCAACACATCGGGCGTGACCAGCCTGGTGCCCCCGTCCCGGGCTGGCAGGATGAAAAGATCGTCCTGCCGCCCTTCGATCCGCGCGACCGCCTGTAATGGCGACCCGCAGGCGCAGGGAGCACCGCTCAGGTCGAGCAGGTCGTTCATGCGATAGCGGGCCATCAGTTGTGCCCGGCGTGTGAAGTCAGTCACCACCGGCTTTACAAGGGTACTGCCAGGCACCGGTTCCCATTCGAACGCAACGGCATCTTCGGCCAGGTGCAGCGTGCCGAGCGGGCAGCTGACGCCGAACAGGCCTTCAGTCGCCATATAGATTTCGCGCACCCGTGCTCCGGTAGCCGCTTCGATGACTGCCCGATCCAGTGGATCGAGCACTTCGGCGCCGCTGAAAATATTGCGTGCTGGCAATTGGCCGCGTTCGGCAAGCGCGCGCAGCACCTTGGGTGGGGCGACGATCGTATCGGGCGCGTCGACGGCGAGCCGCGGTCCCCACGCATCGATCCCTTCGGCCAGATCGTAAAAACTCAGCTGGATCCGGCTGCCTCCACTCGCTGATCGATACAGCGAGGAAATCGCCGGTAAGGCGAGCGCGACCTTGTGCCGCCGCCACAGCGCGTCGGGCAATGTCTTGGCAAGGATCGTGCCCAGCCAGGTGAACTGCTCAGCCTGAGAGATGACGAAATAGCCGCGATTGCCGCTTGTGCCCGTGCTGCAGCCATAGGCATATCCTCGGACTTGGCGCGCGTTTGATTCCAGCGCAGCACGAACCTCATCGAGCGTGATGCCGGCGCGGTTATACGCCGCAAAGTTCGCAAGCAATGTCGCCTTATCGATGATCGGCAGATCGCCGAACGTGGCGATATCGCGCGTTGCCGGGATACGCGGTGCCGTTTCGCGCATCATCCGGGCCAGCTGTCGCGCCCGGTGGCGTTCGACATCGGCGCGCGTCCTGAGCCGATTCGCCAGCCACCGCGTTCGCGTGAAGGCGTGTGCGGCATGAAGCAGCCCGGTCGCGCTCACGCTCATGCAGCCGCCTTGTCGGGCGCGGCACCGGCCACCAGCGCCGCCATCGCGACATAGTCAAGCTTGCCGGTCCCGAGCACCGGCAACGCGTCGAGCACGCGGATGTCGCGCGGGATCGCCAGTTCGGCGACGCCGTTGGCGCGCGCCCATGCCTGAAGCTGCGTTGCGGTCGCGCCGACCGCTGTCGTCAGCATCACGAGCTGCTCACCCTTTTTGGGGTCGGGCCGGGTCAGTACGGCATGCATTGCCCCCGGCCAGACGGCGGCGGCATAGCCTTCCACGGCCGGCAACGAGATCATCTCGCCGCCGATCTTGGCAAAACGCTTCGCGCGACCTCTGATGGTGACAAAACCGCGCTCGTCGATCGTCACGATATCGCCGGTGTCGTGCCAGCCGCCTTGCGGCGGTTGCAGGACGCCGGGCGCATCGGACTTCAGATAGCCCGCCATAACGTTCGGCCCGCGGATCGACAGGCGGCCTCCCTCGGTAATCCCCGGCACGTCATCCAGCCGCGCCTCGATGCCGGGCAGGAACTGTCCGACCGTGCCGGGCTGGAAGAACATCGGCGTATTGACGGCGATGACGGGGCCGGCCTCGGTCGCGCCATAGCCTTCCAGGATGCGCAGGCCGAACTTGTCGGCATAGGTCTTGCGGGTCTCGTCGCGGACCCGCTCGGCGCCAGCAAATACGAAGCGCAGCGAATAGAAATCGTAACTATGCGCCATCCGTGCATAGCCTGATAGGAAGGTATCAGTCCCAAACAGGATCGTCGCGTTGGCGTCATAGGCAAGCGCCGGAACGACCCGGTAATGCAGGGGGCTGGGATAGAGCAATGTCTTAACGCCCCCCAGGATTGGCAGAAGCGTGCCCCCGGTAAGCCCGAAGCTGTGGAATACCGGGAGCGCGTTCAGCACCACATCGCCTGAATTAAAGTCGATGCGTGCTGATAGCTGCGCGCAATTGGCGAGCAAGTTGCGATGCGTAAGCACGACGCCCTTTGGCAGACCTTCCGATCCGCTGGTGAACAGGATGACCGCTGGCGCGTCGGGTAACAGCGCCAAGCGGCGATGGCTGCGTAACGCAAAGCTGGCCGCAATCAGCGCGCGAAGCTTTGCCAGTCCGCCGATCCGCAGCGTCACATCCTCAAGATACACTACGCAGCAGCCATCGGCCTCAATCGCCGCAACAAGCGGTTCGAGCCTTGCCTGCTCGACAAAGGCGCGCGCGGTGACAACGGTGATGATCTTGGCAGCTTTACACGCCGCCGAGATATTTGCAGCGCCCGCGGTGTAGTTGAGCATCGCCGGCACGCGACCGCCGGATTGCAGTGCAAAGAAGGTCGTCACGGCACCGTTGATGTTGGGCAGTAACACGCCGACCGCTTCACCGACGCGCGTCGTCCGATTGAATTCGCGGCCGAGCGCGAGGCTGCCAATCACGAGCTTTTTGTAACTGAGCGGCTCGCGCTTAACGTCCTCTACCGCCTTTGCCTTCCCGCCGTTCAGGTCTTTTGCATCGATCAGCGCCTCGAACAGCGTGCGGTCGAGATTTGACGTCGCGAAGATCATCCGGCTCATCTCTTCGTGCAGGCGGCGGCCCGCGATCGCGCGGCGAGCGCGCGCGGTCATCTCGCCATCGATGGCGAAGCGCTGGGGCGCGAGGATCGTCAACGTGATCTTTGGAAACAGGCGTTGACGCACCTTGCCCTTGAGCTTCGAAAAGGGAGAGAATTGAGCGCCATCAATGCGGACGGGCACTATCGCCGCGTCGGCCTTGTCAGCGACCATCCCCGGCCCGTCGAAAATCTTCATCAGCGCACCGGTCACGGTAATGCGCCCTTCGGGAAAAATGACGAGCGTTCGCCCCTCTTTGACCGTGCGGACCATCGCCTTGGTCGACATCGGGTTGGTCGGATCGACCGGAAACGCCTCGAACAACTTCAACGCAGGTTGCACCCACCACATTTTTGCGACCGAGCTGGCGATGGCGAAGGTCGGTTTTCCCGGCAGGAAAACCGCGAGCAACAGGCCGTCGAGCCAGGACACATGGTTGACGACCACGACCGCACGTTCGCCGGGACGCGGCATATGCTCCGCTCCCCTCACCTCGACGCGATAAAGCAGCGTGAGCAGCCCGCGGACCAACGCCTTGATCACGGTTTCGGGTAGCAGCCAGCAAGAGATCAACGCAACGGCAAGGGTTGCGAAGCCAAGTGCGCCGATGATGCCAGGCACGCCGCTACCCATTGCCAGCAAACCGGCGGTCGCCGCGACCACGACGACGGTGACGATGGCATTGACGATGTTGTTCGCCGCGATGATCCTGCTGCGCGCTTCGGGCGGGCTCAGCGTCTGGAGCAAAGCATAGAGGGGCACGATGAACATACCGCCGGAAAAGGCGATCGCGGCAAGCGACAACAGGATGGGCAGCGCGCCCGGTGTGGCGACGAACGCGGTGACATTGGCGCCCGACGTGCGAACGTCGAAGCCTTCGGACAGCAACCACAGCGCGATAAGGCTCAATGCCATGCCGAGCGCGGAGGCCGGCACGTATCGCGCCGATACCTCGCCTTTCAGCAACCGGTTGACCGTCATCGAGCCGATCGCCACCGCGACCGAGAAAACGAGCAGGAACAGCGTCACGACGCCCTTGTCGGCATCGAGCGTGCCGCTGACGAGCGGAGCAAACTGAGCAACGACCACCGCGCCAACCGCGAAGAACCAGCTGATCCCAAGGATGCTGAGCCACAGCCCGCGCCCGCTATGGGCGGCTTTCAGGACTTCCCAGGTCCCCTTGAACACGTTGAGCTCGACACGGAGCCCCGGTGCCGTGGCGGGGGCAGGCGGCATTGCGAGCGCGGCGACCAGCCCGATCACGGCCAGGGCCATTGCGCTCACTCCTGCTTCCCAAGGCGGCAGGAAACCGGCGAGCAACTGCCCGCCAAGGATCGCGAGGAATGTGCCGGCTTCGATCACCCCAGTGCCGCCCATCACTTCGCAGGGATGCAGATGCTGAGGCATGATCGAATATTTTACCGGCCCGAAGATCGTCGAATGGCATCCCATCAAGAACAACGCGCCAAGCAGGATCGGCAATGATTCAGACCAGAATCCATACAGACCAAGCGTCATGATGCCGACTTCGGCGGCCTTCACTGCACGGACGAGTTTGGTCTTGTCGATCGCATCGGCAAGTTGCCCGGCCAAAGCGGAAAATAGGAAATAGGGAAGGATAAACAGCCCGGTCGACAACAGCGCGAGCATCTCCGCCTTTTGCGGCGCGTGAGCATAGATCGAGAAGTTCGCGAGGAAGAGCATCGCAAATTTGAGCACGTTGTCGTTGAAGGCGCCAAGGAACTGCACGACAAAAAGCGGTCCGAAGCGGCGCTTTGCGAGAAGCGAGAAATCAGGGGCAGGCATGCGGATTCCTACAGTGATTAGTCGAGTCTCGCACGAAGGCCTGGATAACGCGTTAAGGCCCTCAGCGTGCTCATCTTCTGCTCCAGTAGCGAGTAATTGACGGCTGTTCAATTAAAAAAATGGACAATGCTCAATAACCATTTTAGGCAGCAGATATGGGACGTCGATCCGATCATAGCCGTACCGAATTGCGCGCGCTGATCGTGGCGGAGGCGCACAAGCACCTGGCCGAAGTCGGCTTTCTTCGATTTTCAGCGCGCGAAGTTGCAAAGCGCATCGGGTACTCGATCGGCACGATCTACAACGTCTTCGGGACGCTCGATGCGTTGATGATCGCGGTCAATACACGCACTTTTGGCCTGTGGGTTGACCATCTCGGTCGTCATCTCGCGAGCGCTGGAAAGGATCGGATCGAAGCCATGGTCGAGGGCTATTTCAGCTTTGCCGCGCGCAATCCTAATCTGTGGATGGCGATCTATGACCATCGCCTGCCGCATGACATGACCATGCCCGAGGCCGACGCGCGAGAGCGGGCGCGGTTGACGCAGATGGTCGAGGCAGAGGTAGCAAAGGCGCTGGCCCGCCCGACCAGTGCTGATATAGCAGGGCTGACCCGATCGCTGGTTGCCGTTGTGCATGGTCATTGCAGCTTTGCGCTCACGGGTACCTTCAATCTGTTGGGCGAGCAGAATCCGCAGGGTGCTGCCCTTGCGCGTGTCCGCGAAACCTTGGCCGCGGCAAAGCGGACTGCCGAATTGTGAGCGCGGCTGAATGGCCTAACGGCCTGCGCGAAGCCTGGCACCCGATCGCCTATCTTGCTGAGATTGGCGCAAGGCCGTTCAAGACCCGCCTGATGGATAGGCCGCTCGTCCTGTTCCGCAGCAATGACGCCGTGGTCGTGCTCGAAGATCGCTGTCCGCACCGCAACGCACCGTTGTCGGCGGGACGTATCATCAATGGAGAAATCGAATGTCCCTATCATGGCTGGCGCTTTGGCCGGGAGGGCGCCTGTAATCATATTGCTGGCGCCGAAGTAGCCGATGGAGCACGAGCAACCGCACTGCCCGTTCAAGTGCGTGATGGATTGGTCTGGGCGCGGTTGACGCTCGACCATCAGGCTTTGCCATCATTGCCGACAGAGGTCTTCGACCCGCGGTTCGACAGCTTCTGGTGGCGATTGCCGTCGTCACGCGCGGCGATCGGCGACGCGATCGAAAATCTCCTTGACCCCATCCATGCCTATTTCCTGCATCCAGGGCTTGTCCGTCGCTCGCGCGCGCCACAACCCGTCGATGTCGATTTCACCGCCGAAGCCCACGCATGCACGGCGCGTTATGCCGAACCAGCCGACAGCCTGACCTGGCTGCAACGACTGACCGAGGGCAAGCGGACCGATTCTTGGGGACGCTATTCTCCACCCACGATCGTGCAAATTGCCTTTGAAGATGCGAAAGGGATCAACGCCTCGATCGTCGTGGTGTTCTCCCCCGTCGCCAGGGACGAGACTCGGCCTTACGCGTGCTTTTCGACGCGACGCGGCGTGCTACCTGCCTGGTTGAAGCGCGCGTTCATCATTGCGTTTCATCGCCGCGTACTGGCGCAAGATCTGGCTATGTTGCGGCAACAGGCTGATGTTCATGCGCAGTTTGGAGGCCCCGTTTACAAGATCGGCCCGCTCGACCTGTTCGGCCCTGCGATATGGGCGGGGATCAACGGCCGTCCAGTCGCGCCGCACCACCGCCACCTCCGACTGAAGGGGCCGGGCTGAAATGACATTTTTTGGTGCGCTCAATTTCTCTTCATCCAACGAAGACGGCGCGACCGAAATCGCCGCGCTGGCTAAAGCCAGGCGGATTTTGTGCTTGACCGGCACGGGCACTCGCGCGCTCGATCTTCTGGTCGGCGATGCCGATCTGGTTGTCGCGCTTGACGCCAATCCGGTTCAGAATGCGGCGCTCGAGCTGAAAATGGCGGCAATCGAGCGATTTGATCGAGAAGACTATCTGGCGTTTTTGGGCATCGCGCCGAGCAGCGAGAGGGTGGCCAATTACAGTCTGCTGCGACAGCGGTTGTCGCCCCCTGCCCGTGCGTATTGGGACCACAATCGTGGTGCCGTCGCATCGGGCATCTGGACGGCGGGGCGATGGGAAAAGCTCCTGCGCTGGAATGCGTTCTTTATGAGACTGTTTCGCAGCGGTGCCGTCGAGGCGCTGATGTCGGCGCCGACGGTCGAGGCGCAGGCGGCACATTGGCAGGCGAAGTTCGCCAGCGGCCGCCTGCGCGCCGCCATCGAGACAATCGGGCGCGACTGGGTCTGGCGCTGGGTGATGCGCGAACCCGCAAGTGCATTCCTGCCAAGCCCGCAGGCGGTCGGCGATCGTCTGGCGAGCGATTTTGCCGCTGCGTCGGCGAAATTCTTATTCCGCGAAAGCGATATCGCCACGTTGGTGTTTCGTGGTCGGCACTTTGCCAACGGCGCATTGCCTGTCCATTTGCGGCGCGAAAACTATCCGCGCGTGCGTGAAAGGTTGGGCCGGTTGCGCATGGTTGTAGCGAGCCTGGCCGAATTGGACAGTTCGGATAAGTTTGACGGGTTTTCCTTGTCTGATTTCGGTTCCTATTGCAGCACCGACGACTATGCGATGTGCTGGAAGGCCGTCATCGCCGGCGCCGCGCCGAACGCGCATTATTGCGAACGCATCTTCATGAACGAAATGCCTGTACCTGCTCCTCAAGTTGCGATGGACAGGGCATTGTCAGCCAGTCTGACCGCATTGGACCGATCGATCATTTATCGGATCCGGGCGGGGTCAATCGGCGGTTCCAGCTAACTGTGGCGGACGAGCGCGACAGGATCGTCCGCGACTATGTCACCGCGTTCGCGCGTGATGGCTCGCGACACTATATCGCCAATCTTGGGACGGACGTGAAGATGCTTGCCTGGGGGGAGCATCTCCTGCCGCTTACCGTCAATAACGGTGAGCGAGCTGAAACGTTCGTTTGTTCGCCGCGCGTGGGTTATATCGATTACCCGCTTGAGGAATTATCGCGCTTTCCCAATCGCCATATCGTGCCCGCGCTGCATGGGATCATTTCAATCGTGGGTGCCGTGCTGTCGCTCTCCGACGTCGATCGGGTCGTCCATCTCAACAATTGGATGATGTCGACCAACCTGCCCGTCGCGCTAGATCCGACGCTGGTGACCCTTCAGACAGAACAGCTGGTCGCGCACCATCCGAAGCATTTGCTGGCCATGAGGTCGCTGACGCGTCGTTATAATGCGCCTTTGATCGACGCGCTTGGCGCTGCGGGCTGGGTGTTGCTCCCCAGTCGCCAGGTCTTTCTTGTCGACGATGTTGCCCGGGACAGTTTTAAGCGACGCGACACGCGCCGCGACGATAAGCTGTGGCGGCAAGGTAGACTCACCGTTGAAGAAGGCGAAGCGCTGAGCACAGCCGACGCCCAGCGCATCGTGACGCTCTACGCAATGCTTTATCTCGACAAATACTCACGGCTTAATCCTCACTACACCGCTGAATTTGTTATGTTAACGCAACGGATCGGCATGATCCGATATCTAGTGCTACGCGACGAAAACGGCTTAATCCAAGGCTTTGGCGGCATGCACAGGTTGGGCCAGTACGCGACGATGCCGCTTATCGGATACAACACTCTCGCGCCGCAAAACCAGGGGCTCTATCGGCTCACATTCCACGCGGGTAGCCTGTATGCGGCAAAGCATGGATTGAAGTTCAACATGTCATCGGGTGCGACGGCTTTCAAACGGACGCGAGGCGCCACCGCGGAAATGGAGTTCACGGCCTATTACCTTAGACACCTGCCGATGATCCGACGCTTGCCTTTCGACTTTCTGCGGTGGATTGCCATGAATGTCGGCATGCCACTGCTCGCGAAGTATGAGCTATAGTCTTGGGCAACTGCTTGTCAGGCTTAGCCACTTTCGGATTTCTCGGCCCACGGTAGATGACCGCATTTGAGATTGCTGCCCCACAGCTCATAAAATTTCGGCTCTCGAAATCGGCTCAGCCATCAACGCGCTTGGACACGGATGGATTCGCGTGGGATGTCGACGGCGAATCGACGGCAGGATTTGGGGACATCGGGCCACACAGTTGATGACCGAAATTAGGGCGCAAACCAGACCGCCTCGCCTACCCAGCTATCCCGATGTCATGCAGCCATTGCCGCACCTGTTCCGGCCATCGTGTCGTGATCGGGGCGCTGGTCGGTCGCAGGCCAAAGGCATGACCGCCCTTGGCATAGAGGCGCAGATCGACAGGAACGCCGGCATCGTTCAGAGCCAGCGCATACGCCATCGCTTCGCGGACATCGTCGACGGGGTCGTTCATCGCGTGGATAATCAGGGTCGGCGGCGCGTTGGGGCTGATCTTCACCCACGGTTTGAGTTCGAGGCTGTTCTTCCCCTTGCTGTCGTCCAGCACACGTGCGCCATAGGCCAGAATGGCGAAGTCGGGCCTTGGCGATTGCCGGTCGGCCGCGTCGGCGAGCGGATATGTCCGCTCGTCCGTATTGCTCATGTTCGCGACGAGATACGCGCCGGCCGAAAAGCCGATCACGCCGATCCTGTGCGGGTCGATTCCATAGGCGGCGGCATTCTGCCTTATCAGCCCCATTGCGCGTTGGCCGTCTTCTAGACCCAACAGGATGTCCGGCCGCTGCTGCTTGCCATTTTCCTTCGGCCATATCTGCGGTGTGCGGTATTTCAGCATGACGCAGGTCATGCCCTGCCGCACCACCCAGTCGCAGATTTCGGTGCCCTCCAGATCCGTCGCTACGGCATAGAAGCCGCCGCCCGGCAGGACGAGCATCGCGGCGCCCGTGTTCCGGCCCTTCGGCTTGTAGAGCGTCATGGTTGGCCGGGTCACGTAGCTTGCCCAGTGCCACAGCCTTCCCCCGACCAGCGGTGAGCCGTTGCCGGTCGCTTCGGGGTGATCGCCGGTGTCGGGCTTGCGAAGCGCGACGTCGGCCGGCCAAAGGGGTATTTGGGTGCCGCCACTAGGCGGTTGCCACACGCCTTCGCGCTCGACTTTCGGCACCTCCTGACTCGCCTGACCACAGGCCGCGCCTGCAATGCCAAGGGCGAAAAAAAGCGCGGAAGCGATGAGCCAGGGACGCGACACTTGATTTTCCTCAGTTAACCGATGGGCCTCAGGAACTCAGAAATGCGGCGAGCGAGGCTGCATCGATCGCACAATGTCCGCCATATAATGGGTGCCATTCCGTCCTGACGCCCCGGTCGCGCGCCAATTGGGCAAGCCGCTCCGTGCCCTCGAAATTCCCATAGGCGTCATAAAGGCCATTGGAGAGGTAGAGCGACGGGGAGCGCGGTCCTGCTTGCGCGATCAGGTCGAGGGGCGAGATGCGATGCCACTCGACATCGTTCGCGACATAATGTCGCGCCATCATCCAGACCCCGAAAACGATCTTGGGGTCCGCGCCGGTGCGCTCCATCGATGCACGGATGCTGGACAATGAGGCGAACGGCGACGTCTTGTAGACGCCGGGGCAGAGGGCTGCGATTTTGATGAACCGATCGGGATAAGAAAGGCCGGCAACGAGGACGTTCAGTCCGCCCATCGATTCACCCAGCAGCAGGCGGCGACGCGGACGTCCGATCTTCGCCTCGATCACGGGCAAACTGGCCATCATTTGCTCGAGCAGCCAGCTGTCGGGCTTGGCACCCTTGGGTGTCAGCAGCCAGGTCGGCCCGTAAGACAGCGTGACGACGGTGGGCGGCAGCGTCCCGTTGCGCTGCCATTCCGACTGCAGCATGGCGGTGAAATAGGTGTCGTCGTTCCAGACGCGCTCGTCCAGCCGCCGACCGTGCAGATGATAGACGATGTCGCCATTGGTGCCCCGGCGGTCCCGATAGACACAGTAGCGCAGGGAGCCGTCGGTGCCGCAGCTCTGCACCGCCGGCTGGAACGCGACCTTCTGAGCACCGCGCGGCCGCGTCATCTGCGACCATGCGTAACAGGCCAGTGCAGCAATGAGAGCGACGATCAACCATTTGCGGAAGGGACGCCGAAGCGTCGAGCTCGCCATGTCAAGAAAATTGGTGCGGGTGTCGGCCACGTACATGCGGATCACGCCAGCGCTATGAGAAGCAGCTGATCGGTCGGTTGTACTTTCACCGCGCCAAGCGTGCCAGAAGTTGCCCCTGCAGGATCACTCGCCGGTGTCGGCAGCGCCAAAAGACATAAAGCGTAGCCGATGATAGCGCTGCCGCCGTATCCGACGATCGGCGTCGGGTAGTTGCCGAGGGCGGCAGCCATGATGATTGCAAGCCAGGCCGCGCCAAAGACCGCATAGGTCGAGCGGTTCTCCAGATCACGATGCCAACCGGTGATCGCGGGAACGAGAAGAAGAGTGGAACCTGCCAGAGCCGCCGCACCGGCCGCCCAGTGGACGCCGAAAGCCGAGCAGAGAACGTCGTCCACATAGGGTGCCGCCGGCAACGCATCGGCACGCGCAAGCGTTACCGCGAAGCCACCGACGCTTGCCGCGAACGCCGAGATGACAAGCCTGTCCGGGCGCATCAGCATGAGCACGGCAAGACCCGCTACCAGCATCCCGGCCATCGCCCGGTCGGGCTGGATCGCGAGTGCTGCGGCAGCCGCCAAAATGCCCATTGTCGAAACTCGGTTGCGCTCTCGCGCGAACGCCACAAGCATTAAAGGCAGCAGGATGAGGCTCGGCTGGACCGACACGCCGCCCAAGCTCACCCAGCGTCCAATGCCGTCGACTTGGTCTCCGAGCAGCGGGGTCGCCAGCAGTGCGCCCGCCATGGCAGCGATCGTGCGATTGCCGCATGTTCGCCCTGAGGCCCCAGCGCGGCCCAACAGTGCCAGCATCGCCAGCCCGATCAACAAGGCTGCGACATTCATGCCGAGGTACTGCGTCGGCGCATCCGCGATGGTCATGTAGACCACCCCAAGCGCAACGGCGCCGATCAGCGCGGCCGAGGGATGGAGCAGGCGCGACGCAACGGCTCTCGGCATAAGCCCACGCGCACTGTTGAGCGCGAACAAGAGCGCTTGCGTATCGTCAGGGATGGCAGCGGTCTCGCAGCGTACCGCCCACCCCCATGACTGCGACGCAGGCGGCAGTGTCGCTTGCACCGCGCGACACGCGAAATCGGCAAGCCCGCGTCGAACGCCGCCGCTCACAATAACGCCTCCCTCGGCTGCACGGCCGCCGGAGCCGGCCGGTCGAGAGGATTGGCGCGGGCGAATTGCACCCCGCTTGCGGTCAACCGATAGGCGTGTCGAGGCGGCCTGCCTGGCTCAACGGGCTGTTGCCACTCGGCCTCAAGATAGCCTTGCGCTTCCAGGCGGATCAGCAACGGATAAAGTGTGCCTGATTTTACGCGCGCCAGGCGTGCCAGCTCGTAACCGTGGGACCAGCGATCACAAGTGTCGAGCAGGGCGGCAAGAAGCGTCCGGGCGACCGGCGAGAGTGCGCGAGTTCGTGACATAACGCATAACTCTACCTAGGTAGAGTTGATGTCAAGCCTTTAGCGGCGTGATGTGAACGATTGGCGTTTCCACATAGATTTTCGCATCTCATCCGGTGGTCAGCCTCATGGCCAATGCGCGGGCGACGGTCGGCTTTCCCCATTCTGTCACCACGGGTGCAGGCGCTCGGCTTTGGTCTACCGGCGGTTTTCTGGCACCCGATCGAATGGCAGGTTTCAGCGATATCGATCACCGTGCCGAACGGCGACATTTTGGGTCCTTAGCCGCCACGGGCAGCGTTATGAACAAACGACTGCTTACCGCGATCTCCGCACGAAAGCCGCCAGTCCGGTTTCCACCCATCGTGACTTGATGGGATGGTCGCCCCCGCACCTCGCATAGCGTTCCGTTTGTTCCGGCTGACCCCACAAAGGTACTAGCTGACCCCGGCAGGTATCTACTCGCGAGACCGCGCATCCGGGATGTTTGGAGCTGCCCGCAGACACGGAGTCGGCATGCGGGCCCGAGGCTCACATGACACCCACCAAGCTACTTATTGGCCAAATCCTCATCGTTCTCGCAATTATCGTCGCGAGCATCTGGACAGCGACGCAATGGGCGGCCGCGAGTCTTGGCTACCAGCCCGAACTCGGACCGCCCTGGTTCATGATATTTGGCTCTCCAATCTATCGTCCGTGGTCGATCTTCGCTTGGTGGTTTTCGTTTGATGCCTATGCACCGGTGATCTTCGACGAGGCTGGCGGGATTGCGGCTTCCGGCGGAGCGCTCGGATGCTGCGCAGCGATCGCCGGATCGGTGTGGCGTGCGCGGCACTCAAACAATGTCACCACCTATGGTTCCGCCCGGTGGGCACGGGCAAAAGACATCGCCGACGCCGGCCTGTTCAATGACAGGGGTGTCACGCTCGGCCGCATTGGCGGGCGCGATCTCCGCCACGACGGGCCCGAGCATGTCATCGCCTTCGCGCCGACCCGTTCGGGCAAAGGTGTTGGCCTCGTCGTCCCGACCCTCCTGTCCTGGACCGGCTCGACCGTGGTTCACGATATCAAGGGCGAGAACTGGCAGCTGACCGCAGGCTGGCGCGCACGCTTCTCGCATTGCTTGTTGTTCAATCCGACCGACAGCCGTTCGGCGCGCTATAATCCGTTGCTGGAAGTGCGCATTGGCGTGAACGAGGTTCGCGACGCCCAGAACATCGCCGACATCCTCGTCGATCCGGAAGGGGCCCTGGAGCGCCGCAATCATTGGGAGAAGACCAGCCATTCGCTGCTGGTCGGCGCGATCCTCCATGTCCTCTACGCCGAGGAGGAGAAGACGCTCGCGCGCGTCGCTGCCTTCCTATCCGATCCGCAGCGCCCCTTTACCGCGACGTTGCGGCGGATGATGACAACCAACCATCTCGGCAGCGACGAGGCTCCGGTTGTCCATCCCGTTGTCGCCTCCGCCGCGCGCGAACTGCTCAACAAGAGCGAGAACGAGCGCTCGGGCGTGCTGTCGACGGCGATGTCGTTTCTTGGGCTCTATCGCGATCCGACGGTTGCCGAAGTCACGTCGTGCTGCGACTGGCGCATCGCCGACTTGGTGGAGGCGCCGCACCCGCTGTCGCTGTATCTCGTCGTGCCGCCGTCCGACATTAGTCGGACCAAGCCGCTCATTCGCCTGATCCTGAACCAGATCGGCCGTCGGCTTACCGAGAAGCTTAATGCTGACGGCCCATACGCGGCGCCCGGCCCTAAACGCCACCGCTTGCTGATGATGCTCGACGAGTTTCCAGCGCTTGGCCGTCTGGATTTCTTCGAGACCAGCCTTGCGTTCCTCGCCGGCTATGGTGTTCGCGCTTTCCTGATCGCGCAAAGCCTCAATCAGATCGAAAAGGCTTACGGCGAACACAACGCCATCCTCGATAATTGCCATGTCCGCATTGCCTTCGCGACCAATGACGAGCGGACCGCGAAGCGGATCTCCGACGCGCTCGGCACCGCCACCGAGCAGCGCGCGATGCGCAACTATGCCGGCCACCGGCTCGCGCCGTGGCTGGCGCACGTCATGGTCAGCCGGCAGGAAACGGCGCGGGCGTTGCTGACGCCTGGCGAGGTCATGCAACTCAAGACGACCGACGAGTTGGTGCTCGTCTCGGGCCACCCGCCGATCCGCGCGCAGAAGCTTCGCTACTATGAGGACCGGCGGTTCGCCGCGCGTCTCCTGCCGCCGCCTTCGTTGGATGCTGCCGGCTACCGCGACTTTCCCACCGCACGTTCCGATGACTGGACCGGCCAGATTCGAGGGACCGACGCGCGGCTCGCTGGCAATGCAGACACCGACGACGGCACCGATTCAGGCGGTCTCGAGCAGGCGCGGCATCCGGCCCACGAGATCGTGGCCGCCGTCGCGGCCGAACCGGAAATCGCCGATCCGCTGGGGCTCGGCGAAGACGACGGTGATCAGGCGGCGGAATGCCGCGCCATGGACCGCGTGCAGGCGCTCGGCGCTGCGCGGACAGTCTACGGCCTCGACGCCGCCTCGGGCCGGGCCGACGACCTGCAGCTGGGGCTCTGACCATGGAGAAGGTTCGCCACCAGCTGTTCCTGCCCAAGCCGCTCTCCGATCGGCTCGAAGCGCTCGCCGCGAAGCCCGGGGCCAGCAAGTCGGCGATTCTCGTCGATGCGGTCACCGCCTGGCTCAACCGCCGCGGCGCCTCGGAGCTGGAAGAACGGTTCGCGTTCCGGCTCGACCGCCTGACCCAGGCGATCGGCCGCGTCGATCGCGAGACCTATCTGATCCTCGAGACGCTGGCGCTGTTCATCCGCTTCGAACTAGCCATCCAGACGCCGCTTGCCGAGAACGACCAAGCCGGCCGCGCGCTCGGCGCGAAGCGGTTCGAGGCGTTCGTGACGCAGGTCGGGCGGCAGGTGTCGACCGGCCGCCGGACGTTGGGCGCGGTCCCGGAGGAAGGCGCATGAGCGCGAACCTCTCGGCAGAACGGCGCCGGCGCATGCTGATCACAGCGCTCGGCGCCGACATCGCCAGAGCCATGCGCGACGGCCAAGTCGTCGAGATCATGGTCAACCCCGATGGGGCGCTCAGGCTCGACCGATTGGGCGAAGGCCGGATCGACACCGGGATTCGGATCGACCCGGAGCAGGTCGAGCGCATCATCCGCCTCGTCGCGAGCCACGCCCGCGCCGAGGCGCGCGCGGTGCAGCCCGCCGACGTCGATTACCGGCCGACGGATCCGCAGGTCGCTTGGCACCTGTCGCGTTTCATCACCAATATCCGCTCGGTGTCGCTCGACCCAGTGTTGATGCGCCGTGACTGGCTCGAAGCCTATGACTTCGCCACCAAGCGCGGGAGCCAGTTCCTCGGCGAATATGCCCGTTTGGCAGCGCCCTTTGCCAACGTCGGCGAGCGGACCGTGTCGGTGCAGGTCACCAGCGTCGTGCGGGCCTCGGACAAGTCGTTCCAGGTGAAGTGGACCGAGACGGCGTTCGAGCGCGGTTCGCAATCTGGCATGAGTCGCTGGACCGCGATCCTTACCACCGTCACGCGCCCACCTGCCTCGGCCGATGTGCTCCGCAAGAATCCACTCGGCATTTACGTCGATGCGATCGACTGGAGCCGCGAACTCGACACCGCGCCCGTCCCGGCGGCGGCTCGTCCCGCGCCAGAGCCTGCGGCGAACCTGCCACTCGGATCGCCGCTCGATCCCTCCCTTGGCGCCTCACCCGTCCATGCGCCGCCGTACAATAGCCAGGAGACCAAGTGATGAAACATGCCCTTCTGCCGGCGATCGCCGGCATCCTCATCGCGAATCCTGCATTCGCGCAGAGCCGGTCCGCACCATCCCCGTTGAGAACCGTCCAGTCGGCGACACGAAACGCGACGATCGAGCCTGCAGCCGCAGGGTTCATTAGTGGCGCGCAGGTCTATCCGTATAGCGAGAGCACGATCTTTCAGGCCTATGCCGCGCCGGGGCTGGTCACCGACATCGTACTCGAGCCAGGTGAGAACTTGGTCGCCGTCGCGAGCGGCGATACCGCCCGCTGGGTCATAGGCGATACCACAAGCGGCGCGGGTGAGACCCGGCAGACGCATGTCTTGGTGAAGCCCTACTCGGCGGGCCTGACCACCAACCTCGTCATCACGACCGACCGCCGCACCTACCACGTCCGGCTGGTCAGCACCTCGGCGACCGCCTTGTCATCGATGCGCTGGACCTATCCGCAGGACGAACTGCTGGCGCTGCGCCGCAAGGCAGAGGCAGCGCAGGCTGCGGCCCCGATCGCTACCGGGCTCGCGATAGAGCAGTTGCATTTCAACTATACCATCAGCGGCGGCCGGCCGGCCTGGCGGCCGCTGCGCGTGTTCGACGACGGGTCGAAGACCTATGTCGAATTCCCGGCATCGCTCGCAAATGGCGAGGCGCCGCCGCTGTTCGTCGTCGGTGCCGACGGCAAGGCTGAGCTGGTCAATTACCGGCTACGCGAACGCTTCTACGTAGTCGATCGGATCTTCGATGCCGCCGAGCTACGGCTTGGCCTCAAGAAGCAGCAGGTGGTCCGCATCGATCGCGTGTCGCGGACCGCGAAGCGGAGGGGCGCATGACGGACGCCATCGCCACCGACCCCCCGGTGCCCATGCCCACGAAGGTCGATCCCGAGACGCTAAGCATCCGCGCTCGGCCGGTGCGAGCGATCCGCTTCCGGCGGGGCGCCATCATCGGCGCGGCGGCGCTCGGATCGGTAAGCCTCATGGGCATCGCCTGGATGGCGCTGAAGCCGCAGGTGTTCCGCCAGGTCCCACAGGACAGCGAATTGTCGCAGCCCTTGGCGAAGCCGGCGTCGGATGCGCTGTCCGGGCTTCCGACCAGCTACGGCGATGCGCCGAAGCTCGGCCCGCCCTTGCCCGGCGATCTCGGTCGTCCGATCCTGCGCGCCCAACAGCGCGCTGGGATCGAGGTCGCTCCGTCGCGGGCTGACACAGTGGAAGCGGCACGGCAGCAGCGCCTCGCCGGTCTCAAGGCGGCGCGCGAATCCGGCCTGATGGCCCGAGTGGCGACCGGCAGGGACGCAACGGCTCTTGCCGCTGTCGATGCGGCGGCGACGACCGGCGCGCCGAATGCTGCTCCAGCTGCGACTGGTACGCGCAAGGAGCAATTCGCGTTGGCGCGCGATACCGGCAGTGATCTCAATTCCGGCGGGCTGGTGCCGCCCATATCGCCGAATTCATTACTTGCCGGGAGCGTGATCGCCGCGAGCCTTCTCACCGGGCTCAACTCCGACCTGCCGGGCATGGTCACCGCCCAAGTGACGCAAAACGTCTTCGACACCGTGACGGGCAGCATCCTGCTCGTGCCGCAGGGCGCCCGGCTGATCGGCAAATACGATAGCGTGGTCGCATTTGGGCAGCGACGCGCGCTGGTCATATGGCAACGGCTGATCCTGCCGGATGGCAGCTCGGTCCGTCTGGACAACATGCCTGCGACTGATCCGTCGGGGTATGCCGGCTTGGCCGATAAGGTCGACTTTCACACCTGGACGCTGCTCAAGGGCGTAGCCATCGCCACGATGCTTGGAGTGGGTTCGGAGTTGACGATCTCGGGCGAGAGCGATCTCGTCCAGGCGATCCGGGAGTCGGCACAATCGAATACGGCACGCGTCGGCGACCAGATCACGCAGCGCAATCTCGACATCCAGCCGACGATCACCATCCGGCCTGGCGCGCCTGTTCGCGTGCTGGTGACCCGCGATCTGGTCCTCGAGCCCCGACGCGGTGGAGCCGGACCATGGAACTGAAACTTGCCAAGCTGCCTGACCGCACGCCGGTCAAGCTCTCGATCACGATCACCCCCGATCTGCACGAGACCTTGCATGACTACGCCCGGTGTTACGCCCAGACCTACGGCATCGAGGAGCCGGTCACCGAGCTGATCCCGCACATGCTGGCCAATTTCCTGGCGACTGATCGCGGCTTCGCCAAAGCGCGGGAGAAGGGCAGCTCACGGTCGTGACGAATCCTCCAAGTCGATCTGGCCGTTCAATGGCCTTGACAGTCAGGGTAGCGGAGGCCGCTCGATTGCTTGGGATCGGAAAGACGAAAATCTATGAGCTGATCGGTGCACGGGAGATCGAGATCATCAAACTCGGTCGCGCGACCCTCGTCATCAGCGCAAGTCTCGAAGCCTTTATCGAGCGACAGCGCGGGGCTGTCGTCGCGGCGCCGACGCTGCGGAAGCGCGGTCGACCAACGAAGACCTTTCGCGAACTGGCTTCCGGGCGCGAACCTTAGCCTTGCCGACGCAGTAGTCGGCCCACGTCGCCATAAGCGTCCGACGCTTCGCGAGAAAATCGGTTCGGCGATAGGCGGCCTCGACCTTGTTTTCGAGCGTGTGGGCGAGCGCCGCTTCCGCGATCTCCCGGGCGACATCGGTCTCTTCGGCCGCCCAGTCGCGGAAGCTTGATCGAAATCCGTGGACGGTGGCAGCGACCCCCATGCCTCGCACAAGCTCCAAGAGCGCCATGTCGGATAAGACAGTAGCTGAAGAACTGCTTGGAAAGACGAGATCGCAATCTTCGACCTGAAGTGCCCGTGCACGGCGGAATACGTCAGCCGCTTGCGGAGAAAGCGGCACGACATGATCCACACCGGCCTTCATCCGATCGCCGGGAATGGTCCAAAGCGTGAGATCGTCGTTTAATTCGGACCAACGGGCACCTCGTACTTCTCCCGATCGGACGGCTGTAAGAATAAGCGCTTCGAGCGCCAATTGGCTCGCCGATAGATCCTTCGCTCGCAGGCGAGCAAGGAACGACGGCACCTCTGGGTACGGAAGAGCGGCGAAGTGGCCGGTCTTCTTAGGCTGACGAGGTAGCCCTTTCGAGATCGAACGCATCGGGGCCTCGGTATCGCGGAAGCCGTTCGAGAATGACCAATCGAGCACTGTGCCGATACGCTGTCGCACGCGCCTCGCGGTTTCCGGGATGTCCAGCCAGATTTCCGCGAGGACGTCGCGAATCATCGGACCATCGATCTTGTCGACCTTGAGCTTGCCCAGCTTGGGATAGGCGTAAAGCTCCAGCGTCTTGATCCATTGCTTGGTGTGTTTGCCGTTCTTCCAGCCCTTCACCATCTCGGCATGCGCCTTCTTTGCGGCCTGTTCGAAGGTTGGAACGACCTTTGCGACCTTGCGACGTTCCTCAAGCGGATCGACGCCCGCCGCCGCGAGCTTCTTCGCCGCAGCCGCTTCCAGCCGTGCTGTTGGAGCAGGAACATAACGCGCGTCGCCTAAACCGATGTCACGGCGCGTGCCCTTGATCTGGATGCGCAGAACCCAGCTTTTGCCGCCGCTTGGCGATATCTTCAGGTAAAGTCCGTCACCATCGGCATACCGACCAGGCTCTTTTAGAGCCTCGATGATTGTTTTGGTGAGCTTTCCCATGCCGGGGATCATAGCATCCTGCGGCGCCTTTTTGAAGACCACCAAGGACACTCAGTCCCACACTCAGTCCCACAAGACTTCTCGAACGCCAGCGATCGTATACGAGCGTTGGCGGAGATTTATCGTTTTTTACAAGTGCCTTATGGCGTTTTTTCGAACTCTGACGTACGTCAAAAAACAGCAAAATGGCGGAGACGGAGTCCGTCATACTTCTTTCCGGATGCGTTCGGATCGATCCAGAAAACCACAGTAAATCTTAGGTTTTTTGCTGCTTTTGACAATCTGACTGTTCGCATGTGTTCCATTGCGTTCCCATAAAACCGAGCTACTATCGGGGAACGGTTATGGGAACGATCGGCGAGGCGGGCCATACTGGCTCCGATCGGCTAGGTTCGATTCCCTGCGAGGGAGCCGAAATGCCAAGGAAGCTCAGCAACGCGCTAACTCCGCTCTCGGTGAAGAACGCGAAGCCAGGACGCCATGCCGATGGTGGCGGACTGCACTTACTAGTGAAGCCGACCGGCGCGCGCTCATGGGTCTATCGTTTCATGTTGGGCGGCAAGTCACGGGACGTTGGACTAGGCGCGGCTGGGCAAGGCGGATTGTCACTTGCCGATGCCCGCGACGAAGCGGCGGCGCTGCGCCTCAAGGTTAAGTCGGGCATTGATCCGCTGGAAGAACGGGACAGGCAGGCCGCTCAGGCGCTTGCGGCGGCTCAGGCTGCTAAGGTGGCCGGAACGACGTTCAAAGACGTTGCAGCGGCGTATATCGCCGCAAATGAGGAAAGCTGGCGTAACCCCAAGCATCGACAGCAATGGCGCAATACGCTCGACACATATGTTTATCCGGTGATCGGGAATTTGCCGGTCGCTGAGGTCGAAACCGCGCATGTGCTCAAAATCCTTGAGCCGATCTGGAAAGGAAAGGCCGAAACTGCCAGCCGCGTTCGCGGGCGAATTGAAACCGTGCTCGATAGCGCCAAGGCGCGCGGCTATCGGCAAGGAGAAAACCCGGCACGTTGGCGCGGGCACCTCGCGCAAATCCTGCCCGCTCGCACACGGCTATCGCGCGGCCATCACAAAGCCATTGCCTATGAGAAAATCCCCGCATTCGTTCGCGCGCTGCACAAGCGCGAGGCCGTCGCCGCGCTGGCGGCGGAATTTACGATCCTCACCGCTGCTCGTTCCGGCGAGGCGATCGGCGCGACTTGGGCAGAGGTCGATTTGGCCAAGGCGATCTGGACGATCCCAGCAGACCGTATGAAGGCCGCGAAAGAGCATCGCGTGCCGCTGTCCCCGCGCGCTGTTGCCATTCTCGAAAGCCTCCAGCCGCTCGGGAGCGAATATCTGTTTCCCGGCGCGAAGGGCGGCAAGCTGTCCGGCATGGCTATGGGAATGCTGATGCGCCGCATGAAAGTTGACGCGACCGTGCACGGCTTCCGTTCGGGCTTTCGCGATTGGGCAGCCGAATGCACCGGCTATGCCCATGAGGTTGCCGAAATGGCGCTGGCTCACACTATCGAGAACAAGGTGGAGCGGGCCTATCGGCGTGGGGACCTGTTCGACAAGCGGCGGCGGCTCATGGACGATTGGGCCACCTATTGTGCCAGCGACGGCACGGCTGGTTCCAATATCACGCCGATGCGGGCCGCATGACCGGCATGTTCCGCCGCTGGCTAGCGGCTGAGAGTGCGGATTGAATGTCTCACCCGCGTGGGACCATCCCCGTGCGTATCGCTCGCCATCGCGCGCTTGCGCTTGCGAAATGGCTGTCAGCTGTAACTATACCCGAGGGGACTATCCTGGGCGACGCGGGCATTCCTGCCGACGAAATTGAAGCACGCGATCAGCGCAATCAGTCGGCGTTAGACGCTCTTCGGGCTGTGCTAAGCGGAAAGAGCCGAGGCCGACCGAGAGGCTCGGTGGGAACCTACTACTTGCCGGTCGCCGGACTGATCCTCCTGAATGACTGGAACGCTGTGCTGACAGTACCCCGCCGCATTCGCCCGCTTGTCTGGCACATTCATGCACAAATGCGGCGGAAGCATCGCCCGCTAGT
>PKED01000033.1 GCA_002863155.1 Sphingomonadaceae bacterium | reverse complement strand
CGACCGGGCTCTTGCCAAGGTGCCGCTCAAGGTGCCGGTGATGGTCGTCCACTCGCTTTGGGATCAGGAGGATATCTACGGCGCCCCGGCGGTCTATGCCGCGCTCGAGGCAAAGGACGGCGCCAACGACATGGTCTATCTGTCGATGGGGCCGTGGTATCACGGCCAGGCGATCGGCAAGGCGAGCAGCCTCGGCAATATCGAATGGGATGCCGACACCGGCAAATGGTGGCGGCACCATGTGCTGGCGCCGTTCCTTGCGCATTTCCTGAAGGGCACGCCGATGGACGTGGCGCCGGTCACCGCCTTCCAGTCGGGCGCCAACCAGTGGCAGCGGCTGAACAGCTGGCCTGCCACGCCTGCAACGACGCCGCTTTATCTGAAGCCCGGCGGCGCGCTCGGCTTCACCCGCGCCGACGGGCCCGTCGCGACCGAGGATTATGTCAGCGACCCCGCCCACCCGATCCCCTTCGTCCCGCGCCCGGTCGACACCGTCAACTATGTCGGCGATCACTGGACCGCGTGGCTGACGACCGACCAGCGGAACGCCGCGTCGCGCCCCGACGTGCTGACCTTCACCAGCGACGTGCTCACCGCGCCGGTGACGATCGCCGGGCAGCCCGAAGTTCACCTGAACGCCGCGACCAGCGGCACCGACAGCGACTGGGTGGTGAAACTGATCGACGTCTATCCCGATCAGGTCGGCGGCGACCAGAAGATGGGCGGATACCAGCTGGCAGTCGCGATGGACATTTTCCGCGGTCGATATCGCGAAGGCTTCGACAAGCCGAAGGCGATCGCCGCCAACACCCCGCTGACCTATAGCTTCGCGCTGCCCAACGCGAACCATGTGTTCCGGCCCGGCCACCGCATCATGGTGCAGGTCCAGTCGAGCTGGTTCCCGCTCTATGACCGCAACCCGCAAAAATTCGTGCCCAACATCTTCTTCGCGAAGCCGGGGGATTATCAGAAGGCGACGCAAAGGGTGACGGTGGCGGGCGCCGACGCGAGCTATATCGCGCTGCCGGTGGTGAAATAGGGTTGGAAGTGGAATAGGTATAAGGGTGCGGAGAGCGGCCTTTGAGGGTTAGACTGGGGCTCGAACGATTGAAGGCGGGAACGCGTTGACGAACGCCTGAGGATTACGAACCTTCAAACGCAAATCCGCTTCCCCATGATAAACGGCCACATTCCCCACCCCAAAGGCACGCAACTGACTGACGCTGCGGATCGAGCGGATCGGTATTGTGTGCTCCAAACCAAAGATTTCCGGCAAGAACATCAAGTTGAACGGAAACCTGGGCACCACCCAAAGTGCCTCATTGGTCACCGCAACAAGCAGACATTTGTTCGCCCACCTCCCGGATGCCCACTTTTCAACATAGATGGCATCGGCCGGAATCTTCGGGAATGTCGGCTTGCCTCTGGTCTGTCGAAAAACAATCGACAAGACGATGACGATCACGACCCAACCAATCGAAAACGCCAGAGACCAGACGGAGGGGACACTTTGATTCACGTTGTTCAAATCCTGAACGCACTCATTCAATGATCAATCAAGTGAGAGACTAGGCCTAGGCCTCTTGGAATTGAAATACCCGTCATTGCGAGCGCAGCGAGGCAATCAAGCCCTTTCGCGAACACGCTACTGGATTGCTTCGCTACGCTCGCAATGGCGGTTCAACTTCAAGGAAACAGGCTCTAGCAGAGCTTCCAAGTGAGGCGAAGCCGACAGCTTAATCCGCCGCCGTCCTACCGCACCAGCCGCGTCACATGCCCCATCTTGCGCCCCGGGCGCTGCGTCTTGCCGTAGAGGTGGAGGTGCGTGTCGGGCGCCGCCAGCGCCGCCGCCCAGCCCTCGGCCTCCGCCCCGATCAGATTGTCCATCACCACTTGGCGCGCCGTAAGCCCGGTGTCGCCGAGCGGCAGGCCGCAGATAGCGCGGATGTGGTTTTCGAATTGCGAGGTCACCGCGCCTTCGATCGTCCAATGCCCCGAATTATGGACGCGCGGCGCCATTTCGTTGAACACCGGGCCGTCGCGACCGACGAAAAATTCGCAGGCGAGCACACCGACATAATCGAGCGTATCGGCGATGCGCCCGGCGATCGTCGCCGCTTCGGTCCACTGCGCGGCGACCGGCGTGGGTGCGGGCAGGGTCGAGCGCGCGAGGATGCCGTCGCGATGCTCGTTCCACGGCGGCGGATAGCTGACCATCGCGCCGTCACTCCCACGCGCGACGATGATCGAGAATTCATGAGTGAAATCGACCACGCCTTCGAGGATCGACGGTCGCTCACCGATCGCGCTCCACGCCGCCGCCGCGCCGCCCGCATCGGCGATTCGCGCCTGCCCCTTGCCGTCATAGCCGAGCCGCAGCGTCTTCAGGATCGCCGGCGTGCCCACCGTGGCGAGCCCTGCTTCGAGTTCCGCGAACGTCTCCACGCGTGCCCAGGGCGCGGTACGGCCGCCGAGCGCGCCGACAAAGGTCTTTTCGTTGACCCGGTCCTGCGCGATCGCAAGCGCGGCGGGCGCGGGGTGAACGAGGACTTTTTCGGCCAGATAGTCGATCGGCGCGAGCTCGATATTCTCGAACTCATAGGTGACGACGTCGCAGGCAGCGGCGAAATCGTCGAGCACGATCCGGTTCTGGTAATCGGCGCGGATGAAGCTCGACGCGGTCTGCGCGGCGACCGCTTCCTCATCGGGCGCGAGCACCAGCGTGCGGTAACCGAGCTGCGCCGCCGCCGCGCCGAGCATCCGCCCGAGCTGGCCGCCGCCAAGGATGCCGATCGTGCTGCCGGGGGGGATGGGGGTCACCGTCCATCTCCCCACTCCGTTCGTCCCGAGCGCAGTCGAGGGACAGGCCGCAAGCGCAATGCCTTAAGCCTGTGTCTCGACGTCGCTCGACACCAACAGTCGCCTGGTTGGGGAGACATCACGCCGGGTCGGTCGCGACGCTGTCGGTCTGCGCCTGCCGCCATGCGCGGAGCCGTTCGTCGAGCGCGGCATCGCCCAGCGCCAGGATCGCGGCGGCCAGCAGCGCGGCATTCTTCGCCCCCGCCTTGCCGATCGCAAGCGTGCCGACCGGAATCCCGGCGGGCATCTGGACGATCGAGAGCAGGCTATCCATGCCGTCCAAAGCCTTCGACTGTACGGGCACGCCGAGCACCGGCAACTGCGTCATCGACGCGGCCATTCCCGGCAGATGCGCCGCGCCCCCTGCGCCCGCGATGATGACCTTCAGCCCGCGCCCGGCTGCGCCGCGTGCATAGTCGTACAGCCGCTGTGGCGTGCGGTGGGCGGACACCACCTTGCTTTCATGCACCACGCCGAGCTCGTCGAGCAGATCGGCGGCATGGTGCATCGTCTCCCAATCGGACGTGCTGCCCATGATGATGCCGACGAGCGCTGCCATTGCCAGCGCTTAGCGGGAAGGACAGGGCAGGACAATAAGCGCCGACATTGAACCAAGCCGTGCCGCCCGGTCTCAGCCGAGCGCCTTCGCCACGCGGACCAGCGGCACCGCCACGCCCTGCGAGCGGTCGACGACATCCTCGACCGGATGATAGCCGCACGCGCGGTAGAGCGGCACCCCCGCCAGCGTCGCCATCAGTTCGACGCGACTGAACCCCTCGCCGTGCGCGGCCGCCTCGCACGTCGCCAGCACCAGCCGCCCGATACCGCGCCGGACGTGCGCCGGGTGCGCGTACATGGCGCGCACCCGTGCCGCCTCTGTCGCGGGATCGAGCAGGCGCGGCGCACGCAGCGCTGTCGAATGGTCGCCGCCGTATAATGTCGCGCGGCGGCTCCACCCACCGCAGCCGATGATCGCGCCTGCCTCTCCAACGACGAAATAGGTGCCGTCGGCAATCAGCTGGGTGTCGAGCCCCATCACGCCGCGGCTTGCCTCGATCTGCTCGGGGCTTAGGAAATCGCGCTGCAACGCGCCGATCGCCGCCGTCATCAGCGGCACAAGCGCAGAAAAATCGGCCTCGGTCGCGCGACGGGGCGTCAACGCTCGCTCAGATAATAACGCTCGACCTCGCGCAGATCGTCGTCGAGCTGATACACGATCGGCTGGCCGGTAGGGATTTCCAGGCCAGTAATTTCGTCATCCGAAATGCCCGACAGATGCTTCACCAGCGCGCGCAGCGAATTGCCGTGCGCAGAGATCAGCACGCGCTGGCCCGACTTCAGCGCCGGGGCGATCTTTGCGTCCCAATAGGGCAGCACCCGCGCAATCGTGTCCTTCAGGCTTTCGGTCGCGGGCACCGTGATGCCGGCATAGCGGCGGTCCTGTGACAGATCGAAGGGCGAGCCCGCCTCCATCGGCGGTGGCGGCACGTCGAAGCTGCGCCGCCAGATCTTGACCTGATCGTCGCCATGGCGCGCCGCCGTCTCGGCCTTGTCGAGCCCGGTCAGCCCGCCATAATGCCGCTCGTTCAGGCGCCAGTCCTTTTCGACCGGCAGCCACAGCCGCCCCATCTCCTCGAGCGCGAGATTGAGCGTCTTGATCGCGCGGGTTTGCAGCGACGTGAAGCAGCGGTCGAAATCGAGGCCCTTGTCGGCCATCAGCCGCCCCGCCGCGCGCGCTTCGTCGGCGCCCAGGGCGGTGACGTCGACGTCCCACCAGCCGGTGAAACGATTCTCAAGGTTCCAGGCCGACTGGCCGTGGCGGATCAGGACGAGTTGCGGCATGGGGACGTCTTTCAGATATCGTCGATCTGGGCGGCAAGCACTTCGAGGCAGGCATGTGCGAGGGCGCGGCAGCGCTCGGGCGACCAGCCGGCCTCGGCATCGGGATTGGCGTCGTGGTCCTTGAACGGCATTTCGAGCGTCATCGCGACCGCGCCGAAGCGCTCGGCGAGCTGGTTGGTCGACATCGCCAGATTGGCCTTGCCCGGCCCCGATTTCGGATAGCCCATCTGGGTCTGGAAATCGGGCGTGTGCGCGGCGAGCGCGTTTTGAAAGCGATAGAATTTGTCGCCGAGCGCGTCGGTCCAGCGAGGGATGCCTTCGAAGCCTGCGATGAAATTGGCCGGGATCGCCTCATCGCCATGCGCGTCGATCGCAAAGGCGACGCCGGTTTCGTCCATCGCGTTGCGGACGCACAGCACTTCGGGGCTGCGCGCCTCGCTCGGCTCGGCCCATTCGCGGTTCAGATTGACGCCCACCGCATTGGTTCGCAAATGCCCGCGCGAAGAGCCGTCGGGGTTCATGTTCGGGACGATGTGGAACGTCGCCTTCGCCAGCAACGCCGCCGTCACCGGATCGGCGGCGTCGGCGAGCCGTTCCAGCACGCCTTCGATCCAGAACTCGGCCATCGTCTCGCCGGGGTGCTGGCGCGCATAGAGCCAGACCGGCTTGGCCCCGGTGCCGACGGTGAAACTGTCGATCGGCTGCCCGTCGACCGACTGGCCGAGCTGGCGATAGGCAAAGCCCGGCATCGCCGCATAACGGGCGACCAGCGCATTGTGCCGCTCGATCGTATAGGGCGCGAAATAGGCGAACCATGCCAGCTGGCTGTCGATCCGGTGGGTGATTTCGAGCACGCCGTCGACGTACCGGGTGTCCGCCAGCGACCAGTGCTCGCGGTCGCCGCTCACCCGTGCCTTATAGCCGGGCCAGCCCATCGGATAGGCGGAGCCCGCCGCATTCAGGATGCGCAGCGTCACCGTGCGGCCCTCCCCGCCGGCCACACGGAAATAGAACCACTGGTAAAAGTCCGACTGATGATCGCGCACGATCTCAAGATCGGCGCGGTCGCCATCGATGCCGACGACGTGAATATTGCCGCTGTCAAAGGCGCTGGTGATGCGAAGAGTCATTGGACGCTGATAGTGCGACCCGACTCCCCCGGAAACCCCTTGAACAACGCATCGGCCAATTTCCGTGCCGTCGCAGCCGGTTGCGCCGCCGCCGATCGCGTATCCGCCTGGGTCTGGGCGCGCCCTTCCCAGACGACTTCGCCCGCCGCGCCACGCCGGATCTGGACGCCGAGCTCGGTCACATAGGCTTCGCGGGCGCGTCGCTTGCCGACGCCGAAGCCGATGCTGCCGCCGCCGCCGACCCCGCCGCCAAAGCTGCCGCCGCCGATGCCGATCGTTACCGGCGAGCGCGCGGGCGCAGTTTCGCGGACGGTGCGCGCGAGCGTGAAGCTCGCGACGAGCGGCGCGGCCTCGCCCGGCGCTGCCGCTGCAAATCCCTGCGCCGTCAGCGCCTGCCGCACCGCATCGCCGTAAAGCTGCGCCTCCAGCCCCGCGACATTGGTTGCCGACGGATTGGGCTGGACCGCAACCGCCAGCCGGTCGATCGGCGCACCCAGATGGAAGCGGGTGACCTTGACCGGCTCCGCGGTCATGCAGCCGCCGGTCGCAAGGCCCAATGCCAGCGCCGTCGCCGGTAGAACCAAGCCCCTGATCGCCCGATCTCGCATCGCACAAACTCCCTTGCCGTGTCTTTGCCCTTCATCGACCAAATCGCGCCTTCGCGCCACCAAATTGCGGCGGCCAGCCCGGCATCGGGTTGACTTGGCACGGCACCGGCTATACGGGCAGCGCCTTTCCCACGAACCCAATCCAACAAGAAGCGAATCGATCATGAAGATCCGCAATTCCCTGAAGTCGCTCAAGGACCGGCATCGCGACAACCGCGTGATCCGCCGCCGCGGCCGCACCTATGTGATCAACAAGACCAACCGCCGGTTCAAGGCGCGCCAGGGCTGAGCCCGCCGCGATGACCGTCCGGGCCGCCATTTTCGATGTCGGCAAGGTCCTGTACGATTGGAGCCCCCGGTTCCTTTATGAGCGCCTGATCGACGACGATCGGGCGCTCGATGCGTTTTTGCGCGATGTGCTGACGCCGCAGTGGCATTTTCAGCACGATGCGGGCCGGCCCTTTGCCAAAACATCGGCCGAGCTGATCGCCCTGCACCCCGAACATGAAGCGCTGATCCTCGCTTGGAAGACGCGCTACAACGAAAGCATCGGCGACCCCGTGCCCGGCGTGCATGCGATCGTCGAGGAGTTGGATCGCGCGGGCGTGCCGCTGTTCGTGATTTCCAACTTCTCGGGCGAATTCTGGCCGCCCTTTCGCGCGCAGGAAGCGGCGTTGTTCGACCGGTTTCGCGGCTTCGTCATCTCCGGCGACGAGCGACTGATGAAGCCCGATCCCGCGATCTACCGGCTCGCGCTCGACCGGTTCGGGCTGGCGGCCGAAGAGGCGTTCTTCGTCGACGACGTGCCCGCCAATGTCGAGGGTGCGGCCGCATTGGGCATTGCCGCGCGGCTGTTCAGCGATGCCGCGACGCTGCGGCAGGATCTGCGCGCGGTCGGCCTGCTGCCCTGACGCCCGGCTAGAGTCGGATGACTTTTGGTTGAATCAAGTCCCCAACCGTTCGTGTCGAGCGAAGTCGAGACACCCTGCGCAACGCTCGTGGCCTGTTTCTCGACTGCGCTCGAAACGAACGGGTCAAGCTAATGTCATCGGGCTCTAGCGCCCCTTTGCGGGCGCTGTCTGAAGCGCGACCAGCGCCGCCACCAGCCGCTGATCGTCGGCCGCATCGACCGGCGCGTGATAGACGCTGCGCATCTTGGCGATTTCCGCCGCCCAGATCTTGGCGTCGAGCGGCGGTTGGGTCGTGATCATCTCGACCGAATGGCAGCCGGTGCAATTCTCGGTCACCAGGTCATTGCCCGCACTCGAGGGCAGCGCAGCCCGGTCTTCGGGGAGAGCGATCGTCTTGCTGCTGAACGCCGGGCCCGGTGCGGCCTTGCGCGGCGTCGCCGCCGCCGCGATACAGGCGGTCGCGACCAACGCGGCGCAGAGCGCGGCGATATTGCCTGCGCGCCTCATCCGGCCCGCACCGCGATCGTCTCGATCGTCCCGCGCTGATAGCCGCCGGGGTTCCAGATCGCGGCGTCGCTCTGCGCCCGCCCGTCGGTCGCGGTGCAGCGCACGGCGACGCGGTGCTCGCCCGGCGGCAGCGGCGACGCCGTCGCCGACCAGCTGCGGAAGCTGTAGCGGCCATGATCAGGGCCGAGCGTCGCCGCCGTCCAGGCCCCGTCGCCGATGCGATAATCGACCGAGGCGACGCCCACCGTGCCGCCCATCGCAATTCCCCCAAGCGCCAGCGGACGCCCCGCCGCCACGGCCGCGCCGTCGCCATGGCTGGTCACGAAGCTGCGCGGTACCATCGGTCCGATCGGCGCGGTCGCGAAATCGCTGCTGCCCGGCGTGATGGTCGCCATCGGCGTCGCCGGAATGCGGTAAGCCTTGGCCATCCAGAAACCGTCATCGGCCTGCGTCAGCACCTCGATCCGGTCGAGCGCCTTGATCCAATAGGTCGAAAACCATCCCGGCACGACCAGCCGGATCGGAAACCCGTTGAGCATCGGCAGCGGCGCGCCATTCATCGCAAAGGCGATCATCACCTCGCCGTCGCGGGCATGGTCGATGTCGAGCGACTTGGCATACCAGGGCGCTTCGTCGACCGGCGGGCGATCGAGCCCGGAAAACCGCACCGCGACCGCGCCCGGCCCGACGCCAGCCAGTTCGAGCACGTCCTTCAGCCGCACGCCCGTCCAGCGGGCATTGCCCATCGCGCCGTGCCCCCATTGCGCGCCCGGCACGCGCGGCGTGAAGTGCCCGCGCGAATTGCCCGAACACTGGTTGACGGCGGCAATCTCGACGCGCGGCAGCTTGAGCAGCGCACCGAGCGACAACACGCGCGGGCGCGTCACCGCGCCGCCGATCCGCAGCCGGAATGCCGCCGCATCGACCGACAGCGGAATGTCCGAATAATGCCAGCGCACATAGAAACGGTCGTTCGGCGTGAAGACGCTCCTGCCGAGCACGTCCAGCGGCGTTTCGAGCAGCGGCGCGCGGCTGCGCTGGACGATCATCGCGCCTTTTTCGGGAAAGCCGCCGGCGACCGGCCGTTCGCCATTGGCAAAGCCGAGCCGGGCCGCCTGCTGCGCCCAGAGCGGCGCGGCGAACGCGCCGGTGCCGAGCGCCGCCAGCGCGGACCGGCGCGACAGATCAGCCATTGGCGGCGAGCGGCGCGAACCGCGCGACCTGGCGCCCGACCAGCGCGAGCTGTTCGGCGACCGCCGCATCGCTCGACCCGCCTTCGTCGTCGAACTTGGTGATCTGGGTATTGATCGCCGCCGCAAACGGCGTCGGCCATCCGCGCAGCGCATGGACGATCGATCGCAGCGCCGCGATCGTGCTGCCCGTCGCCTGCCAGCCATAGGCGGTCGCGATCAGCCCGACCGGCATGTCGGCGAGATAGGGCCGCGCATCGCGCGCGGTTTCCTCGAGCAGGTCGAGCGCGTTCTTGACGAGGCCCGACAGGCTGCCGTGATAGCCGGGGCTGGCGATGATCAGCGCTGATGCCTGGCGGACGGCATCGACGAATTCCTGCTCCGCCTCGGTCCGCTCCAGCGCCTTGGGATTGTAGAGCGGCAGCCGGGCAAGCGCGTCGCCGCCGAACAGTCGCGTTGAAAAGCCCTCGCCCGCCGCGCTGTCGAGCGCGATCATCAGCGCCCGCTCGGTCGAGGCGATGCCGCCGATCGAGCCGCCGATACCGACGACGAGCGGGCGGGAGGAATCGACCATATCAAGCACCTTGGGACTCCATTGGCTTCGTTGGCCGCGATAGGCGAGCGCGGCGCCTTCGACAAGGATGACGGCCTGAAGCCCGACCTAGAGCAAGGCGTGGTCGATGCGCGGCAGGACGTGGCGCGCGACCAGATCGGCCTCGGCCGCGTGCGGATAGCCCGACAGGATGAACGCATCGATTCCCATCGTCCGGTAATCGTTGAGCTTGGCCAGCACCTGATCGGGATCGCCGACGATCGCCGCGCCACAGCCCGAACGCGCCCGGCCGATCCCGGTCCAGAGTTGCGGCTCGGCATAGCCCTCGTCATCGGCGCCTTCACGCAGTGCCGCCTGGGCCGCCACCCCGGCCGAGGTCGAATCGAGCGACTTGGCGCGGATCGCGGCCCCTTCCGCATCGTCGAGCTTCGACAGCAACCGCGCGGCATAGGCGCGTGCCTCACGCTCGGTTTCGCGCACGATCATGTGCGCGCGGTAGCCGAAACGAAGCGTGCGGCCATATTTCGCGGCGCGGGCGCGCATGTCGGCAATGATCTCGGCAACGGCCTCGCGCTTGTCGGGCCACATTAGATAGACGTCGCAGCCCTTCGCCGCCGCTTCGCGCGCGTCTTCGGACAGACCGCCGAAATAAAGCTGCGGCGCCTTGCCCGACACGGTCCCGATCCGCGGCGGATCGAGCTTAAGCTTCCAGAATTCGCCGTCATGGTCGATCGGCTCGCCGTTCAGTAGCGTCTTCAGGATGTGCATCGCCTCGGTCGTGCGGGCATAGCGCGGGCCCGATGCCAGCGTCTCGCCCGGCAAATCCGACGAGATGATGTTCACCTTCAGCCGCCCGCCCAGCATCCGGTCGATCGTCGCGATCTGACGCGCGAGCTGCGGCGGCCAGCTTTCGCCGACGCGGACCGCCATCAACAGCGCGAGCCGCCGGAGCATCGGCGCGATGCCGGCGGCAAAGGCGGTGGTATCGATGCCGAGCGCATAGCCCGACGGCAGCAGGATATTGTCGAACCCGCCGGTTTCGGCCTGCATCACGATGTCGCGGCAATGCGCCCAGCTGGATTTCAGCCGGGGATCGCTCTGGCCCAGAAATTCATAGTCGTCGTCGCACAGCGCCGAAAACCAGCTGATCTCGCACGGCGGCAGCGCGTTCACGGCAGTCGCTCCCCGCGCGCGGCGACGAGCACGTCATACCAGAGCTGGCGGCTCCAGCGGCATTTGAACGCCTGCGGGATTTCGGCGATCCGCGCGATATTCTGGGTGCCGACGATCGGGATCGCTCGCGCCGGATGCGCCATGATCCAGCTATAGGCGGCGGCCGCGCGGGACACCCCCGCCTCCTCCGCCACGACGTCGAGCGCCGCCGCCACCGCGCGCTCGCGGACGTCCTGCGGATCTCCAATCCGCCCGCCGCCGAGCGGCGACCAGGCCAGCACCGCCATCTCCGCCGCCATGGCGAGGTCGAACAGCCCGCCCTCGATCGGCTCGATCGCGAGCGGCGAGACTTCGGGCTGGGTCGAGGCGATCGGGATGCTGAGGAACGCGGCGAGCGCGCGGTGTTGTTCGATCGTGTGGTTCGACACACCGATCGCGCGGACCTTGCCGCTGCGCACCATATCCTCGAGCGTGCGGGCGACCTCCTGCGGATGGGCAAGGATGTCGGGGCGGTGGATCTGGTAGAGATCGACATGGTCGGTCTTCAGCCGCCGCAGCGACGCATCGAGCGCCGCCATCAGATAGGCCGGGCTCGAATCATAGGGCACCGGCGGGGTGATCCCGCCTTTGGTCGCCAGCACCATATGCGCGCGCAGCACTGGGACTTCGGCAAAGATCCGCCCGAGCAGCGCCTCGGCATCGCCGAACCCGCCCGACCCGTCGAAGCCATAGATGTCGGCTGTGTCGAACAGCGTCACCCCGGCCTCGAACACCGCCTCGATCAGCTTGCGCGCCTCGGCCGGTGTGGCGTGGCCGAAACGCCACATCCCCCAGGCAATCGGACTGACGAGCAATCCACTCTTGCCGAGCGGACGTGAATCGGGCGATACGGACCAATAAGACATCGTTGTCATACATAGAGGCAGAGGCGTTGGGAGAGCAAGTACGATATGGTCTGATCGGCACCGGGATGATGGGTGTCGAGCATATCAACAATCTTGCGATCACCCCTGGCGCGGTGGTGACGGCGATCGCCGATCCGGTCGCGACCTCGCTCGGCTGGGCGCGCGCCGCGCTCGGCGACCGCGCCGACGGCGTGGCGGCTTTCGACAGCGCCGCCGCGCTTGCCGCCTCGGGCCGGTGCGACGCGGTGATCGTCGCCAGCCCCAACCACACTCACCGCGACACGCTGGTGCCGCTGTTCGATGCCGGGCTCCACATCCTGTGCGAAAAGCCGCTGGCGACGACGATCGCCGACGCGCGCTGGATCGTCGAGCGCGCGGCGCAGAGCCCGGGCATTTTCTGGACGGCGATGGAATATCGCTACATGCCGCCCGCCGCCGATTTCATCGCGCAGGTGCACAGCGGCGCGGTCGGCCCCTTGCGGATGCTGTCGATCCGCGAGCATCGCTTTCCGTTCCTGGTCAAGGTCGGCGACTGGAACCGTTTCGCCGCCAATACCGGCGGCACGATGGTCGAGAAATGCTGCCACTTCTTCGACCTGATGCGGCTGATCACCCGGAGCGAGCCGGTCCGCGTCTATTGCTCGGGCGGCATGGACGTGAACCATCTCGACGAAGATTATGGCGGGCGCCGCCCCGACATCATCGACAACAGCTTCACGACGGTCGATTTCGCCAATGGCGTCCGCGCGATGCTCGACCTGTCGATGTTCGCCGACGGCGCCGAGAATCAGGAAGAGATCACCGCCGTCGGCGATGCCGCGCGGCTCGACGTGTTCATTCCCGCAGGCGCGATCGTCCATTCGCCGCGCACTGGCTTCGGCAATCCCAAACGGCCCAGCCGCCGCGTTGTCGCGGTCGACCCGGCGGCGCTGGCGGCCGGGAGCCATCACGGCTCGACCTATTACGAGCATCAGCGCTTCAACGCGGCGGTGCGCGGCGCGGGGCCGGTCGAGGTGAGCGCGCATGACGGGCTGATGGCGGTCGCAATCGGCACCGCCGCCGAAATCAGCGCGCGCGAGCACCGCGCCGTCACCATGGCGGAGCTGGGCCTATAGCCACAAGCAATTCTTGAGCGGCGCAAAAAAGAACGCGGCTGCGCTGCCCAGAAAACCATATCAAAAGACTGGGAGTAGGAGGGACCGACATGAAGAAAACCGCTTTGATGGCAAGCGCGGCGGCGCTTGCGACATTGTTCGCCGCGCCGGCAAGCGCGCAGGACGCAACCCCGGCCACCGCGCAGGACAAGCCCGCCGAGCCGGCCGCCGGCGACAATGACGTCTCGGCCGAAGTCGTCGTGACCGCGCAGAAGCGCACCGAAAGGCTTCAAGACGTCCCCGTCGCGGTCACCGTGCTGAACGGCGCGGCGATCGACGCGCAGGGGCGCACCAGCCTCGAAGGGGCGCAATATCTCGTGCCGTCGCTCAATTTCGTGAAATCGGGGACCGCGCTCAACCAGGCGCTGTTCCTGCGCGGCATCGGCACCACCTCCTTCTCGATCGCGGTCGAGCCGACCGTATCGACCGTCGTCGACGGTGTCGTGCTCAGCCGCGCGGCCGAAGCGTTCACCGATCTGGTGGATATCGAGCGGCTCGAGGTCCTGCGCGGGCCGCAGGGCACGCTGTTCGGCAAGAATGCGAGCGCAGGCGTGATCAATATCGTTTCCAAGCGGCCGGGCACGCGTCTTGGCGGCTATGCCGACGCCAGCGTCTTCTTCGCCAACGGCTTCGAATATCGCGGCCGGGTGGCGGTCGATCTGCCGCTGTCGCCGTCGATCCGCACCCGCACCACCGCTTTCTACGACAATTACGACGGCAATATCTTCAACGTCGCGCTGAACGTGAACCGCCGTGTCAACGGATTCGAGCATTGGGGCGTGCGCAGCATCGTCGAGGCGGATATCAGCCCGGACGTGAAGTTCACGCTGATCGGCGATTTTCACCGCAACAACGACAATTGCTGCGCCGACGTGATCGGCGGGCCGCCGCTGACCGGCACCGGTGACGTCAACACCGCCGCGCTCGCGCTGATCCAGACGGTGCTGCCGACGCTCCAGGGCGACCGCACCCGCCGGATCAACCAGAATCTTGTCACCCGCACGATCGAGACCGGCTGGGGCTTTTCGGGCCAGTTCGACGTCTCGCTCGGCACTCAGACGGTGACCTCGATCACATCCTACCGCAACTTCGCCAACAACGAGATCCGCGACGGCGATTTCTACCCGCAAGCCTATATCGGCGTGCCGCAATCGCACGATACCGGGCCGCAGACCGGCGACACCTTCACCCAGGAACTGCGGCTGACCTCGCCGGGCAAGGAGCTGATCGACTATGTGATCGGCGCCTTTTATTCGCACACCTATTCGCGGCGCATCTTCCAGCGCGACAACCTGATCTGCGCGGCGGCGACCGGGGCGGTGCTCCCGGCCGGCGTGCTCACGCCGTGCACCAGCCCGCTTGCAGCACCTTCGGTCGCCGCGTTCGGCCGGGCCGATTATGGCGCGACCGCGCGCAACCTCGCGATCTTCGCGCAGGGCACGCTCAACTTCTCCAACCGGTTCCGCTTCATCGGCGGCGTGCGCTACACGCATGATCAGCTGGATACGTTCTTCAGCCGGGTGACCAGCCCGGGCAATCTCGCCTCTAACCCGCCCTTCGACCAGGGCGTGTTCGATTCGCGCACCTCGCCCGCATCGAACGGCACCCCGGCGGCGTCGAACGGCGTGCCCTTCACGCAAAAGGCGACGAGCGACAATTTCTCGGGCAAGGCCGGGCTGCAGATCGACTTCTCGCGTAATTCGACCGGCTATGTCAGCTATACCCGAGGCTATAAGGGGCCGGCGTTCAACCTGTTCTTCAACCTCCAGGCGACCGGCGCGCGGGTGATCGAGCCGGAGACGTCGAACAGCTATGAAATCGGCCTGAAGAACACGCTGTTCGGCGGCAAGCTGACGCTCAATCTGGCCGGCTATTATGCGGAGTACAACAACTTCCAGGCCAACAATCCCGATACGCTGACGATCAACGGCGTGACGACCACGATCGCGCGCTTCACCAATGCGGGCCGCGTCTCGACGCGCGGCGCCGAGCTCGATTTTGCCTATCGGCCGATCCCCGATCTCAGCATCACCGGTGGCGCCGCCTATACCGATGCGCATGTCGACCAGTTCAACCCGCCGCCGGTGCGCACGCCCAACGACATCGTGCCGTCGGGCACGCCGCTTGCCTTTGCGCCCAAGTGGAAGTTCGATGTCGGCGTCAATTACCGCATCCGCACCGGCGGGCCGATCGATTTCGCGGTCGGCAGCCAGACCAGCTACCAGTCGAGCCAGCTGTCGCTGTTCGTCGCCAACCCGATCCAGCGCGCGGCGGGCACGATCGGCGCCTATTCGCTGACCAACCTGTCGTTCACGGTCATGGATCGCGCCGATCGCTACCGGTTGACCTTCCAGGTCCGCAACCTGTTCGACCAGAGCTTTTCGGCCGCCATCGCGACCGGCGGGCCCAGCGGCGCCTATCGCTACCAGATCCCGCGCGACGCGGATCGCTATTTCGGGGTGACCGGCCGCGTCAATTTCTAGGGCGCGGTTCCGTTGAAACAGGCCCGGCGGGTGAGACCCCGCCGGGCCTTTTCGCGTCTCAATGCGCGACGATGGTCCCGCGCTCGGCGTCGTCGACCGGCGCGATCACCGGCACCAGCAGCTGGATGAAGGCGAGCGCGAGCAGATACGACCCCGAACAGATCGCCAGCAGCGGCCCATAGCCCCAGCCATTGGCGAGCGACAACGCCGCCAGCTGGATCAGCAGGATCGACCACATGTTGCCGCAGAACGCGGCCATGCCGACCGCAGAGCCAACGACGCGCGCGGGAAACACATCGGTCGCAAAGCCGAACAAATTGGTCGAAAATCCCTGATGCGCGAACAGCCCGAGCCCGAGCAGCAGCGCCGCGCTCCACGCGCTCGACACGAGCAGGACGAGGCTGACCGGCAGGATCAGCACGGCATAGATCAGCAGCGTCACCTTGCGCGCGCGGTCGACGCTCCACCCCATCGCCATCAGCCGGGTCGGTAGCCAGCCGCCGGTCAGCGCGCCGAGTGCGGCAAAGACATAAACGAGTGCGACCGGCAGCCCCACCGTCCCCTGCGGCAGGCCGAACAGCCGGTGGAACAGATCGGGCAGCCAGCTCAGCATGAAGAACCAGACCTGGTCCGACAGCAGCTTGGCGATCGCGAGCGCGAGCACCTTGCGGTCGCGCAGCAGCGTGGTCCAGGCGATCGGCGTCGGCGCTTCGCCATCGGTCGCGACCGGCTGCACCCGGACCGCGAACCAGATCGCCACCCAGACGAGCCCCAGCCCGCCCGCGATCAGGAACGCCGCGCGCCAGCCGAACGCGATCGCCAGCGCCGGAATCGCGAGCGGCGTCACGATCGCGCCGATATTGGGCGCGGTATTGCCGACGCCGAGCGCGATCGATCGTTCCTTCTGGGTGAAATAGGTCGCCGCCGATTTGACCGCCGCCGGGGTGCCGATCGATTCGGCCGCGCCGAGCACGACCCGCGCGGCGATGAAGCCGACCACCCCGGTCGCGAACGCATGCGCCATGCCGGCGAGGCTCCACACCGCGACGCCGATCGCGAAACCGAGCCTCAGGCCCACGCGGTCGATGAACCAGCCGGTGCCGAGAAACGCGACCGCGGCAGAGAACTGAAAGGCCGAGACCATGTTGGCATAATCCTGGTCGGACCAGCGATATTCGGCCTCCAGCGTGGGTTTGAGCAGCGCGAGGATCTGGCGATCGACATAGTTGAGCATGATGGCGAAGAACACCATCGCCACGATCACCCAGCGCGTTGCGCCGCTTCTGCCTGTCACATGCCTCTCCCGGCGGTTGTCAGATAACGTTGTCATATCGCGCTCGGCTCGGCTAGTCCTGCCCGGCAGACGCGATAAAAGGCGGCAGAGGGAGCCGATGCAAGCGAAACAACGCCCATTGCCGATGGCCGCCGACCTGTATGGCGATATCGAGCCGAGCCCGAAGGCCGACTGGCGCGGCTATCTGCCCGGGCTGCTGGTGGTGGCGGCGGGTACGCTGGCGGCGGGCTTCATCTCGGATCACTACGGCGCGCCGCTGACGCTGATGGCGTTGCTGATCGGGCTCGCGCTCAATTTCCTGAGCGACGATCCGCGGCTGAGCGCCGGGCTCGGGCTTGCCTCGCGCTCGCTGCTGCGCTGGGGAATCGTGCTGGTCGGGGTGCGGGTGACCTTTGGCCAGATCGCCGCGCTCGGGCCGGTCGCGCTGCTCGCGGTGGTGGCGATCGTCGCAGTGGTGATGGGCGCCGGCTTGCTCGCCGCGCGCCGCCTGGGGTTCAGCGACGCCTTCGGGGTGCTTGCGGGCGGCGCGGTCGCGATCTGCGGCGCGTCGGCGGCGCTGGCGCTCGCGACGACACTCGGCGAACGACGGATCAACCAGGGACAGCTGACGCTGGTGCTGGTCGGCATTTCGGCGATGAGCGCGAGCGCGCTGGTGCTCTATCCGGTGTTCGCGCACCTGCTGATGCTTGGCGATCTGAAGGCGGGCTTCATGCTCGGCGCGTCCATCCACGACGTCGCGCAGACGCTCGGCGCGGGCTATGCCTATTCGCCCGGCGCGGGCGAGATCGCCGCGATCGTCAAGCTGACCCGCGTCGCGCTGCTCGCGCCCGTCCTCGCCGTCGTGGCGCTGTTCTTCCGCGCCGACGGTGCCGGCGCCAAGCGGCAGGGCGTGCCCTGGTTCGTGGTCGGATTCTTCGTGCTGGCCGGCGTCAATTCGCTCGGCGTCATCCCGCCGGTCGCGACCGGCATCGCCGAGCGGATCGCAACCGCGATGCTCGCCTGCGCGGTCACGGCGACCGCGATCCGGTCCCCCATGCGGCAACTGACCGATGGCGGGCCGAAGCCGCTGCTCGTCATCCTTGCCGCAACCCTTACCGCGCTCGCGCTCGCCACCGCCGCTGCCTGGTTCCTGATCGGCGCCTAGCCGACGACAGGGGCGGTCGAGCCGCGCGCGATGATCGCATAGTCGAGCTCGCGCCGTTCGCTGGCGTCCTCGCCCGGCGACAGCAGCAGGTCGGCCGCCTGATAGGCCATCTGGCGGGTCGGCTGGCGGACCGTGCTGAGCGGCGGCCAGACGAAGCCGGCGATCGGCGTATCGTCGAACCCCGCGATCGACAGCTGATCGGGCACCCGCACCCCCAGCCGGTGCGCGACCGCGAGGACGCCGGCCGCCATGTCGTCGTTCGCGGCGAAGATCGCGGTCGGCGGCTGGGCAAGCGCGAGTAGCGCCTCCGCCTCGCTTTCGCCCGACGCAAAGCCATAGGTGCCGGGGCGGATCAGCGCCGGGTCGACCGCGATTCCACCGTCGCCCAGCGCGTCACGATAGCCCGCGCTGCGCTGGGCGCTGGTCGCGAAATCGGGGTCGCCGGTGATGAAGCCGATCCGGCTGTGCCCCAGATCGATCAGGTGCCGTGTCATGTCGGCGGCGGCACGGCGATTGTCGATGAACACCGACGGGCTGACCCCGACGTCGCTGCCCGGCGACACCCGCACGAACGGCACGCCGCGCGCGCGCAACAGCGCGAGCACCGCCGGGTTGTCGGTCGCGGGCGGCGTCAGGATCAGTCCGTCGATGCGGATCGATTCGATCAGCGCCTCGATCTCGTCGAGCAGCCGCGACGATTGCCGGTCATAGGGTTGCGCGATCAGCCGCACCCCTGCCTCCTCGCACCGGTCGCGGATGCCGGACTGCATTTCATAGACATAATAAGGCGACGGGTTGTCGCAGATCAGCGCGACCTGGAAGGATCGCTTGCCCGCCAGCGCGCGGGCGGCGCTGCTCGGGCGGAAATTGAGCCGCTCGACCACCGCGGAGACGCGCGCGCGGGTTTCGGCGCCGACATATTTCTCGTTGTTGAGCACCCGCGACACCGTCTTGATCGACACCCCGGCTTCGCGCGACACGTCCTTGATCGTCACTCGCACCGCGGTGCCCTCCGGGTTCGGACCGTTCGCCAACCGATGTGCCGGAGCGCGTCGTTGCCGTCCAGAGCATTGCAGTCGGTGATATGTTGATGTAACACAGTTGGCGACGGCGCCCGCGCCGAGTAAAGCGAGCGAGATGCGCACCGGCTTTTTCGACTTCAGGCACCGTGATGCGCCCGACGATGTGCCGCCGCTCGACCTGATTGGCGGGATGCCGCCCCCCGCCGGCAGCGACTGGGACGCACCCGATGCCGGTCACGCGGTCGACGATCCGGACCAGCCGCCCCCACCGCGCCCCCGCAAGCGCTGGCGGTTGCGCTGGATCATCCGCGGCATCGGCGTGCTGATCGTGCTGTTTTTCGTCGCGGTTGGCTGGCTCGCCGTCACCGCGCCGCTGTCGAAATCGCTCGAGCCGATCTCGCCGCCGAGCATCACCCTGCTCGCCAGCGACGGCACGCCGATCGCCCGGCGCGGCGCGACGATCGGCAAGCCGGTCGACGTCAAGCGGCTGCCCGAGCATGTCACCCAGGCGTTCATCGCGATCGAGGACCGGCGATTCTACAGCCATTGGGGGGTCGATCCATGGGGCATCGGCCGCGCGATGGCGCATAATGTCGCGGCGGGCGGCCTGCGCGAGGGCGGCAGCACCATCACCCAGCAGCTAGCCAAGAATGCGTTTCTCGATTCGGACCGGACGGCGGGACGCAAGCTGCGTGAAGTGCTGATCGCGTTCTGGCTCGAAGCCTGGCTGACCAAGGACGACATCCTGTCGCGCTATCTGTCGAACGTCTATTTCGGCGACAATGTGTATGGGCTGAGCGCGGCGGCGAAGCATTATTTCAGCACCACGCCCGACCGGCTCACCACCGGCCAGGCGGCGATGCTGGCCGGGTTGGTCAAGGCGCCGTCGCGGCTCGCGCCGACCGGCAATCTCGAAGGCGCGCGCGCACGGCAGCGGCTGGTGGTGAACGCAATGGTCGCGCACGGCTTCCTCACCGCCAGCGAAGCCGCCGATATCGGCCCGGCGCGGCTGAAGGTCGACCGCACCGCGCCGCTGCCCAACGGATCATATTTCGCCGATTGGGTGCTGCCGGCCGCACGCGACCAGGCCGGCGCGATCACCACCGAAACGCGGGTGATGACGACGCTCGACGCCCGGCTGCAGCGCGCCGCCGAACGCGCGGTCCGCCGGGCGGGGCTGAACAAGGCCCAGGTCGCGATCGTCGCGATGCGGCCCGACGGCCGGATCGTCGCGATGGTCGGTGGCCGCCGCTATGCCGACAGTCCGTTCAACCGCGCCACCCAGGCGCGGCGCCAGGCCGGGTCGGCGTTCAAGCTGTTTGTCTATTTTGCCGCGCTGCGCAGCGGCCTGACGCCCGAATCGACGATCGCCGACGAACCGGTGACGATCGGCGCGTGGAGCCCGAAGAACAATGACGGGCGCTATCGTGGCGAGATCAGCCTGCGCGAGGCGTTCGCGATTTCGTCGAACGTGGCCGCTGCCCGGCTGACCCAGCAGGTGGGCGTCGGCAAGGTCATCGCCGCCGCGCGCGACCTGGGCATTTCGACGCCGCTGCCCAACGAAGCGACGATCGCGCTCGGCACCGCGAACACGTCGCTGCTCGAACTGACCGCCGCCTATGCCGCGGTCGCGGCGGGCGCGTACCCCGTTCGCCCGCACGGGCTGGAGGAAGCGCGCGAACGCAGCTGGGTGGAATTTCTCGGCAATCGCTCGCACAGCCTTGGGGAGCGGATGCAGGACCAGCTCAAGGATCTGCTCAGCGCGTCCATCAACGACGGCACCGGGCGTCAGGCCGCGCTCGCGATCGACAGTTTCGGCAAGACCGGCACCAGCCAGGACAGCCGCGACGCACTGTTCCTGGGCTTTGCGCGCGATCTGGTGGTCGGCGTCTGGGTCGGCAATGACGATAATTCGCCCAATGCCGGCCTGTCGGGCGGCGGCATCCCCGCGCGCATCTGGCGCGATTTCATGGGCAGCGCGCTCGGCGTCGGCGTGAAGCAGCGCGCACCGGTCGAAGTCGATCCCGACGCGATCGAGCTTCCCGACCCGGTCGGCGACCTTATCGAGAACAGCACGCTGCCGATCGAAGGCGAGCTCAACGGGTTCGGCCTCAACCTCAAAATCCGTCGTGACGGATCGATCGATCTGCGGCCGAACCCGGACGATCGCCGCCGCGAACCGCCCCGGCTCGACGACCGCGCACCGCCGCCGCGACCCGAAGAGGAATGATCGTGCAAAGCAGCGGTTGACGCCGCACCCAAGCGCCCGCAAGGGCGACCTCATGCGCTTTTTCTCCGACAATGCCGCACCCGCCTGCGCCGAGGCGCTGGCTGCGCTCGCCGCCGCCAATGTCATGGACACCGCCTATGACGGCGACGCCTGGAGCAAGGCTCTCGACGCGCGGCTTTCGGCGCTGTTCGAGGCGCCGGTGCGGGCGCTGTGGGTGCCGTCGGGCACCGCCGCCAATTGCCTCGCGCTGGCGGCGATGTGCCCGCCGCACGGCGCGATCCTGTGCCACCGCGATGCGCATATCCAGAATGACGAATGCGGCGCGCCCGAATTCTACACGCACGGCGCCAAGCTGCTGCTCGCCGACGGCGCGGGCGCGAAGCTGACCCCGCAGGCGATCGGCGCGGTGCTCGATGCGACCCGCAACGACGTACATCAGGTGCAGCCGCACGCGGTTTCGATCACCAACGCGACCGAATATGGCCGGGTCTATACGCCCGACGAGGTGGCCACGATCGGCGCGCTGTGCCGGGCGCGCGGGCTCGGCCTGCACATGGACGGCGCGCGTTTTGCCAATGCGGTCGCCTTTCTGGGCTGCACCCCCGCCGAGCTCACCTGGCGCGGCGGCGTCGATGCGCTGTCGTTCGGCTTCATCAAGAATGGCGGCATGTTCGCCGAGCTGCTCGTCTTCTTCCGGCCCGAACTCGTCGACGCGACGCTTTATCGCCGCAAGCGCGCCGGGATGCTCTTGTCGAAGGGGCGCTATCTCGCCGCGCAGGTGCTGGCGATGCTCGACGGCGATGTCTGGCTGCGCAACGCCCGCGCTGCCAATGCCGGCGCGGCGCTGATCGCGGCAGCGGCGGGCGACCGGCTGATCCACCCGGTCGAGGCGAACGAGGTGTTCCTGAAGGTGACACCTGACGAAGCCGCATCGCTGCGCGCGCGCGGCTTTGATTTCTACGACTGGGGCCCGGGCGAGGCGCGGCTGGTCGTGTCGTGGCACCAGTCGAGCGAGGATATCCGACCGCTCGCCGACGCGATCGCCGCCTTGTGAGCGACACCCCGGCGCCGCCGCAATCGACACGGCTGGCGATCCTGATTCCGTTCGCGATCGTGACGCTGATCTGGGGATCGACCTGGATCGTCATCCGCGATCAGCTGGGCAGCGTCCCGTCGAGCTGGTCGGTCACCTATCGCTTCCTGATCGCCGGGATCGCGATGCTGGTCTATGCGACCGTCCGGGGCGAACGGATCGCGCTCGACGCGCGCGGCTGGGGCTTTGCGGCCGCGCTGGCGGTGCTGCAATTCTGCTTCAACTTCAACTTCGTCTACCGGGCGGAAGGCTATATCACCTCGGGGCTGGTCGCGGTGGTGTTCGCGCTGCTGCTGGTGCCCAATGCCGTGTTCGGGCGGCTGTTCCTTGGCCAGCAGCTCGGCCGCCAATTGCTGATCGGGTCGAGCGTCGCGATGGCAGGTGTTACGCTGCTCTTCGTGCACGAGGCGCGATCGGACCCGCACGGCCCCGCCGCCTCGATCGCCGGGGTCGCCTGGACGATGGCCGGCGTGCTCTCGGCATCGGTCGCCAACGTCCTGCAGGCGACCCAGACCGCGAGGCGATACCCGATGGTCTCGACGCTCGGCGTCGCGATGCTGCTCGGCGCCACGCTCGACGCGACGATCGCCTGGACGGTCGCGGGGCCGCCGGTGATCGAATGGCGCGCGGGCTATCTGATCGGCACGCTTTATCTCGGCGTGGTCGCTTCCGCCGTCGCCTTCACGCTCTATTTCGGCATTTTGCGCGTCATTGGCCCGGCCAAGGCCGCCTATTCGAGCGTGATCGTGCCGGTCATCGCGATGCTGCTGTCGACGCTGTTCGAGGGGTATCGCTGGTCGGCGCTTGCGGTCGCGGGGTCTGCGCTGGCGATGCTCGGGCTGGTGATCGCGCTCAGGGCACGCAGGCCGGCTCGGTAATCGGGATAGGCCGGGCGCCAGCCCAGTACCCGCCGCGCCTTGCCGTTCGCGACCCGGCGATTTTCGGCATAGAAGCCGCGCGCCATCGGGGAAAGACCGGCCTCCTCGATCGTCTGCAGCGGCGGCGGCGCCATGCCGAGCAACCGGCTGGCGAAATCGATCACCGCATTCTGGTCGCACGGCGCATCGTCGGCGAGGTTATAGGCACCGGGCGGCCCACCGAATCCGGCGATCACCCCGCTGGCGATATCGTCGACATGCACCCGGCTGAAGACCTGGCCGGGCAGGTCGATGCGGTGCGCGCGGCCCTGCGCCACCCGGTCGAGCGCGGAGCGGCCGGGGCCGTAGATCCCCGGCAGGCGGAACACCCGCGCGCCACGCGCCAGCCAGGCGCGATCGGCCGCGACCCGCTCGCCCCGCCGCCCGGCCAGCGGCGCGCTTTCGTCGACCCACGCCCCGCCGCTATCGCCATAGACCCCGGTCGACGACAGATAGCCGAGCCACCCGCCCCGCGCCGCGAGCGCCGCGCCATAATGGTCGAGCACCGGGTCGCCGCCGCCCGCCTCGGGCGGGACCGACGACAGGATATGGTCCGCCCGCGCGATCGCCGCGCGCACCGCATCGGCTGAATCAAACGCGATCGTGCCCGCCCGCCCCGACCGGCTGGTTCCATCGACCAGCCATCCCGCATCGCGCAGCCGCTGCGCGAGGATCGCCGCTGTGTAGCCCATGCCGAAGATCAGCAATCTTGCCATTTCGTCATCCCGCCGCGCGATCGCCTGAATTTGTTGGCAAGCGATGCCGCCTCATCCTATTTGCGTGTCATGCTCGACGCAAACACCGGCCAGCCGACCATCACCCGCCGCGACGATTACCGCGCCCCAGAATGGCGCGTTCCCGAAATCGCGCTCGATTTCGACCTCGATCCGTCGGCGACCCGGGTGCGCGCGCGGCTGGAAGTCGTACGCTCGACCGCCGATGCCGGGCCGCTGCGGCTCGACGGCGGCGAGCTGAAGCCGCTTGCGGTCCGCGTCGATGGCGTCGCCACCGATGCCTGGTCGCTTGAGCGGGGCACGCTCGTCATCGCGCTGTCCGGTGATGCCCATGTCGTCGAGACCGAAGTGGTGATCGCGCCCGAGGCAAATACCCAACTGATGGGGCTTTATGCGAGCGGCGGGCTGCTCTGCACCCAGTGCGAGGCGGAAGGGTTTCGCCGCATTACCTTCTTTCCCGACCGGCCGGACATCCTCAGCCGCTACCGCGTGCGGATGACCGCCGACAGAGCGCGTTTTCCGGTGCTGCTCGCCAATGGCGATCCGGTCGGCTCGGGCGATCTGGATAATGGCCGCCACTGGGCCGAATGGCACGATCCGTTCCCCAAGCCGAGCTATCTGTTCGCGCTGGTGGCGGGCGATCTGGTCGCCAATCGCGCGACCTTCACGACGATGGGCGGCCGCGACGTGCAGCTCGGCATCTGGGTGCGCGCGCGCGATCTGGCGAAGACCGCGCATGCGCTCGACGCGCTCAAGACCGCGATGGCCTGGGACGAGCGCGTCTATGGCCGCGAATATGATCTCGACGTGTTCAACATCGTCGCGGTCGACGATTTCAATTTCGGCGCGATGGAGAATAAGGGGCTGAACATCTTCAACAGCCGCTACATCCTCGCCGATCCCGACACCGCGACCGATTATGATTATGACGCGATCGCCGCCGTCGTCGCGCACGAATATTTCCACAACTGGTCGGGTAATCGCGTCACCTGCCGCGACTGGTTCCAGCTTTCGCTAAAAGAGGGGTTCACCGTCTATCGCGACCAGCAATTCTCCGCCGACCAGGGCTCGGCGGCGGTCAAGCGGATCGAGGATGTCCGATCGCTGCGCGCCGCGCAATTCCCCGAAGATGCCGGCCCGCTTGCGCATCCGGTGCGCCCCGAAAGCTATATCGAGATTTCGAACTTCTACACCGCGACGATCTACAACAAGGGTGCCGAGGTCATCCGGATGATGGCGACGATGCTGGGGGCGGACAAGTTCCGGGCCGGCACCGACCATTATTTCGACCGGTTCGACGGGACGGCGGCGACCTGCGAGGATTTCGTCGCCAGCATGGAAGCGGCCAGCGGCGTCGACCTCGCCCAGTTCCGCCACTGGTACAGCCAGGCGGGAACGCCGCGGCTCAGCGCCTCGATCGATCATGATCCGGCGACCGGCACCGCGACGCTTTTCCTCGCCCAGACGCTCGCGCCGACGCCGGGCCAGCCGGTCAAGGCGCCGATGGTGCTGCCGGTCCGCGTCAAGCTGTTCGGCGCCGAAAGCGGGCGGCCGCTCGGCGACGAACGGCTGGTGGTGATGACCGAAGCGCGCGAGGCGGTGACGTTCACCGGCATCGACGAGCCGCCGCTGCTGTCGATCAACCGCCAGTTTTCCGCGCCGATCATCATCGAAACCGACCGCCCGGCGGCCGAGCTCGCCCAGCTTTCGGCGCATGACGATGATCCGTTCGCGCGCTACGAAGCGATGCAGCAGCTGATGCTCGACACGCTGGTGACGAGCGTCGCCGATGGTCGCGGCGCGCATGACGCGGTGATCGCCGCGGTTCGCGAAACGCTGCGCAATCCGGCACTCGACCCGGCCTTCGTCGCCGAAGCGGTGCTGCTGCCGTCCGAAAGCTTCATCGGCGACCAGCTGCCCGTGGTCGATCCCGAGGCAGTGTTCCGCGCGCGTGATGCGCTGCGCGGCGAGCTTGGCCGCGCGCTCGAAAGCGACTGGCGCGCAGCCTATGCGAAGGCGTCTGCCGACGGGCCGTTCGAATATACACCACAGGCCAAAGGACTGCGCCGGCTGAAGACGGTCGCGCTCGGCTATATCGCGGCAAGCGGCGCGGGCGATGCCGCCGACATCGCGTTTCGGCAGTTCGAAGCCGCCGACAACATGACCGACCGCCAGGGCGCGCTGACCACGCTCGCCAACGGCATGTCGAATACCCGCGTCGCCGCGCTCGACATTTTCTACAACCGCTATTCGGACAATCCGCTGGTGCTCGACAAATGGTTCTCGACCCAGGCGTTGTCGAGCCGCGACGATACGCTCGACAATGTCATCGAGCTGGCGCGGCACCGCGACTTCACGCTCGCCAATCCCAACCGCGCGCGGGCGCTGGTCGGGGCGTTCAGCGTCAACCAGCGCGCGTTCCACGCCGCCGATGGCCGCGGCTATCGCTTCGTCGCCGATCAGCTGATCGCGCTCGACCGGCTCAACCCGCAGACCGCCGCCAAGCTGCTGCCGCCGCTCGGCCGCTGGCAGCGTTTCACGCTCGACCGTGCCGAGCGGATGCGCGCCGAACTTACCCGCATTCTCGAAACGCCGGGCCTGTCGCGCGACACGTTCGAACAGGCGTCGAAAAGCCTGGGCGGAGGTTAAGCGCGGCTCGCGGCCGCACCCGGCTCGCGCCTCATGCCGGTCGACGCTCGGCGGTGCTCGGCGCGAACGGCGCGAGGCGCAAACCGTTCTAGAGTTGGATGACTTTTGGCTGAATCAAATCCCCAACCGTTCGTTTCGAGCGCAGTCGAGACACCCTGCGCAACGCTCGTGGCCTTGGTCTGAGCCCCGACGATCCTCCACTTATGAGTAGAGCAGGAGGCCGTGTCGATGCCCTTGCAAGGGCGTGATGGCAACCGGGTTGGGGGTTAAACCCCCAACCCGGTTGGCCGGCTGATCGGGCCGCCATCTCTGCCGGGGGCATGTTACCCAGGCTCGAGTGTGGCCGATGGTGATTGTAATCATGCCGCCAGGCGGCAAGCACCGCACGGGCCTGCGCCAGGCTGGTGAAGATCGTCTCGT
>PKED01000066.1 GCA_002863155.1 Sphingomonadaceae bacterium | reverse complement strand
CCGCGCGGCGCATCAAAACAAAAGGGGGGCCGCTGGGGGCCCCCGCCCTCGAAAGGGCTGTCTGCGTAGAAACGCGACTGGGCGCGGGCCCAGGGCCTGGTCGGCTTGTCGGCGCGTGGGGGCCTCGGAACCCGAAGGGAACTCGGCCTCATGCACTTTGGCGCGAGAGGCCGGCGGGGTCCTCAGGGGCCTATGGTGCCTTGGGGCCTGGGGGCCGCGCCCCCCGAGGAACGTCGGCATTGCGGTGCGAAGCTTGGAGTCCCGTGATTGCGGTATTTCCCTTTGGGCTTAAAGTACAGCGTCACAATACGATCTCCAGTGACGTTTGGGGGGGTGGGCCGATGATATCCAGAATCTCACGGCTCCGGTGACGGCTGCTCCGCCTGAGCCGGAGCCGGCCCCTCCGGCTCAGGAACCCGGCGTAACCCCGCAGATGTAGTTGAGCGCCAGGTCGGCCGAAAGGTGGAGCCCTTTGGTCGGGCTCCAGGAAATCCCTTGCGGTTCACCCATGACCAGCCCGGCTCCGGCCAGCAGTTCGCGCAGTTCATCGGGCGTCACGAAGTCCTGCCAGTGGTGCGTCCCGCGCGGCACCATGCCCAGTCGTTCGGCGCCCTCTACCAGCAGCAGCCGCGACTGCGCGGTGCGATTGGGGGTCGACAACACCATCATCCCGCCGGGTGCCAGCGCCCCTGCCAGCGCTTTGACGAAGGCCGCCTTGTCCGCCACATGCTCGATCACTTCCATCGAGGTGACCAGGTCAAACCCGGCAAGACCAAGCGCGCCGATCTCGCCGCAGCGATAGTCGATCGCCACCCCGCTGCCCGCTGCATGGGCCTTGGCGACGGCAATGTTTTCTTCGGCCGCATCAACCCCGGTTACGGAGGCACCCAGCCGCGCCAGCGGCTCGCACAGCAGGCCAGCGCCGCAGCCGACGTCGAGCGCGCGCTTGCCGGCCAAGGGCCGAACCCCGCGCGAATCGGTGCCCCAATGGGCATCGATCGCCGCGCGGATAAAACCCAACCGCACCGGGTTGAGCTTGTGCAGCATGGCCGAGGAACCATTGGGATCCCACCAGTCAGCCGCCAACTGGCCGAAATGGGCGGCTTCCTCGGGCCGGATGGTCGCTCTGGAGGTTGCATTGCTCATAGAGCCTCCCTAACAGGGCGCGCGCCGCGGGGCGAGGGGTTCCGCGGGCAAGAATATTGCGGAAAGGTGCGTCTGGCGTGGCCCGCATCGTGATGAAATTCGGTGGCACCTCGATGGCCGGATCGGAACGGATCCGCCGGGTAGCCAACATTGTCCGCCGCCAGCAGGCGGCCGGGCACGAAGTCGCCGTGGTCGTCTCGGCCATGGCGGGCGAGACCGACCGACTGGTCAACTTCTGCCGCGAGGCCAACCCGCTCTACGATCCCGCCGAATACGACGTCGTCGTGGCGAGCGGCGAACAGGTCACTTCGGGCCTCCTCGCCCTCACGCTCCAGGCGCTGGGTTGCAAGGCGCGCTCGTGGCTTGGCTGGCAATTGCCGATCCGCACCGACGATGCCCACGCCAAGGCCCGCATTGGCGAGATCGACAGCGAGGCCCTGCTCGCCTCGATGGCGGCAGGCGAGATCGCGGTGATCCCGGGCTTTCAGGGGCTGAGCGACGACAATCGCATCACCACCCTCGGTCGTGGCGGTTCGGACACCTCGGCCGTGGCCGTCGCCGCCGCGATCGGCGCGGACCGCTGCGACATCTACACCGATGTCGACGGGGTCTACACCACCGACCCGCGCATCGTCCCGCGCGCGCGCAAGCTCGGCCGCGTGACCTATGAAGAAATGCTCGAACTGGCGAGCGTTGGCGCGAAAGTGCTGCAGACCCGCTCGGTGGGCCTGGCGATGAAGGAAGGCGTGCGCATCCGCGTGCTGTCGTCCTTCGTCGATGGCGATGACGATACCGGCACGCTGATCGTGAGCGAAGAGGAACTTGGGGATATGGAACGTCAGCTCATCACCGGCATCGCGCACGACAAGAACGAGGCTAAGATCACGCTGACCGACGTGCCCGACCGGCCCGGCGCGGTGGGGTCGATCTTCACGCCGCTGGCCGAAGCCGGGATCAACGTCGACATGATCGTCCAGAACATCGCGCATTCGAGCGGATCGACCGACGTCACCTTCACCGTCCCCGCCGCCGATCTGGCGCGTTCGCTCGACGTGCTGACGCAAGCGGGGGAAGCGATCGGCTATACCAAGATGGTGCACGACACGCGCGTGGCGAAGGTCACCGTGGTGGGCGTCGGCATGCGCAGCCACGCAGGCGTCGCGGCGACGATGTTCAAGACGCTGGGCGCGCGCGGCATCAACATCCAGGCGATCACCACCAGCGAGATCAAGGTCAGCGTGCTGATCGACGAGGACGAAACCGAACTCGCGGTCCGCGTGCTGCACACGGCGTACGGGCTGGACGCGGAGGTAGCGGCGTGAGTTCCGCCGAGGCGCGGCTTGCCGCCCGCATGGCGCGCGGCTGCGACTTTCTTGGCAGCGAGGTCGCGATCATCTGCGGCGCGATGTCCTGGGTGTCGGAGCGTAACCTGGTCTCCGCCATGTCGAATGCAGGCGGTTTCGGCCTGATCGCCTGCGGGGCGATGTCGCCCGAGCTGCTCGACGCCGAAATCACCGAGACCAAGGCACTGACCGCAAAGCCCTTCGGCGTGAACCTCATCACGATGCACCCGCAGCTGACCGACTTGATCGCGGTCTGCGCAAGGCACCGGGTTACGCATATCGTGCTCGCGGGTGGGCTTCCCCCGGCGGGTTCGATCGATGCGATCAAAGCGGCGGGCGCAAAAGTGATCTGTTTCGCGCCTGCGCTGGTCATGGCCAAGAAGCTGATCCGGTCGGGTGTCGATGCGCTGGTGGTCGAGGGGATGGAGGCAGGCGGCCATATTGGCCCGGTGTCGACCAGTGTGCTCGCGCAGGAAATCCTGCCCGAAGTCGCCGATCAGGTGCCGATGTTCGTGGCCGGTGGCATCGGGCGCGGGGAAGCGATTGCCGCCTATGTCGACATGGGTGCAGCGGGGGTGCAACTCGGCACGCGCTTTGCCTGTGCGAGCGAAAGCATCGCGCATCCTAATTTCAAGAAAGCGTTTTTCCGCGCTTCGGCGCGTGACGCGATCGCCAGCGTGCAGATCGATCCGCGCCTGCCGGTTATCCCGGTGCGCGCGCTGAAGAACGCCGGGGCCGAGCGGTTTCTCGCGAAACAACGTGAAGTTGCCGCCGCGCTCGACGCGGGCGAGGTCGATATGGGCGCAGCGCAGCTCCAGATCGAACATTACTGGGCAGGGGCGCTGCGCCGTGCGGTGATTGACGGCGATGTCGAGCAGGGATCGCTGATGGCGGGCCAGTCGGTCGGCATGGTGACGAAGGAAGAGCCGGTCGCCGAGATCATCGCGACGCTGATGGCCGAGGCGGCTGCGGCCTTGGAAAAGCGCGCCGCCTGAGCTTGCCCAGGGGTTTCTTCGCGATGGGGAATGCAATCGAGATATGATTAGCTGCCGTCCCGGCTAGAACGGGCGGCGATGGAGTCGATCGCGTTCGAACGCACCGCCTATGTGCCAATCACCAACCGCCGCCGCGCGGTGTCGGTCGGCATCGTCGCCGCGCTCTACGCGGTCGGACTGCTGGTCCTGCTGACAGTGCGCGAGCGTGAGCAATCGGCGCCGTCGCGCGACACGCCGGTCACGGTCGTGCTGCTGCCGCTCGACAAGCTGCCGGAGCCCAAGGCGGAACGTCCGCTGCCGCTCCCGCCCGAACGCGCTCGCACGCAGGCGCCGCAGCCCGCCGCCGTCCGTCCGATTGAGGCGCCGCCGCCGGTTCCTGCCGCAAGGCCATTGCCGGCAGCAGCGGCACCGTCGCCTCCGGCTGCCACCGGACCGATCACCGCCGGCGAGGGCGACGCGGTCTATGACCTCGATACCGGTGGTGGCGGCTCGCCGGGCGGCACGCCGCCGCGCTGGGTGCACAAGGTGACCAACGATGAATTTTTTCCGCTTGTCGACGAAGAATTGCTGCAGAGCTCGCTGGAGGTCGATTACCGGATGCAGTGCACGATCGCGCTGAGCACGCGCGTGACCTGCCGGGTGCTGAAAGAGGTGCCGTTCTACCCCGGCCTGCGCCGCGCCGTATTGGCGGCGGTGCCGATGCTCCGCATGGCGCCTGGCAAGCGCGACGGCCGCCCGATCGACGGCCAGCGGGTCGAATTCCTGTGGCGGATCACGGTTGCGCGCGGGGACGTGTCGCTGCGCTGATCTTGACGACACGTAGTTGAGCAATATCAGCACGCTGGATATGATATGCAGTCGAAATGACTGCGTTAGCATCGACCCGGTCAGTTTACGTGCCGATCACACCGCGTCGACGCGTGGTGTCGATCGTGATGGTGGCGCTGCTGTATCTCGTCGCCGCGATTTTGCTGATCAATCTGGATGGCATTACGCCGAGCCGCTCGATCGGCGATGACCCGATTATTGTGACCTTGTTGACGCAGCCCGCGCGGCCCGAACCAAATGCTTCGGCGCCGCCGAAGACCGACCCGAGCACCATCGCGGGAAATGGTCGGGAACTGGCCAAACCTACGCTCGTCGCCGTCGATGTGCCGTCGCGGTTGATGATACCCAGCCCGACATCGGCACCTTCGCCCGCCATGATTGCCGCCACGCCCTTGCCTTCGATGCCCGACTTCACCTTGGCGCCCGATGAGGCGCCGGCGGCAATGCCCAACCCAGGTGGCGGCGACCGGATTGACAATGGTGCCGGCGGGACCGGCGAAGGAGGCACCGGCGCCGGCGGCAATAATGGTCGTGGCGGGGGTGGATCGCGACGGCCGCGCTGGTTGCACCAGGTAACCAATGACGAGCTTATGCCATTGTTGCCGCCGTCGCTCCGCACAAGGACGTTCAGCGCCGACTTCCTGATGCAATGTGAGGTTGCCCGCACCACGCAGGTCGTGTGTCGCGTGGCACGGGAGACGCCCTATCATGCGGGACTTCGCGATGCGGTGTTGGCTGCAGTGCCGCTGATTCGGATTGATCCCGGTTCGCGCGGCGGGGTCGTCGCTGATGGCCAGCGGGTTCAATTCCTGTGGCGGATCACCTTGCGGCAAGGCAGCCTGTCGCTGCGCTGACCGGGCATAGAAAACCGCGCGGGCAATGCTGTCATCGCCCCACCCTTTCTGTTAGTCCGGTTGCCATGCCCCTGTCTGCCGTCGCTTCCGCCCGCGAAATCCTGGTCCGGCTCCACGACGTGATGGCCGCGCGCACGACGGCTCAGGCCAAACTCAACCGGGTGGTGCAGATCATCGGGGAAGCGACGCGCAGCGAGGTCTGTTCGATCTATCTGCTCCGCGAAGGCGCGCTCGAACTGTTCGCGACCCAGGGGCTCGATCAGGCGGCCGTGCACGTGACCAAATTGGCGCCGGGTGAAGGCCTGGTCGGCACGATCGCGCAGGAAGGCGAGCCGCTCAACCTCGACGAGGCGGCGAGCCATCCCGACTTCGCCTATCGGCCCGAAACGGGTGAGGAGAAGTTCCACAGCTTTGCCGGTGTGCCGATCATCCGGCGCGAGCGCGCGGTCGGCGTGCTGTGCGTCCAGCATGCCGATCCGCACCGCTATGACGATGTCGAGATCGAGGCGTTGCAGACCGTGGCGATGGTGCTGGCCGAGCTGATCGCCAATGCCGACCTGATCGACGACACCAATGTCATCGCGCGCCCGACCCCGCAGAATGCGACGCGGATCATCGGACTGAAGCTGGTCGACGGCATGGCGCGCGGCGTGGCCGTTTATCACCAGCCGCGGATCACCATCGAGCATACCGTCGCCGAGGATATCGAGGCCGAGCGCCACCGCGTCTATGCCGCGTTCGACCGGATGCGCGAACAGATCGAACGCATGGCGGCCCAGGCCGAATTCGGGATCGGCGGCGAGCATGAGGAAGTGCTCGAGACCTACAAGATGTTTGCCTATGACGAGGGCTGGAGCCGACGGATCAACGAAGCGATCGACAGCGGGCTGACCGCCGAGGCGGCGATCGAGCGCGTCCAGCAGCGCACGCGGATGCGAATGCGCCAGATCGACGATCCGCTGCTTGCCGAGCGCATGCACGATCTGGAGGATCTGTCGAACCGCTTGCTGCGGATCGTGTCGGGCCAGATGGGCACGGCCGCGCAGATGGGTCTGCGGCACGATTCGATCCTGATCGCGCGCAATCTGGGGCCGGCCGAGCTGCTTGAATATGACCGGCGGCGGCTGAAAGGCGTGATCCTGGAGGAAGGATCGCTGACCGCGCACGTCACCATCGTCGCCCGCGCGATGGGCGTGCCGGTGCTCGGCCGGGTTCGTGATGTGCGGCGGCTGGTCGGCGAAGGCGATCTGCTGCTGCTCGACGTGACCGCAGGCACCGTGTTCGCGCGGCCGACGCCTGCCATCGAGGAAGGGTTCGAGGCCAAGCTGCTGCTCAGCCAGAAGCGGCGCGCGTCCTTTGCCGCGCTGCGCGACGAGCCGCCGACGACGCGCGACGGCAAACGGATTACGCTGATGGTCAATGCCGGCCTGCGCGACGATGTCGCCGCGCTCGATCTGACCGGAGCCGACGGAATCGGGCTGTTCCGCACCGAATTCCAGTTCCTGGTGTCGGCGACGCTGCCGCAGCGAGAGCGGCAGCAGCGGCTGTACCGCGATGTGCTCGAGGCGGCGGGGACGCGCCCGGTGATCTTCCGAACCGTCGACATCGGCGGCGACAAGGTGCTGCCCTATCTGCGCGACGACCATGGTACCGAGGAAAATCCGGCGATGGGCTGGCGCGCGCTACGGCTCGCGCTCGAACGTGGCGGGCTGATGAAGGCGCAGGCGCGCGCGTTGATCGAGGCGGCGGCGGGACGGGTGCTGAACGTGATGTTCCCGATGGTTTCCGAACCGTGGGAATATGAGGAGGCGCGGGCATTGTTCGAGGCGCAGCATGCCTGGCTCGCACAGCGCGGGCGCAGGCTGCCCAGCGACATCCGCTATGGCGCGATGCTCGAAGTACCGGCGCTTGCCGAAATGCTCGACATTCTGCTGCCCCGGCTCGATTTCCTGTCGATCGGCACCAACGACCTGACGCAGTTCCTGTTCGCCGCCGATCGCGCCAATCCCAAGCTTGCCGAGCGCTACGACTGGCTCAGTCCGTCGATCCTGCGTTTCCTGAACCGGATCGTCGCGCCGGCGCGTGCGCATGGCGTCGACCTGGCGGTCTGCGGCGAAATGGGCGGTCGCTCGCTCGAGGCGATGGCGCTGATCGGGCTCGGGATCGAGCGCCTGTCGATCACGCCGGCGGCGGTCGGCCCGATCAAGGCGATGGTCCGATCGCTCGATCATGCCAGGCTGACGCGTGACGTGCCCGCCATGCTCGCCAATCCGCCGCGCAACCTGCGCGCGGCGCTCGCCGCATGGGCGTCCGAAAACGGCGTCGAGCTGACCTGAGTTGGTGGTGAACCGGACGCGACCCGCGTTGACAGGCGCGACCCGCTTTGAGACAAGCCCGGCGTCGGCAGAGGAAAAAACTGATGGCTGAAAACAAGCTGCCGCATGCCGATAGCGGTGAAGAGGCAACGCTCTTCCCCAAGACGGCAGGAGAGCGGCTGCGCGAGGCGCGTGAATCCCAGGGCCTGTCGCTGGCCGAAGTCGCCGAGCGGACCCGCGTGCCGATCCGCCATCTCGAAGGGATCGAGACGTCGAATTTCGCCAGCCTGCCGTCGCCGACCTACGCAGTCGGCTTTGCCAAGGCCTATGCGCGCGCGGTCGGCGTGGACGAGGTGCTGATCGGGCGCGAGATTCGCGATCATCGCGACGTCACCCGCACGACCCCGCAATATCAGCCCTATGACGCGTCCGACCCCAAGCGCCTCCCACCGCGCGGGCTGGCGATCGCTGGCGCGCTCCTTGCCGTGATCGCGCTGGTTGGGCTCGGGCTCTTCTACGGTACGACGCTGTTTCAGGGCGGCGACAATGTCAGCCCGCCGATCGCCGTCCAGAAGGTCGAGCCGGCGCCCGCCGCGGCACCGCCTCCGACGTCGCCCGCCACGGGCCAGGTCGTGCTGACCGCCACCGATCTGGTCTGGCTGCGCGTCTACACTGCCGACAAGACGTTGTACCAGGCCGAGCTGAAACCCGGCGAACGCTACGAAGTGCCGGTCGACGCGGTAAAGCCGATGATCAATGTCGGTCGGCCCGACAAGCTGACGGTGACGGTGAACGGATCGGTCGTGCCCGCGCTGGGTACGGGCGAGCGCGCGATCAAGGATGTCGAGATCAGCGCGGCCGCCTTGCTGGCGCGTGCGGCGCCCGCCGCCCCGACCGCGGTGGAAACGCCTTCGGCATCGGCAGCCTCGCCCCCCGCCGCCCCAAGCCGCACAGCCGAGCCATCACGCGCTGCTCAGATCGAGGGGACGGTGCGACAGACTAGCGCACCGAGCAACCGATCGCGGGTCGACGATGCCGAGGCGACGCGGCGGGCCAATGCTGCCGACGGCAGCCCTCCGGCGGCGCCGGTGGCGACCGCCACGCCGACGCCATGAGGCTGGCGGGGAGCGAAATCTCTCCGCTATAGAGATGGGCGCCGGAGATCGGCGAGCGATGGGGACGATGATGCGCAAGAGCTTTTTCAAACTGATCCTGCTGGCCGGGATCGCCTGCACCGCGTCCGGTGCACTCGCCCAGAGCGCGATCGAGGGGCGGGTCGACCGGCTCGAGCGCGAGATGCGCGCGGTCCAGCGCAAGGTGTTTCCCGGCGGCAATGGCCAGTATTTTCCGCCCGACATCGCGCCCCAGCAGGCCCCTGTCCAGTCGCCGGGCGTGCCGGCGAGCAGCGCCGTCAGCGATCTGGCTGCCCGTGTCAGCTCGGTCGAGGCCCAGCTGACGTCGCTGACCGGCCAGATCGAGCAGAACCAGTACAAGCTCCAGCAGCTTGAAGACGCCTTCAACGCCTATAAGCGCGCCACCGATGCCCGGCTGAAGGCGACCGAAACCGAGGCGGCGGGGACCGGCGGGCCGCTGCCAACGCCGACTGCGACAACGCCCGACCGACCCGTCGCCACGACGACAAAGCCGGCGACCCCGACCAAGCCCGCCGCCGTCGATCCCGAGCGCGCGGCGCGGATCGCGGCCGTTCCGAAACCGCAGACGAGCGACCCGGCCGACGATCTCTACGTCTATGGCTATCGCCTGTGGCAGGCGAAGCTCTATCCCGAGGCGGAGGCACCGCTGAAGCAGGTCGTCGCCAAATATCCCGCGCATCGCCGCGCGAGCTGGGCACAGAACCTGCTTGGCCGTTCTTATCTCGACCAGGGCAAGCCGAGCCTCGCCAGCCATGCCTTTTACGATAATTACAAGAACTTCCACGATGGCGAGCGCGCGCCCGACAGCCTGTTCTATCTGGCGACCGCGCTCAAGCAGCTTGGCAAGCCGTCGACCGATGTCTGCAAGGTCTATGACGAGCTGCTCGACGTATATGGCACCAAGATCAGCGCGACGATGAAGGCCGATGTCGCCCGCAACCGCGCGACCGAGAAGTGCAAGTGACATGAGCCTGCCGACGGGAGCGCCGGTTGCGCGCTTCCGGGCGGATGTCGAGACGCTCGGCGGGCCGATCGGCGAACGTCGGATCGCGCTGGCTGTGTCGGGCGGGTCGGACAGCATGGCAATGCTGGCGCTCGCGGTGGCGACCTTTCCAGGGCGGATCGCGGCGGCAACGGTCGATCACCGGCTGCGCGCCGCCAATGCTGATGAGGCTGAAATGGTCGGGCGCTGGTGTACGGGGCAGGGCGTCCCGCATGCGACGCTGACGGTCGAGCAGCCACGCGACCGGCGCGACAATCTCCACGATTGGGCACGGCGCCAGCGTTACCAACTGCTCGAACATTGGGCGGTCGACGTCGGCGCGCACCTGCTCGCCACCGCCCATCATGCCGACGATCAGGCGGAAACATTCCTGATGCGCGCCGCGCGTGGATCGGGGGTTGCGGGGCTGGCGGGCATTCGGGCGCACCAGACGATAGAGGTGTCGAAGCTGGTTCGCGCCGACTATCCCGCGATCTACGATGCGTGGTCGATCGAGCTGATCCGGCCGCTGCTCGGCTGGCGGCGGCACGAATTGCTGTCGATCGCGGTCGAAGGGGCGATCCCGTTCGTCGACGATCCGAGCAACGCCGACGAACGATTCGATCGCACCCGGTTTCGCGGATTGCTGGCGACGGCGCCCTTGCTCGATCCGGCGCAGATTGCGCGCGCTGCCGCCCATGTCGCCGAGGCCGAGGCGGCGCTGCGCGCGATGGAGGCCTGGCTGTGGGCGACTCGCAAGCAGGTGCCGGGCGGCGTCGATGATCCCGATGGCCAGATCTGGCTCGATGTGGCCGGCCTGCCGCGCGAATTGAAGCGCCGACTGGCGCGCGCCGCGATAAACGACGTCCGGCTCGTGAACGGGATCGCCCGCCCGGACTTTTCCGACGCTGCCAATATCGAGCCGCTGCTCGATGCGCTCGAACGCCGGAAATCGGCGACCCAGGCGGGGGTCATGGCCACGCCGCACGACGATTTGTGGCGTTTTGCCGAAGCGCCGCCGCGTCGATCACTCTGATCGACGGAATCGCGCTACTTGTTCCATTGCCATTAACCGCAGCGCGCCTATCTTGGGGACTGCGAAAGGTGCCTTCTAGATGAACGACAACGACAAGCAGCCCGACGGTAACGGCAATCCCTGGATGAAGAGCCTGATGGTATGGGTGGCGATCCTGGTCGCCATCGCGCTGTTCGTGACCGTGATCGAGGGGAGTGGCCGGACCGCGGTGCAGAGCGGCTCGCTGTCCTATTCGACGTTCCTGGCCAAGGTGCAAGAAGGCTCGGTTCGCGAGGTGAGCATCGCCGGGAATATCGTGCGCGGCACGCTGACCAATGGCGACAAGTTTCAGACCTATACGCCCGCCGATCCGCAGCTTACCGATCGCCTGCTCAAGAAGAATGTGGCGATCAACGCGCGGCCTGAGGAAGGGCCGAATATCTGGCAGGTGCTGCTGGTCCAGTCGCTGCCGTTCCTGCTGTTCCTAGGCATCGCGTTTTTCGTGCTTCGCCAGATGCAGAAGAATTCGGGCTCCGGCGCGATGGGCTTCGGCAAGTCGCGCGCGCGGCTGCTGACTCAGAAGGAAGGCCGCGTGACCTTCGACGATGTCGCCGGCATCGACGAGGCGCGCGAGGAGCTTCAGGAAATTGTCGAGTTCCTGAAGGATCCGACCAAGTTCGCGCGGCTCGGCGGCAAGATTCCCAAGGGCGCGTTGCTGATCGGTTCGCCCGGCACCGGCAAGACGCTGCTTGCCCGCGCGATCGCGGGGGAGGCCGGCGTTCCGTTCTTCACCATTTCGGGTTCGGACTTTGTCGAGATGTTCGTGGGCGTCGGCGCGAGCCGCGTGCGCGACATGTTCGAACAGGCCAAGAAGAGCGCGCCGTGCATCGTCTTCATCGACGAAATCGACGCAGTCGGCCGCCACCGCGGTGCGGGCCTCGGCAATTCGAACGACGAGCGCGAACAGACGCTCAACCAGCTGCTGGTCGAGATGGACGGGTTCGAGGCGAACGAAGGCATTATCATCATCGCTGCGACCAACCGCCCCGACGTGCTCGACCCCGCGCTGCTGCGTCCGGGCCGGTTCGACCGCCAGGTCGTGGTGCCGCGGCCCGATATCGAAGGCCGGGTCAAGATCATCCAGGTCCATATGAAGAAGGTGCCGCTGGCCCCCGATGTCGATGCGCGGGTGATCGCGCGCGGCACGCCGGGCTTTTCGGGTGCCGACCTTGCCAATCTTGTCAACGAAGCGGCGCTGATGGCGGCGCGCAAGGGCAAGCGGCTGGTCGCGATGGCCGAGTTCGAGGAGGCCAAGGACAAGGTGATGATGGGCGCCGAGCGCAAGTCGATGGTGATGACCGACGACGAGAAGCGCATGACCGCCTATCACGAAGCCGGCCACGCGATCATCGCGTTGCACGAACCCGCGTCGGACCCGATTCACAAGGCGACGATCATTCCGCGCGGCCGCGCGCTGGGCATGGTGATGCGCCTGCCGGAGCGCGACAGCTACAGCTATCACCGCGACAAGATGTACGCCAATCTTGCCGTGTCGATGGGCGGTCGCGTCGCAGAGGAACTGATCTTCGGCTACGACAAGGTCTCCTCCGGCGCATCGAGCGACATCAGCTATGCGTCGGGGCTTGCACGCGACATGGTGACCCGCTGGGGCATGTCCGACGCGGTCGGGCCGATCGAATATGCCGAGCCGGAAGGCGACAGCTATCTCGGCTATTCCTCGGGCCGCTCGGTCCGCATGTCGAACCAGACCGCGCAGCTGATCGACGCCGAGATCAAGCGGATCGTCGATGGCGGGCACGAACGCGCCAAGCAGCTGCTGACCGACCATCTCGACCAGCTGCACCTGCTCGCCGGCGCGCTGCTCGAATATGAGACGCTGTCGGGCGACGAGATCAAACGGCTGATCGCGGGCGAGACGATTGATCGCGGCGGTGCCGGTACGCCGACGACGACGATACCGGTCGGCGGCAGTTCGGTGCCGAAGACGCGGCGTCCGAACAACCCGTTCGGCAACCCCAGCCCGGCCGGCGCATAGCTTGCCGTGCCCGGCGAATGGCTTGGTTCGGCGCGGCTTTGCGCTGAACCTGCCGGGGGACGAGGCATGATCCGCGCGCGCCTTGCCCTGCTGCTTGCCCCGCTGCTGGTTGCGGCGGCGGCGCCGGAGATTTCCGCCGATCAGTTGCTCGCCGACGCGCAAGCGCTCGTGGCGCGCGGCGAGCAGGCGGCGGACTCCCCAGAGGCGGCGACGCTTCGCGACCAGTTGATTGAAGCGGGCCGGGCGGCGCGCGTCCGGATCAATGCCGACCTTGCCAGTGGCAAGCGCGCCAATGTCTGCCTGCCGCCGCCGGGCACCACCCAATTGTCACTCGGCGACGTGGTCGACGGCCTTAGCGGCCTGACCGCCGAGCAGCGCGCGCAGCCGCTGAGCGAAGGCATGGCGATCTATCTCGCACGGCGCTTCGCCTGCGCGCCGAAATGATCGGCGCGCCTCAATTGTCTTGACCATTAGCACGGGGGACTGATGCTTCGAAAACTGATGAGCGGCGGGGCCATGGCGGCGCTGCTGGCGGTGCCTTCGATCGCGACGGCGATGACGGTCAACGAATTTCTGGCCAAGGCCGACGCCCTCAAGGCCAAGGGTGTGCTGGCGATCGGATCGTCCGACATCGCGGTGCTGCGGCAGGAAATCATGACCGCATCCGATGCCTATCGCGCCGGACTGGCGGCGCAGGTCGCTGCCGGCAAGAAGCCGTCGAGCTGCCCGCCGCCCAAGGGCACGGCAAAGATTGGCAGCGAGGAACTGGTCGGCGCATTTCGCGCGCTGCCGCCGTCGCGGCGATCCGCCAGCGTCAAGGACGCCTTTGCCGCCTTCATGACCCGGCGCTATCCCTGCAAGGGCTGATCCCTGCGGCTAGGACGCCAGACTGAGCACGATCAGGAAGAACAACGCCCCGGCGATAATCGCCGACAGCAGCAGGACGAGCGTTCGCCACGCCGCACCGAAACGCCCGATGCGATAGGCGCCGCGCAGCTGCTTATACATATGGAATGGCGGGCCGAGCACGAACAGTGTGCCGATGACCCCGGCGGGCAGCCCGATCGCCCGCAATATGCTCAGCCCGACTGCACCGAGCGTCATCGCCGACAGCGAATAGATCGCAAAAATGGCGTGATCATAAGGGCCGACGCTGCGGTGCCAGAAAAACAGCAGCCAGATGAACGGCAATGAGATCGGCACCAGCGCCCAGCTGAATTTATAGGCGTTCGACTGGATCTTGTAGAGGAACAGTTCGGGCGATTTGGTCGCCTTTTTGATCTTGGCGTCGAGCGTCGACGACCCGGTATGGATGTCGACCTTGTTGCTGCCGATGGCATCCGCGACCCCCGTCTTGCCCTCGGCGATGTTTCTGGCGGATTGCATCGCCTTGATGTCGTCGCGGACCGATTGCAGCCGATCCTCGACCTTGTCCACGCGCGCCTCGATCGGGTCGGTGTCGCCGCCCTTTGCCTTGATCGTCGCCTGCTCTGCCTTCAGCGCGGCAAGCTGGGGCATCAGCTGCCGCTCGATCGCCCGGTTCTTGTCGAGCTGTGCGTTGAGGCCGGAGGGATCGAGCTTGATGGCGCTGTCCTCGGTGCCCGGCGAACCGAACGGGCCGCCGATCGTCTCGAACGTCGCGACCATCAGGAATACGGAAAACAGGAACAGCGCGAGCGGCGACACGAAGCGCACCCGCTCCCCCGCAATATAGCGCCGCGTCAGCGATCCCGGCTTCCAGAACAGCATCGGGATGGTGCGGTAGATCTTGCCTTCGAAGTGGAAGACGCCGTGCAGAACGTCGTGCCCGATCGAAATTAGCGTCCTGTGAACATGCGCCGCCTGACCGCAGGCATGACAAAAGTCGCCTTGCAGCGGCGTCTCGCAATTGAGACAGCGGCCGTGCGCGTGGGCACCATGACCCGCCGCTTCGCCGGCCGCCGGCTCCAGCGCGCGTCCGATCAACCCGCCGGTCGCAAGATCGCCGGCTGCTTCGAGTCCCCCTTGCATTGGTGTAGTCTAGCAACACGCCCCGGCGCATGCGACACCTTATTGCGCCGCGACATTGGCGAAGCGGCGGGGCCGTGGTAGCGCTGTCGGCGATGACCGAGATGATGCCGCCCGAGGCGCAGATCGCAGCGCTGGCAGCAGGCGCGCGCACCGCCAGTCTGGCGCTGGGCAAATTGCCGAGCGTCGCCAAGGCCGATGGGCTGCGCGCGGCGGCGCGCGCCATCCGCGCGGCTGCGCCCTCGATCCTTGCCGCAAACGCGCAGGACATGGCGAACGGCGCCGCGCGTGGGCTGTCGGGTGCCATGCTCGACCGGCTGCGGCTCGATCCGGCCCGCGTCGAGGCGATGGCGGCGGGGGTCGAGGCGGTGGCGGCACTCAACGATCCGGTCGGGGCGGTGATCGACACGCGAACCGCGCCGAGCGGAATCGCACTGGCTCGCGTCCGCGTCCCGATCGGGGTGATCGGAATCATCTATGAAAGCCGCCCCAATGTGACGGCCGACGCCGCCGCGCTGTGCGTCATGTCGGGCAATGCCGTCATCCTGCGTGGCGGTTCGGAAGCCGCGATGAGCAATGCCGCGATTCACGCCGCCTTCGTCGCCGGGCTTGCCGAGGCGGGATTGCCGATCGGCGCGGTCCAGCGGGTCGCGTCGACCGACCGCGCCCTGGTCGGCGCGATGCTGGCGGCGGCGGGCGATATCGACCTGATCGTGCCGCGCGGCGGCAAGAGCCTCGTCGCCCGCGTCCAAGCCGATGCGCGGGTGCCGGTGCTCGCCCATCTCGACGGGATCAACCATGTCTATGTCGACCGATCGGCCGATCCGGCGATGGCGCAGGCGATTGCGGTCAATGCCAAGATGCGCCGCACCGGCATCTGCGGATCGATGGAAACGCTGTTGATCGATCGCGCCTGGCCGCATGCCGCTTCGCTGATCGAGGCGCTGGCGGCAAGCGGTTGCACCGTGCGCGGCGATCCGGCGGCGCGCACCCTGGTGCCGACGATCGAGGCGGCATCGGCCGAGGACTGGGATACCGAATATCTCGACGCGATTGCCTCGGTCGCGCTGGTCGAGGGCGTTGATGGTGCGCTTGCGCACATCGCCGCGCACGGATCGCACCACACCGATGCGATCGTCGCCGGCGACGCTGCGACGGCGGAGCGCTTCCTTGCCGAAGTCGACAGCGCAATCGTGCTCTGGAACGCTTCCACGCAATATGCCGATGGTGGCGAATTCGGGCTCGGCGCGGAAATCGGCATCGCGACCGGGCGGCTGCACGCGCGCGGGCCGGTCGCACTCGAAGGGCTGACGACCTATAAGTGGATCGGGCGCGGGACAGGGCAGGTGCGGGCTTGATCGTCTCGTTCAGGCGCGGCGCTGCCGGGTGAAGCGGATCGGCATCCTCGGCGGGTCGTTCAATCCCGCGCACAAGGGACATCGCTCGATCAGCTTGGCGGCATTCGTCGCGCTCGATCTGGATGAAGTCTGGTGGCTGGTGTCGCCGGGCAATCCGCTGAAGGACGGCGCGTCCGACATGGCGCCGCTCAAGGTTCGGCTGGCATCGGCCCGGCGGATGGCGCGCCACGCGCCGATCCGGGTGACCGATATCGAGTGCAGGCTCGGCACGCGCTACACCGTCGACACCATCGACAAATTGACGCGGGCCTACACCCGCAAGCAGTTCATCTGGCTGATGGGCGCCGATAATCTCGTCCAGTTCCACCACTGGCGCGGCTGGCGGAGGATCGCGCAGCAGGTTCCAATTGCGGTGATCGCCCGTCCGGGCTATGATGCGGATGCCCGCGCGGCCCCCGCGATGGGTTGGTTGCGGCGGTTCGTCCACCCCGCATATCAGGCCCGAGACTGGACGAGGTGGAGTTTGCCGGCCCTCGTGCTGTTGCGCTTTCGCCCTGACGAGACCTCAGCGACCCGGCTGCGAAAGGCCGATCCCGCCTGGCAACGCCATTTTGTAACCCCCGATAGTAACAGCGGGTCGTCCGACCCGCCTTCATCCTAGGAGCTCCCTTGGCCTCATCTCCGCAAGCCTATCGTTCGCCCGACGCCGACAGCGTCGAGGCGCTGCACCAGCTCGTCCTGGCGTCGCTCGACGACGATCAGGCGGTCGATGCGATTTCGATTCCGCTCGCCGGCAAATCGAGCATCGCCGATCACATGGTGATCGCGAGCGGCCGCTCGACCCGCCAGGTCGCATCGATGGCGTCGAAGCTGACCGAGAAGATCAAGTCCGAATTCGGTCGCGCGGTGCGGGTGGAGGGCCTGCCGACGGCGGATTGGGTGCTGATCGATGCAGGCGACGTCATCGTTCATCTTTTTCGCCCCGAAGTCCGCAGCTTCTACAATCTGGAGCGGATGTGGGCGTTCGGCGATGCGCCCACGGCGGTGCCCGACGCCAGCCAGCACTGATCCTTGCTGCTGCACATCGTCGCGCGCGGGCGGATCGGGCGGTCGCCCGAGGCCGAGCTGGTCGATCGCTACGTCAAGCGGATGAGCTGGCCGGTGCGGATCACCGAGCTTCCCGATCGCGGCGGCAAGATGCCGATCGCCGAGGCGCAGACCCGGCTGATCCTGCTGGACGAACTGGGGGACGTGCTGGCGTCCAAAACGCTCGCCGAGCGGCTTGGGCGCTGGCGCGACGACGGCGTCCGTGAGGCGCGGTTCCTGATCGGTGCCGCAGACGGCTTCGACGATGCCGATCGCGCGCAGGCCGACATGCTGCTGTCGTTCGGGCGCGCGACCTGGCCGCATTTGCTGGCGCGGGCGATGCTGGCCGAGCAATTATACCGCGCGACCAGCATCCTTGCCAATCATCCCTATCACCGCGAAGGATAGCGGGCGATGCGGCGCGTGATCATCCTGTTGCTGGCCGGGGCCGTCGCCGTGTCTGCGCTGCAGCCGCTGGTCGCGGCCGACGATCGCGCCCGGCTGAACGCCGCCAAACGCCAGGCCGCGATCGCGCAGGCCCGCGCCGACAAGCTTGAAGCGGCAGCTGCCGCCGAGCGCGACGAAGCACGCCGGGCGCAGGCGCAGGAAGCGGCCGTCGCGGCGCGCATCCAGCAGGCGGAGGCCGATATCGCCGCCGCCCAGTCGCGCGTTGCGCTCGTCCGCGCGCAGCTGGCGGTGCAGCGCGCGACGCTCGCGCAGCAACAGGGGCCGATCGTCCGGCTGATCGCCGCGCTGCAATCGCTGGCACGGCGCCCGGTCGTCGTCAGCCTGGCGCAGCCGGGATCGGTCAGCGATCTCGTCCATGTCCGCGCGGTGCTGGCGACCGTCAGCCCGGTCGTCCAGTCGCGGACCGCCGCGCTGCGCGCGCAGCTCGACCGGACCCGGCGGCTCGAGGCGGGGCAGCGGCTGGCTGCGCGCAATCTCGTCGACAGCCGCGCCGCGCTCGAGACGCAGCGGCTCGCGTTGACGCGGCTGGAGGCGGCGCACCGGCTGCGGTCGCGCGCGCTGGGCCGGGATGCGCTGTTCGAGAGCGACCGCGCGATCGCGCTGGGCGAGCGCGCGCGCGATCTGGCCGATCTGATGAGCCAGGCAAGCGACGCGGCGACCACCCGCGCCGATCTGGAGCAGCTGCCGGCGCCGCTGCCGCGCCCGTCGCGACCCGGCGAGGCGCCGTCACCGATCGACGCGGCGTCCGGCACCGGCACCGCGCCGCCATATCGGCTGCCGGTCGCAGGCAAGCTCCTTGCCGGGCTGGGCGAGGTTTCGGAGGCCGGCGTGCGGTCGCGCGGCCTCACCATCGAGACGGCGGCGGGCGCGCAGGCAGTCGCCCCGGCGGCGGGCCGCATCCTCTATGCCCGGCCGTTCCGGGCCTATGGCGTGGTCGTCATCATCGATCATGGCGGCGGCTGGACGTCGCTCGTCGCGGGCCTTGGCGACGCAGCCGTGGCAGTCGGCGACCGGGTGGTGCAGGGAATGCCGATCGGTCACGCAGCAGGCGGAGAGGCGCCGCGCGTCACCGTCGAGCTCCGCCGCCGCGACCGGGCCATCGACATGACCCGCCTGCTTGGGTCGTAAGTTCGCAGACAGCCGTTTTCCGGGCGAATGATGAACGGCCGACATCGGTGGAAAGCGGACATTCGGGGGATCGCATGATCGCTGCTCGCCAGGTTTAGAGTCGGATGACTTTTGGTTGAATCAAATCCCCAACCGTTCGTGTCGAGCGAAGTCGAGACACCCTGCGCATCGCTCGTGGCCTGTTTCTCGACTGCGCTCGAAACGAACGGGTCAAGGTAATGTCATCGGGCTCTAGAAGCAGACCCGTGCCGGACGGATCAGGCAGGAAAATGAATTCCGCACAGTTTGTTGCCGTCAGGATCACGAAAATAAGCCAGTTCGATGGTGCCCATGGAGGCAGTTTCGCGCGGTCCGGGCGGCGCTTCGATCGAGGTTCCGCCAGCGGCAACGGCGGTATCGTGAAGCTGCTTCACCTGCTCGGGCGAGTCGCAGGAAAAGGCGACGGTGCTGCCGTTGGCGACGCTCGCCGGTTCGTCGTTGATCGGCTGGCTGACGATGAAGTTGGTGCCGTTGCCGTTATTGTAGATCAGACGTGTATGGCCGCTGTCGGCGATGTTTCGCGTCCCTTCCCCTGCACCCAAGGTGCCGAGCACTGTGTCGTAGAAGCGCTTGGATCGTTCAATGTCGTTCGATCCGACCATGGTGTGAAAAAGCACGCATACTCTCCCGAAGGCCGATCGACGTCCGATCGCCACTAGCGGTCTCACCTAGCAGGCACGTAACCCACAGTCACTCGGAATGTCCGCAAGCGGGACGCAAGCGGTGCTGCGAAGTTGCGGGGCGAAGTTGCGGAAGTTGCGGGTAGCCATCGCTTCCGCAACTTCCCGGCAATGACGAGGCGAGGCGCGAAGTGGTGACCGACGATGTGAAAGAGCGATGAGGGGCGAAGCGTCGCACAGCTTTTCCAACTTTGGAAGGGCGTCGCGGTGGGGCGGGGGCATCCAACCACCGGCGCAGCGGCGGCTGGTGGACGGCGGCGGGGGGCGCCGATGGCGCGTCCTCTTTCGGGCGCTGGCCGAAAGCCCGCTTTATCGGTCTGTGGCCTGGCTGAAGCAGCGTTGAACCGCGCCGAATTGCCGCTACACTAGGCACCTGTTCCGTGTCGATGAAAGTGCCGCGTGCCCATGACCCGTTCGATTCCCCGCCAGCTGCTTCAGGCCACTGCGATCGCCGCCGCGCTCGCGATCGTCCCCGTCACCACCGGGGCGATGGCGCAGGTGGACACCGACACCTATCGCGAACTCGACCAGTTCATGGACGTCTACAACATCGTGAAGGCGCAATATGTCGACAAGGTCGACAACAAGGTGCTGGTAAAGGGCGCGATCCAGGGGATGCTGGCGGCGCTCGACCCGCACAGTTCCTATGAGGACGGCGTCGATTACGAAAATCTGCGGATCCAGACCGAGGGCAGCTATGGCGGCCTTGGTCTGTCGGTCACGATGGAGGACGGCGCGGTCAAGGTCATCACGCCGCAGGAGGATACGCCGGCCTATCGCGCGGGCATCAAGTCGGGCGATTACATCACCCATATCAACGGCAAGCTGCTCTATGGCCTGACGCTCGACGAGGCGATCAGCCAGATGCGTGGCAAACCGGGCACCAAGATCGGTCTGCGGCTGGTCCGTCGCGGCGCCGAAAAGCCGATCGAAGTCACGCTGACGCGCGAAGTCATCGTCCAGAAGCCGGTGAAATGGGATGTGAAGGGCGATATCGGCATCATCAACATCAACACCTTTTCCGACCGCACCGGCGATTACACCCGCGATGCGATCCAGCAGATCCGCCGGAAACTCGGGCACGATCCGATCGGCTATATCGTCGATCTGCGCGACAATGGCGGCGGCCTGCTGACGGAGGCGATCTCGGTTTCGGACACCTTCCTCGACCATGGTGAGATCGTGTCGCAGCGCGGCCGCGAAAAGACCGATATCCAGCGCTATTACGCCCATGCCGGCGACGAGACCAAGGGGCTGCCGGTGGTCGTGCTCGTCAATGCCGGCACGGCATCGGCGTCCGAAATCGTCGCGGGGGCGTTGCAGGACCAGCATCGCGGGCTGGTGATTGGCGAGCGCAGCTTCGGCAAGGGATCGGTCCAGTCGCTGCTCAAGCTGGGGCCGACGAGCGAAATCCGGCTGACGACCGCGCGTTACTTCACGCCGTCGGGCCGCTCGGTGCAGGAAGGCGGCATCGACCCCGACATCGTCGTCCCTAACCTGAGCGATCCCGACTACAAGACGCGGCCGGTGTTCCGCGAGGACGACCTCCGCCGCCACCTGATCAACGAGGCCAAAGTCGACAACAAGGTGCTGGAGGAAGATACCCGGCCCGACCCGCGGCTGGCGGCGACGCCCGATGAGCTGAAGGCCAAGAAAATCGACGATTTCCAGCTCTATTACGCGCTGCAGACGATCGCGCGGCTGGGCGGTCCGCAGCAGGTCGCTGCGATCGCCAAGCTCGGGACGCCGCTGCCCCGGCTCGGCGAGCCCGATCCCGCGCCGAAGCCTGCCGCGCCGGCCACGTCAAAGAAATAAGCATGTCCGATCCTCCGTTTGCCGCGGCGCGTGCGCTGGCGCTGTTCGTGCCCGCCGCGCTGATGGCGGGTGCGCTGGGCGCGCAATTCATCGGTGGCCTCTATCCGTGCGAGATGTGCCATTGGCAGCGCTGGCCGCATTATGCGGCGATCGCGATTGCGCTGCTGGCCTTTGCAGTGCGGCAGCAGGGACTCGCAAAGTTGCTCGTCGCGCTCGCTGCCTTCGCGATCCTGACCAGCGGCGCGATCGGCATATTCCATGCCGGCGTCGAATATCACTGGTGGCAGGGAATCACGGCCTGCAGCTCGACGATGCAGGGATCGGGCGGATCGACCGACGATATCCTTGCGCGGATCATGAAGGCGCCGATCGTCCGCTGCGATGCGCCGCAATGGACCTTGTTCGGTATTTCGCTGGCGGGTTTCAACGCGCTCTTCTCGATTGCGGCTGGCGCCACCATATTGGCGCTGTTGGCAAGAGGGAGCAGGCGGTGAGCAGGTGGAAACCGGGCGACCCAAGGCGGCGGACCGATGCGATGATCCGGGTCGATCAGGCGGGCGAGTTCGGCGCGACCCGCATCTATGCCGGCCAGCTGGCGGTACTCGGCGATCATGGCGACACCGCGCGGGCGGTGGCGGGCATGGCCGATCAGGAAGAGCGCCACCGCATATTCTTCGACAGGCTGATGGCCGAGCGCGGCGTGCGGCCGACCTTGCTCCAGCCGATCTGGGACGTCGCGGGCTTCGCGCTCGGCGCGGTGACGGCCGCACTCGGCCCCGAAGCCGCCATGGCCTGCACCGCGGCCGTCGAAACCGAGATCGACCGCCATTATACCGAACAACTTGCGGCACTTGGCGACAGCGATCCCGAATTGTCGTCGGCGATCGTCGATTTTCAGGCCGATGAGCTTGAGCACCGCGATCATGCACTTGCTGCCGGGGCCGAAAACGCGCTCGCTTATCCGTTGCTGAGCGGGGCGATCCGGCTCGGATGCCGGGTGGCGATTGCAACCGCCAAGCGTCTATAGCATTGAAGTGTCGAACGGGCCGCAGGAGAGCGCCATGCCGAAGCCGATGACCTGGATGACGATCGTGGCCGCGATGACCCTGCCGGCGGCAGCGCTGGCGCAGGAGCAGCAGGGGCCCGCCAAGCCCACGCCGCCGCCGACGATCTACACGCCGAAGCCGGCGACCGATCCCGCCCCGCAACCGCAGCCCGAGCCCGCCGCCGCGACATCGACGAGCCGCGAAGCGCCGGTCAACGGCGTACTGTTCCTTTATGGCGAGAAGGAAAAATGCCCGGTCGATGCGAATGGCAACGAAGTGACGGTGTGCGTGCGTCGTCCGGCTGGTGAGCGCTTCCGCATCCCGAAGGAAATCCGGCCCGAATCGATCAAGCCCGAATACCAAAGCTGGGCCAACCGGTCCGATGACATTCTCGAAACCGGCGCCACGGGCATCGGCAGCTGCGCTCCGGTAGGCATCAGCAACAGCGGCTGCGTCGTCCAGCAGTTCCGCCGGGCGCGCGGCGACAACAAGGCGCGCAAGGAGGCCGAAGCGGCCAATAGTCCGAAATAGGACGGGCGCTTGGGGGGCAAGGCGACAATCGGCGGATCGAGCGGCGCGACGCGACCCGGGCCGCTGGGCCCGGACGCTTTCGAGCGGTTCCTTGCCGTCGGCGCGATCATCCTGCTCGGTTTCGTGCTCGTCGCGCTGGCGCGTGGCCATGCGTCCTGGCCGCGTGTGCCGGCGGTGCTGTGGGTGCATCTCGGCACGATGACGCTCGCGCTCGCGCTGACGCCGGTGATGATGCTGCGGCGCCGCGGCGACCGGACTCACCGCCGGATCGGGACGATCTGGGTGCTGGCGATGTTGCTGACCGCGCTCGACACTTTCTTGCTCCGCACGTCCAATCGCGGCAGTTTCAGCATCATCCACCTGCTATCGTTGTGGACGCTGATCCAGGTGCCGATCATCTGGTGGTCGGCGCGCTCCCATAATATCCGCCGCCACAGGAGCGCGGTGCGCGGCATGGTGTTCGGCGCGCTGCTGATCGCCGGCTTCTTCACCTTTCCGTTCGATCGCCTGCTCGGCCGATGGCTGTTCGGCTGAGCGATGGGTTGGCTTGGCCATCGTCGGGCCGTCCCGGCGCTGTTATTTGCCCTTGTCTGGCTGTCGTGCGGCTGGTTCGGATCATGGGAGTTCAATCCCAATAATTCGACCCGGCTGTTTGCCGCGATCTCGCTCGCCGAGCAGGGGGACGCGACGATCGACGAGTTCGCCGCGCTCACGATCGACAAGGCACAGTTCGGGCCGCACACCTATCTCGACAAAGCACCGGGGATGACCCTGCTCGCGACGCCGATCGTGGCGGGTGCGTTCGTCGTGACGGGGGAGGGCGCGCGCTATCTCGACAAGCGGATCGAGGCGCCCGACCTGACGCGATATCTGCGGCTGCGCTTGCGGTTGGCGACGTTCCTGATCACCGGCCTGCTGACGGCGCTCGCGACGGTAGCGCTGTGGTCGCTGGCACGCGATCTCTCGGGCAGCGAGGACGGCGCGCTGTTCGCGGCGATCGCCTATGCGCTGGGCACGCCGGTCTGGGGCTGGTCGACGACGCTGTTCGGCCATGCGCCGGTGGCGGCCCTCTGGACGATCGCGATCTGGGCGATCTGGCGCGGCACCGGTGCGAGGACGAGCGCGCGCCATGCTCTGATCGCCGGGGCGGCGCTCGGCTGGGCGGTCGTGATCGAATATCAGGCCGTGATCGGCGGCGCGGTGATCGGGCTGTGGGCGTTGTGGCGGCTGCGGACGACCACGGGCGCGTGGCGGGGAGCGGGCTGGGCAGTCGCCGGTGGGCTGACCGCAGGCGCTGCGCTGGCCGGCTATAACCTGCTCGCGTTCGGCACGCTGTTCCGGCTCGGCTATCAGGGCGTGGTCGGCTTCGAAGGGATGCAGCAGGGGCTGTTCGGGCTGACGATGCCGAAACCGCTTGTCCTCTATGAAATCCTGTTCGGGCTCCGGCGCGGGCTGATCTGGGTCGCGCCGGTGCTGGTGTTGGCGCCGATCGGGCTGATTCGGCTCGCGCGGACACAGGCCGCGATGGTCGTGATGCTGGCGGCCGTGGTGGCCGCCGTGCTGCTGGTCAACGCCGCCTATGTCTATTGGGATGGCGGTTTTTCGACCGGCCCGCGTCATTCGGTGCCGGCGATCCCGATGCTCGCGCTTGGCCTCGCGCCGTTCTGGGCTGGGCTGGAACGGCCGCGCGCCCGGATCGTGGCGGTCGCGCTGCTGGCGGTGTCGGTTGCCGTCAACCTCGCCATTGCTGCGACCGAAATCGTCGCGCCCGAGACCGAGCGCTTCCCGCTCTGGCGCCCGATCCTGGCCGAGGATTGGCCGCGCGGGCTGTTCCGCGATCTGCCCGGCGAATTCTGGGGATGGTCGCACTGGGCGGGGATGGCCCTTTATCTGGCGATTGCGGCATCGCTGGCAGCGCTGCTGTGGACGGCGCGCAAGGCTCGACAACGGGCGATGTAGAACATATATCGAACGCATGGCGCAGCTCAACGTTCAGGAAAAGCTCGAAATCCTTGCCGATGCGGCGAAATATGACGCCTCCTGCGCGTCATCGGGGACGGCGAAGCGGCACTCGAAGGACGGCAAGGGACTGGGCTCGACCGAAGGCATGGGCATTTGCCACGCCTATGCGCCCGATGGCCGCTGCATCAGCCTGCTCAAGATCCTGCTGACCAACAGCTGCGTGTTCGATTGCCATTACTGCATCAACCGCAAAAGCTCGAACGTGCGCCGTGCGCGCTTTACGGCAAAGGAAGTCGTCGACCTGACGATCGCCTTTTACAAGCGCAATTATATCGAGGGGCTGTTTCTGTCGTCCGGCATCATCGGATCGTCCAACTATACGATGGAACAGATCGTCGAAGTCGCCCGTTCGCTGCGTCAGGACCATGATTTTCGCGGCTATATCCACTTGAAGACGATCCCCGACGCCGATCCGGAACTGGTGCGGCAGGCGGGGCTCCATGCCGATCGCATCTCGATCAATGTCGAGCTCCCGACGACAAGCGGGCTCGCACGGCTGGCGCCCGACAAGTCGGCGTCGCGGATTGAAGGTGCGATGGCGGACGCGCGGTCGTCGATCGTCGAGTCAAAGGACGCGCGCAAGCATTTCCGGTCGGCGCCGCGCTTTGCGCCTGCCGGCCAATCGACGCAGATGATCGTCGGCGCCGACGCCGCGACCGACCGCGATATCGTCCAGCGTGCATCGGGGCTCTACGGGGCGTTCGGCCTTCGCCGCGTCTATTATTCGGCATTCAGCCCGATCCCGCATGCCAGCAGTGTCCTGCCGCTCCAGCGACCGCCGCTGATGCGCGAACACCGGCTCTATCAGTCGGACTGGCTGATGCGGTTCTACCAGTATCAGCCTGACGAAGTCGTCGCCGCCGCCGACGATGCGACCGGCATGTTGTCGCTCGATATCGATCCCAAGCTCGCCTGGGCGCTGAAGTTTCGCGATCGCTTTCCGGTCGACGTCAATCGCGCCGATCGCGCGCTGCTGCTGCGGGTGCCGGGGCTGGGGGTGAAGGCGGTGAATGCGATCCTTGCCGCGCGGCGATGGCGGCGGTTGCGGCTCGCCGATGTCGCGCGGCTGACGGTGTCGATCGCGAAGCTGCGCCCGTTCCTGATTGCCGAGGATTGGCGGCCGACGATGCTCGCCGATCGCGCGGAGCTGCGCCCGATCGTCGCGCCGCCGATCAGGCAGCTCGAACTGTTCGGCTGATGCACGCGGTCGTCCTTGCCGCGCACGACGATTTCGACGGCTGGCGCGATGCCGCCCGCGGGCTTGCCGCAGCGGGTATCGCGGCCGATCAAGTGGTCTGGCAGGTCGGCGATGCGCCCGCCGATCTGTTTGCCGATGCCGAGCCGCCCGAAGCGGCGTCGCAGGCGAAGCTCACGGTATCGCGCAGCTTTATCGATCTTGCGCGCAACGCGATTCTCCACAGCGATCCCGAACGCTTCGCGCTTCTCTATGCGCTGTTGCTGCGGCTTCAGGATCAGCCCCGGCTGATGGAGGATCATGCCGACCCGGCCGTGCGCCGTCTGGAAGGGTTCGCAAAAGCGGTGCGGCGCGACATTCACAAGATGCGGGCGTTCCTGCGCTTCCGCGAGATTGAGGAAGACGACGCGACCAGCTTCGTCGCCTGGTTCGAGCCCGACCATCATATCGTCCGCGCCAATGCGGCGTTTTTCGTCAATCGCTTCGCATCGCTGCGCTGGTCGATCCTGACGCCCGAAGTGTCGCTGCACTGGGATGGGGAAGTGCTGAACGAGGGGCCGGGCGCGACCCGCGCCGACGCGCCGGAGGGCGACCCGGTCGAGTCGCTATGGAAAAGCTATTATGCGTCGATCTTCAACCCGGCGCGGGTGAAGATCGGCGCGATGCTGAAGGAAATGCCGAAAAAATACTGGAAGAACATGCCCGAAACGGCGCTGGTCGGCGGGCTGATCGCCCAGGCGCAGCAACGCGAGGCGGGAATGATCGATACCGCACGCGCCGCCATTGGCGGCAATGCCGATGCGGCATGGCAGGCGCTG
>PKED01000099.1 GCA_002863155.1 Sphingomonadaceae bacterium | reverse complement strand
GCAATGCGGCGGCCAGCAGGCGCGCATCGGCTATGCCCCGCGCCACAACGCCTCCACCATCGCGAGCGCGCTCTCGGTATCGGGATAATCGATCGCCCGCGCGGGCACCGATTGCACCAGCCCGAGCAGCGCGTCGAAGCCGCGCTCGCCCAGGGCCGTATAATTGGTCGATGCCTGGGTCAGCCGCACAAAGACCTCACCGGGGCCGACCGGGCGCTCCTCGGCCCCAAAGCCGAAGCGCGGAAACAGCAGCAGCGCCGAGCGCGCCGGCCGATCCATCGCCGCAATCGCATGCGCGTCAGGCACGAGGTGGCGAATATCGCCCTTCGGGGTTCCTGACAGCAATGGGCCGAGGCGCGCGCCCGGCGTGGCGGCGGCAACGACGTCGATCGCCCGGTTCTTCAGGCTCACCAGCCGCGGAAACGGATGGATCAGCCCGTCGGCGAGGTCGACCAGCGCGAATTCGTCCCCCATCAGCCGCCAGCCACGGGTCGCGAGCAGCGCGGCGAGCGTCGACTTGCCCGCGCCCGATTCGCCGGTCATCAGCAGCGCGCGCCCGTCGCGCTCGACCGCGCTGGCGTGCAGCAGCAGATAGCGCCGCTGGCCGAGCGCCATCTGCAGGTTCATGCCCATCTCGGCGGCCAGAAGCCCCTGAGCCAGCGGCAGCGGCGCCGCTTCGGGCAGCACATAATCGCCGCCGATCATCACCGATGGCCGCACCACCCGCCGCCAGGGCCGCGCCGCGAAAAGCCTGACGGTGAAGTCGGGAATGCCGCCGTCGGGCGCGGGATAGTCCCGGTAGAGCGCGCGCAGCTGGTCGATCGGCGCCCGCCAGTCGCTGCCGACCCGAAAACCGACTGGGCCGATCCGCAACTGATGCGAATATCTCATGCCGCGGCGACGAGCCCGGCCGCCGCCAGCTCGCCGAGCCGGGCCGCCAGCGCGTCGCGCGCGCAGTCGACCAGCTCGAATTCCTGTGCGAGCCGGTCGAACAGCGCTTCCAATGTCATCGGCTCGGCCAGCAATGCCAGCAGTTCCGGCGCGGGCGACGCGAGCACATGGGTGATGCCCGACGCGCGGTGATAGGCGAGCGTCAGGTCATCGAGCGCGACAAGGCGCAGGGTCGCCGGATCGGCGGCGCGAAAGCGCGTCACGGCGATCAGCCGCGAGGCATTTGCAGCGATGCAAAACAGGTGAAGCCGCTCGTCCCCGACTGGAGCCTGCGGATGTACTGCATGTAAGCCCGGCTGCGATCCGCATCGACCCCTGGCAATTGCCCGCCGTTCATCGCGACCTTCACGTCGGCGGCCTTGAGCGGTCGCGGCGAGGGTGGAAACGCGCCCGGCGTCCCGCTCGGCACCAGCGTGCCGTCGGCGGCGATATACTGGCCAGCGCGACCGGCATCGGGCACCGGAATCTCGCATGTCATCACCGACGCGGCGGTCTGAGCGAGTGCGGGCCGGATCGAGAGAACCGCCGTTGCACCAGCGGCGCCGAGCATCAGCGCGCGGCGACGCGTCGTCCCGCTGGCTGTATCCGTTGCGGCAGCATCGGGAGCCGGATCGCCGGGGGTCCGGCTTTCGGGGGTGTCGTCGCTCATCGCCAGCCTTCCATGCGCGCTAGCCCTTTCACAATCGTCAATGGTGCGCAAGCATTTGGGCCGTGCCGCGACTCGCCCCTTGTCCCACTTTGCGCTAGGGTCTGGTTAATGCCCCATCCCTTCGACCTGCGGACCTTGACCGGCATGTCGGTGATCGCGGTCGTCACAATCGCGACATGGCTGCTGCATGGGGATATCGAAGCGGCGCTGATCGTGCTGGTCGGCGGGATTGCCGCCGTATTGGTCGCGGTCGGCGCGGGCGACACCCCTGCCCCACCTCCTGCGCCCCAGCCCGCGATTCGCGACGAGGGGGCGCCGATCAACATCGGCGAACTGATCGAGGCGATCGTCGAGCCGATCCTGATCGTGTCGGACGGGCGCGTCGTGCATGCCAATGCCCCTGCCCGAGCCCTGCTCGGCGGCCACATCATCGGCGAGGACGTGCGGCTGGCGATCCGGCACCCGGCCGCTGCCGAACATTTGACGGACCGCAATCCGGCGCCCGCCGCGCCGATCAATCTGGTGGGGCTCGGCACGCTCGACCAGCGTTGGGAGATGCGGATGACCCCAATGTCGGACCAGCGGCGGGTCGTCCACCTGATCGACCAGACCGGCAGCTATGCCGCCGAACGGATGCGGGTGGATTTCGTCGCCAATGCGAGCCACGAACTGCGTACCCCGCTCGCCTCGATCCTCGGTTTCGTCGAGACGCTGTCCGACGACAAGGCCGGTGGCGACGCCGATGTCCGCGCCAGGTTCCTGAAAGTGATGTTCGACGAAGCACGGCGGATGCAGCGCCTGGTCGAGGACCTGATTTCACTGTCGCGGATCGAGGCGGAGAAATACCGGCTGCCCGGCGCCGAAATCGACCTCGCGGTGCTGGTCGAGGAAGTTCATGCCGAACTCGCCGATACGCTCGACCTGCGCGGCGAAGACCTGATCGCCGAGATCGACGGGAATGTCCCGGCCGTTGCGGGCGACCGCGCGCAGTTGAGCCAGGTGCTCCACAATCTGATCGGCAACGCGATGAAATATGGCCGGCCGGGGACGCCCGTCATCACCCGGTTGCGGCGCGACCAGACCGGCATGGTCCGGCTCTCGGTCGCCGATGAGGGGGACGGCGTTCCACCCGAGCATCTGCCCCGCCTGACCGAGCGATTCTACCGCGTCGACGCCGGCCGCAGCCGGGCGATGGGCGGCACCGGACTGGGCCTGGCGATAGTGAAGCACATCATCGAGCGGCACCGCGGGCGGCTCGACCTCAACAGTGTGGTTGGCAAGGGAACGACCGTGTCGGTCCTGCTGCCCGCCATTGCGACGAACGGCACCGCCCGGAACACCGTGTCATCAAAGAGTCACGCTACCGTCACAGAGGCACATGCATCGGGGTGATAGCGGCGCGTCGAGCGGGACAGGCAGGGAGGAGTTTCGATGCGTCTGGGGATTGCGTTGGCCGCGGCAACGGCAGCCTTTGGGCTATCGGCGTGCAACGATCAGGCCAATGGCGGCGGCGCGGGATCGCGTGACCAGATCAAGGTCGTCGGCTCGTCGACCGTCTATCCCTTCTCGACGCTCGTCGCCGAACAGTTCGTCAACGCCAATCCGGGGATGAAGGCCCCAGTCATCGAGTCGAACGGCACCGGGCCGGGCATGAAGCAGTTCTGCGCGGGCGTCGGTGCGCGCCATCCCGACATCGAGGATGCATCGCGCCGCATGACCGCCGCCGAATACAGGATGTGCGAGGATAATGGCGTCGACCGCATTCTAGAAATCCAGATCGGCGTCGACGGCATCGCCTTCGCCGAGGGGCAGAGCGGCCCGAAACTGGCGCTGATGCCGGCCGATCTGTATCTTGCGCTGGCCGCCAATCCGCGCGGCGCGCCGAACACCGCCAAGATGTGGCGCGACGTCAATCCCACGCTTCCGGCCATTCCCATCCAGGTTTATGGCCCGCCCTCGACAAGCGGCACGCGCGACGCGCTGGCGGAATTGATCCTCGCGCGCGGGTGCGAGGCGGTTTATCCGGTCAGCCTCAACCTCAAAAAGACCGACCCGAATGCCTTCAAGAAGGTTTGCGAGGAGGTGCGCAGCGACGGAGCCTATGTTGATGCCGGCGAGAACGACAATCTGATCGTCCAGAAGCTGCAATCCAATCCCAATGCGATCGGCATTTTCGGCTACAGCTATCTGGAGGAAAATCGCAACGCGCTGGTCGGCGTGCCGGTCAGCGGCGTTTCACCAAGCTATGAGACGATTGCGGGCGGCAGCTATCCCGGTTCGCGACCGCTCTACTTGTATGTGAAGCAGGCGCATATCGGGGCGATCCCCGGGCTGAAGAAATTCATCGAAACCTATGCCAAGGCCTGGGCCCCCGATGGCCCGCTGGTGAAGCGCGGGTTGATCGCGGCGCCGCAGGCCGTCCGCGACGCATCGGCGGCGATCGTTGCCAACGGCACGCCGCTCGATCCGTCCGTCCTCAAATGAACCTCGCCGTGCCGGGCGGCGCCCAGAATGGCCGCCACCTCAACCGCTTCGTGAAGAATTGATCGCATAAATTGTCGACGTTGCCGCTTCTGTTCGTGATTGCCGGTCTGGGCCTGATCGGCTGGCTGACCGCGCGCGTGCGCGCCGTGGCCTTTCGCCGCAACAGCCGACAGCGGTTCAGTTCGCTGCCATCGCATCATGGCGGCTATGTCGCGCTGTGGATCACGTTGCCTGCGCTCATCTTCCTGGGCATCTGGGCGCTGGTGACGCCCGCGCTGATCACCGATCGGGTATTGCAAGGCCAGGGGGTCGAGGCGCGCCTGCCGCCGCCGGGCTTTGAACGTGCCGCGATCCTGAGCCAGGCGCGCGCAATCGCCGAAGGACGATCGGGCGCGGAGCTCAATCCGGAAGCGGCCGCGCTGGCGCCTGCCTATCGCTCGGCCGAGGATCGCTACAACTGGATCGGCGCGACGGCGGCGCTGCTGCTGGCGATGGCGGGCGGAATCCAGGCCTATGTCAGGATCAAGCCGGGCTTCGGCGCCCGGACGCAGATCGAGCGGCTTGTCATGGGCCTGTTGCTTGCCGCATCGCTGATCGCGATCCTGACGACGATCGGCATCATCGCATCGCTGCTGCTCGAATCGTGGCGCTTCTTCCAGATCGTGCCGATCGGTGATTTCCTGTTCGGCACCCGGTGGAGCCCGCAGGTGATCGACCCGGCCGATCCGGGCCGTGCGCTGGGCGCGGTGCCGCTGTTCTGGGGCACCTTCTTCATCGGCGCAGTGATCGCGATGCTGGTCGCGATTCCGTTCGGGCTGATGAGCGCGATTTACCTCACCCAATATGCAAGTGCCTGGGTGCGGCGCTGGATGAAGCCGATACTGGAGATTCTGGCCGGGGTGCCGACGGTGGTCTATGGCTATTTCGCGGCGTTGACGGTCGCGCCGGCGGTTCGCGATGCGGCCGTCGCGCTCGGCATGCCCTATGCCAGCGCCGAAAGCGCGCTCGCCGCCGGTCTGGTGATGGGCGTGATGATCATCCCGTTCGTCTCGTCGATGGCCGATGATTCGATCGCCGCCGTGCCCGCCGCGATGCGCGACGGATCGCTGGCGATGGGCGCGACCACATCGGAGACGATCAGCCGCGTGCTGCTGCCGGCGGCACTGCCGGGGGTGGTCGGCGGCGTGCTGCTCGCGGTCAGCCGCGCGATCGGCGAGACGATGATCGTCGTCATGGCGGCGTCGGGTGCGGCGACGATCAGCCTCAACCCGTTCGACGGCGCGACCACCGTCACCAAGCAGATCGTCGACCTATTGACCGGCGAGGCGGAATTCGACAGCCCCAAGACGCTGGCCGCCTTTGCGCTGGGGCTGACGCTGTTCCTGATCACGCTGATGCTCAACATCGTCGCGCTGACGGTCGTGAAACGGTATCGCGAGTCCTATGACTGACTCCCGCGTCCCTGCCGCCGGGTTCGAGCGCGCGCCGACCGAGTGGCGGTCGATCGCAATGCAGCGCCGTGTCCGGCGCCGTTATGCGGCCGAGCAGCGCTTTCGTCTGTTCGGGCTGGCGGCCGTGGTCGGATCGGCCGCCTTTCTCGCGTTCCTGCTGTTCACGATGGTGATGAACGGCGCGCAGGGCTTCGTTAAGACCCGGATCGACGTGCCGGTCGATTTCGTGCGCGCAGGCGTCACGCTCGATCCGGCGCGGCTGCGTGGCGACGGGGCCGATCTTGCGCTCGCCGGGATCGGCCTGCCCGAAGTGATGGCGCGTGCTGCAGTCGCCGCATTTGGCCCTGGCGGCAATGAGCTGATTTCCGATGGCGCATGGCTGACCCTGCGCGATCGCCTGAAGGCCGATCCGATGCTGCTGACCCGCCGGACGGTCATTGCCGTCCCCGCGGCGACCGCGATCGACATTGCCGCCAAGGGCAAGGGATCAGCCGACGCCGAAGCCGCCGTCGCCCGGCTGCGCGCGGGTGGGCAACTCCACAGCGTCTTCAACGCCGCCTTCCTGTCGGACGCCGATTCGACCGACCCGACGATCGTCGGCATCTGGGGGGCGCTGAAGGGATCGATCTTCACGATGATCGTCACGCTGATGCTCGCTTTCCCGGTCGGCGTGCTCGCGGCGCTCTACCTCGAGGAATATGCCCCGCGAAACTGGCTGACCGACCTGATCGAGGTGTCGATCAACAATCTTGCCGCCGTGCCGTCGATCATTTTCGGGCTGCTCGGATTGGCGGTATTCCTCAACCTGTTCCATCTGCCGCGTTCGGCATCGCTTGTCGGCGGCATGACGCTTGCCCTGATGACGATGCCGGTGATCGTCATCGCCGGGCGCAATGCGATCAAGTCCGTGCCGCCCTCGATCCGCGACGCGGCACTCGCGGTCGGGGCGAGCCCGATCCAGGTCGTATTCCACCACGTCCTGCCGCTCGCGCTGCCGGGTATCCTGACCGGCACGATCATCGGCATGGCGCGGGCACTGGGCGAAACCGCGCCGCTGCTGATGATCGGCATGCGCGCCTTCATCGCGACACCGCCCGACCGGATCACCGATCCGGCGACCGTGCTGCCGGTGCAGATCTTCCTATGGTCGGACGAAGTGAGCCGCGGCTTCATCGAAAAGACGAGTGCTGCGATCATCGTGCTGCTGATTTTCCTCCTCGCGATGAATGGCGTGGCCATCTATCTGCGCAACCGGTTCGAGACCCGCTGGTAATGACCAATGCCCCCCCGAAAATGACGGCGCACAACGTCAACGTCTTTTATGGCGACAACCAGGCCATCAACGACGTGTCGATCGACATCCCGCTCGACGAAGTGACCGCGCTGATCGGCCCGTCGGGCTGTGGCAAGTCGACGTTTCTGCGCACGCTCAACCGCATGAACGACACGATCCCGATTGCACGGACGCGCGGCGATATCCGGCTCGACGGGGAAGACATCTACGCGCCCGAAATGGATGTGGTGCAGCTGCGCGCGCGCGTCGGCATGGTGTTCCAGAAGCCCAACCCCTTCCCCAAGTCGATCTACGAAAACGTGGCCTATGGCCCGCGCATCCACGGCCTTGCGAGCGGCCGCGCGCAGATGGACGCGATCGTCGAACAGTCGCTGCGCCGCGCCGGCTTGTGGGACGAAGTGAAGGACCGGCTGAGCGACAGCGGCACGGCCCTGTCGGGCGGCCAGCAGCAGCGGCTGTGCATCGCGCGAGCGATCGCGGTCGACCCCGAAGTGATCCTGATGGACGAACCGTGCAGCGCGCTCGACCCGATCGCCACCGCCAAGATCGAGGAACTGATCCACGCGCTGAAGGGCCGCTACGCGATCGTGATCGTCACCCACAACATGCAGCAGGCCGCGCGGGTCTCGCAACGGACGGCGTTTTTCCACCTTGGCCAGCTGATCGAATATGGCGCGACGTCGGACATCTTCACCAATCCGCGCCAGGAACGCACCAAGGATTACATCACTGGTCGCTACGGCTGACCCGACAGGAAACGAGACGGATTTTGGTCGATCATACTGTAAAGGCATTTGACGAGGATATCGGCCGGCTCCGTGGCCTGATCGCGCAGATGGGCGGGTTGGCGGAGCAGGCGATCATCCAGTCGATGGAAGCGCTGCGCCGGCACGATCTCGATGCGGCCGAGCGCGTCATCGCGGGCGATGCGCAGATCGATGCGCTCGAACATGAAGTCGAGCGGCTGGCGGTGCAGCTGATCGCGCTGCGTGCGCCGCTGGCCGACGATCTGCGCGAAGTGGTCGCGGCGCTCAAGATCGCGAGCGTGGTCGAACGGATCGGCGATTATGCGAAGAACATCGCCCGCCGCGTCGCCGCCATCGACGATCACAGCGACATCGAGCCGTTGTCGGTCCTGCCCGCGATGGCCGATATGGCGTGCCGGATGGTGCATGACGTGCTCGACGCCTTTGCCGCGCGCGACGCCGAACTGGCGATCCGCGTGACCGAAACCGACCGCGCCGTCGACGATTTCTACAACAGCCTGTTCCGCGCGCTCGTCACCTATATGATGGAAAATCCGGCAAGCATCGGCCAGGCGACGCATCTGCTGTTCATCGCCAAGAACCTCGAGCGCGTGGGCGACCACGCGACCAACGTTGCCGAGATGGTCTATTTCGCGGCTACCGGCGTCCACATGGCAGAGCGCGAACGCGGCGCTCGCGCGATCATCTGACGGAGAAGACCATGGCACGCGCCAAGATGTTGCTGGTTGAAGACGATGCTGCCCTCGCCGAATTGCTGGTCTGGCATTTCAAGCGCGAGGATTTCGACGTCCAGCAGACGCCCGACGGCGAGGAAGCATTGCTGCTTGCCAAGGAAGCGACACCCGACATCGTCCTGCTCGACTGGATGGTCGAGGGGCTGAGCGGGATCGAGGTGTGCCGCCGCCTTCGCCGCATGCCGGAGACCGCCAATGTGCCGATCATCATGCTGACCGCGCGCGGCGAAGAGGAAGACCGGGTGCGCGGGCTCGAAACCGGGGCCGACGATTATGTCACCAAGCCGTTTTCGCCACGCGAGCTGGTCGCCCGCGTCGGCGCGGTGCTGCGCCGCGTGCGCCCGGCACTGGCAGGCGAGCAGCTGACCTATGCCGATATCGAAATGGATACGGTCGGCCATAAGGTACGGCGCGGCGGCGAGGTCGTCCCGCTCGGCCCGACCGAGTTCCGGCTGCTGAAGCATTTCCTCGAGCATCCGGGCTGGGTTTTCAGCCGCGAGCGACTGCTCGATGCGGTCTGGGGCCATGACAGCGACATCGAAAGCCGCACGGTCGACGTCCATATCCGCCGACTGCGCAAAGCGATCAATGTTGGCGACAAGCCCGACATCATTCGCACCGTGCGATCGGCAGGCTATGCGCTCGATGCAGGCAACTGAAGCCGCGCCGATCGCCCGCCATGGAGCCATGCGCGACCTGATGCGTTGACCGACCCGATGCAGCCGCGAACCGGCTGCGCAGTCGAAGGAGACCATCGTGCACCGCATCTTGATTGCAGCGCTTGCGCTCGCCGCCCCGGCCACCGCCCAGACCGCTCCCCAGCCTCAGGCCGCCCCCCCCGCCGCCGGTCCCGAAGTGCCGCGGACCGAATTGTCGAATGAGCCCGTCCCGTCGAACGGCCCCCGCGCCCAGCAGGCGGCGCGCTCGCCAGGCAACAATGCGTCGGTGGACGCCAATGCCATGGTGCTGGCCCGCCCCGTTGCGACCGTGCCGACAGGCGCCGCCGTGCAGTTCCAGCCGTCGGTAAGCCCGAGCGAGGCCTTCCCGCCGCCGCCGCCACAGGCGAGCTATCCGGTGTGCAAGGGCAACCAGTACGACAAATGCATGGAGCCCGGCCCGCGCCGAAGCAAGTCGCGCCGCCGCTGAGCAGGCACCCGGCTTTTCGACCGGCAAATGATCGCCTAGGAGGCTCTGCGGAACAATTCAGGAGAGCCTCCCGCCATGACCATCAACTTCACTGATCGCGTCGCCATCGTCACCGGCGCCGGTGGTGGCCTTGGCCGCGCCTATGCGATCGATCTCGCCCGGCGCGGCGCGAAGGTCGTCGTCAACGATCTGGGCGGCGCGCGTGACGGCACCGGTCACTCGGACGCGGCGCTGAAGGTCGTCGAGGAAATCGAAGCCGCCGGCGGAGAGGCGATGTCGAACGGCGGCAGCGTGACCGATTACGACCAGATGGTCGCGATGGTCGAAGCCGCGAAAGCCAAATGGGGCCGGGTCGACATCCTGATCAACAATGCCGGCGTGCTGCGTGACAAAAGCTTCGCCAAGATGGAGCCGGCCGATTTCAAATTCGTCGTCGACGTCCATCTCAACGGATCGGCCAACTGCACCAAGGCGGTGTGGGAAACGATGCGCACTCAAAATTACGGGCGCATCCTGATGACCGCATCGTCGACCGGCCTTTACGGCAATTTCGGCCAAGCCAATTACGGCGCGGCCAAGCTCGGGCTTGCCGGCCTGACCAAGACGCTCGCGATCGAAGGCGCCAAGAACAATATCAAGGTCAACACGATCGCGCCGACGGCGGGCACCCGCATGACCGAGGACCTGTTCCCCGCCGAAGCGTTCACCGCCTTTTCGCCCGACAAGGTCGCACCGGCCGCACTGTTCCTGGTGTCCGAGGATGCCCCCACCAACATGATCGTCGGCGCGGGGGCGGGCGTATTCCAGGCCGCCTATCTCACGCTCACCCAGGGTAAGCTGCTGACCGGGGACGAGCTGTCGCCAGAGGGGGTCGCCGCGCACTGGGCGGAGATCACCGATCGCACCGGCGAGCTGACGCCGCAGTCGGGCGCCGAACAATCGATGTCGATCCTGCAAAAGCTGCAGGGCAAATAGGCCGCGATCGGGGTTGAATGCGGGCGGTTGCGGGCGGCGGGCTGTCGTGCGAGCGCGTGCCGGTGATGACTTCCGCTGCACCCTCCCCTGACGTCGGTCGGCTGCGCCGATCGGTCGGCATTGGCGGGCTGGCGGCGATGGTGCTCAACGGCATCGTCGGCGCAGGCATCTTTGCGATGCCGGCGGCCGTTGCGGCCAAGAGCGGCGGCTGGGCGCCGCTGATCGTGATGATGGTCGGGCTGGCGATGCTGCCGGTGGTGATGGTGTTCGCGCGGCTTGCCACGCTGTTCGACGGCACCGGCGGGCCGATCCTCTATGTCGAACGCGCGTTCGGCGGCGCAGCGGCTTTTCAGATCGGCTGGATGCAATGCCTGTCGACCGCGGCTGCCGCCGCCGCCAACGCCAACGTCCTCGCCGACTATGCGCTGCGCTGGTGGGCACCGATAGCCGCCGGTCCGATCGCGCATGCCGGGGTGGTGGTCGTCGCGCTCTGCCTGATATTCGCCATCAACCTGACCGCGACCAGCGTCGTCGCGCGCGCGCTCGGGCTGGTATCGATCCTGAAGCTGCTGCCGCTCGGGCTGGTTCTGCTGCTCGCTCTGCCCGCCATCGCGGCCAATGGCGGGGTGATCGCGCCCGCCGCGCAATGGTCGCTGGCGCAGGCGATCCTGTTGTCGGCCTATTCCTTCAGCGGCTTCGAAGGCGCGATGACGGTCGCGGGCGAGGCGCGCGACCCGAAGCGCGACATGCCGCGCGCGGTGATCGGCGTCTATCTCGCGGTCAGCTTGCTCTACGCGCTGCTGGTGTGGGGTTATGTCGCGACCGCCTATGTGCCCGCAAAAAGCGATACCGCGCCGCTGTCGACGATGGCGGGCGCGTTGCTGGGCGGCACGGGCGCGGCGCTGATGCTGGCCACAGCGACGCTCTCGATCTTCGGCAACGTCACCAACAACATGCTTTTCCTGTCGCGTCGGCTGCTCGCGCTGGAGACATTGGGCGGGCTGCCGCGCTGGATCGGACGGATCAGCCCGACCGACGCGGTGCCGCGCCATGCGGTCGTGGCGATCATGGCGGTACTGCTCGCGCTCGCGCTGAGCGGCGGATTCGCGGCGCTCGCGGTTCTCAGCGTTGCTTCGCGCCTGATCGTCTATCTCGGCTGCATCGCCGCATTGCCGGTAATCGAGCGACGCGAGGGGCTGTCGCGATCGGCTCGGGGTAACGCCGTCATCGCCGCCGCCGCGATCGCCTGCGTCGGGCTGATCTCGGGCAGCGAAGCGGCATCTTGGCAAGCGATGGTAATCGCCGTGGTGGCGGGCGCGATGATCTACTTCGCCAATCGCCAGTGGCGCGCGCGAACGACAGCGCCATCAGACTGACGGCCCTACGCCGCCAAGGCCAATGCGCCATGGCGTATTGCTTCACCAATACACCTGTGCTATAGCCCATCCAACAGGGAAAGGACCGACCATGTACAGCGAAAGCGATATCGAGAATGCGGTGGCGGCGGGCGTGATCACGCGCGAAGCCGCCGCCGCCTTCCGCAACCATACCGCCGGGCTCCGCCAGGCGCCCGCCGTCGACGAGGAGCAGTTCAAGCTGCTGACCGGCTTCAACGACATTTTCGTTGCGATCGCGCTGGTGCTGTCGCTGGGCGCGATCGGGCAGATCGGCTGGCGGATCATGGAGCCGCTCGGTGGCGCGGCGGTCGCGGCGGCGGCCTGGCTGTTCGCTGAATATTTCACGCGGCGGCGGCGGATGGCGCTCCCCTCGATCCTGTTGCTGCTCGCCTTCGCAGGCAGCGTCGCCGCGACGATGATCGGCACGCTGGTACGGCTCGACGTCGACATGCCAGAGCGGATTGCCGCGCTGACCGGCGGCGGCATCGCGCTGGTGACGGCAGGCGCGACCTGGCTGCACTGGCGGCGGTTCATGGTGCCGATCACGGTCGCAGCGGGGGCGCTCGCGCTAGTCGCGACGGTGGCGGCGACGACGGTCGGCGCGCTCGGGCTGACGCAGGACGCGCTTTACCCGATCGCGCTCGCCGGCGGGCTGGGCGTGTTCGCCCTGGCGATGTGGTGGGACATGTCGGACCGCGAGCGCCGCACGCGCCGCTCCGACGTCGCCTTCTGGCTGCACCTGGCGGCAGCCCCGCTGATCGCGCACCCGATCTTCCACATGCTCGGCGTGCTCGACAACAATGTCGATGCGGCGCGCGCGCTGCTGGTGATCGGTCTGTACCTGGTGTTCGCCTTTGTGGCGCTCGCGGTCGACCGCCGCGCGCTGCTGGTGTCGAGCCTCGCCTATGTCCTCTATGCGATGTACGGCCTGATCCAGCAGACCGGCGCGGTCGAACTGAGCGCCGCGCTGACCGCCTTCGTGATCGGCTCGGCACTGCTGACGCTATCGGTATTCTGGCACCAGATGCGCGGGCTGGTGGTCGCGCTGCTCGGCGGCCTCAAGGATCGCCTGCCCCCGGTGCAGACGATGGTCCCGGCCTGATTGCCCCCAGGCCGGTGGTACGAAACTTCGCCCCCGGTGGTTCACGCCACCGGGGTTTTTTTGTGGGTCGCGCGCGGCAGCGTAGCGCTTTGACGATATATGCTATTTTGGGGCGAAAGCCGCCCCCGGGTCTTCCCCCCGCTACTCCGCCACCAGCTTGAGCAGCCGCCGCTCGACCGGCGCCAGCACGGGCGCCAGTTCATGCCCGCGTTTCAGCACCGCGCCGCTTTCGCCGATCAGCGCCCACATGCCCTGCTTGGTCCGCAACGCCGGGCGCTTTTCGATGCGGAATTCTGGCCGCTCGGTCGCGCGGCGGAAGGCAGCGAAGACGGCGGCATCGCGGCCGAGATCGATCGCATAGTCGCGCCAATGCCCCGCCGCGACCATCCGCCCGTAAAGATCAAGGATGCGCGTCAGTTCGGCGCGGTCGAACCCGATCTGGCTCGGCACGCGCCCGTTCAGCACGGGAAAGGGTGTTACCGTCCCCATCAGGCGCGGTCGCGCAACTCCCCTGGGCCGTCTGCGCTGCCGTGGCCGTCGCGTTCGGCCCGCAGCGCCGCAATCTCCTTGCGCAGCTGATCGAGCTCGCAGCGCAGCAGCTCGAACTTCTGCGTTTCGGGATCGAACATGTCGCGGCACGGCGTGCCATAGGGGACAAAGCTCTGTTCGCTCCGCCCACCCTCGATCACGGTCGGGCGCGCGGGGATCCCGACCATCACCGCGCCGGGCACAACGTCCTTGGTCACGACCGCATTCGCGCCGACGCGCGCGCCGATGCCGACCGTGATCGGCCCGAGCACCTGCGCGCCCGATCCGATGATGACATTGTCGGCCAGTGTCGGGTGGCGCTTGCCGGCGACGCCATTGTCGGGGCTGGTCCCGCCCAGCGTCACGCATTGATAGATGGTGACATTGTCGCCGATCTCGGCCGTCTCGCCGATCACCGTAAAGCCGTGGTCGATGAAGAAATTGCGACCGATCCGGGCGCCGGGATGGATGTCGATCGACGTCAGCATCCGGGACAGGTGGTTGACGAAGCGCGCAAGGAAATACAGCTCCGCCCGGTACAGCGCATGCGCGACGCGGTGGAGGCCGAGCGCCAGCACGCCGGGATAGAGCATGATCTCCAGCCGCGATCGCGGCGCCGGATCGCGCGCCTTGATCGAATCGAGATAGGTGATGAGGCGCTGAAACATCGGCCGCGATCCATAGTGGCTTTCCCGCGCGCTATTTAGGGTGTCTGTTTCGCAAATGCCATGATCTGCGCATGCGCGGCTTTATCGGCGTCAATCCCATCTTTCTTGTCGGCAATCGGCGCGGTCCCTATCTCCCGTCCGGCATAGCCACCGAACTGGGCCGGGAGCGACCGTTTGACCTGGGATCTCGCGAGCCTGTTGCCCTACATCGCCGTCGGATTCCTGGCGCAGATCGTCGATGGCGCGCTCGGCATGGCGTTCGGCGTGATCGCTAGCACGATGATGGTCAGCCTGCTCGGCGTCGTTCCTGCCCGCGCCTCCGCCACGGTCCATCTGGTGGAGATGTTCACCACCGCCGCGTCGGGAATCAGCCACGTCCTGCACCGTAATGTCGATTGGCGGCTGTTTGCCCGGCTGGTCATCCCCGGCGTAGTGGGCGGGGTCTGCGGCGCCTATCTGCTGACGATCAGCGGCGACCGCGCACGCCCGTTCGTGATGGCCTATCTCAGCCTGATCGGCGTCTACCTCCTGTTCCGGTCGTTCGGCCTCCCGCCAGAGCGCAAGGAACCCCGCGTGATTGCCCCGCTCGGCCTGATCGGCGGATTCCTCGACGCGGCGGGCGGCGGCGGCTGGGGGCCGGTGGTGACGTCCAACCTCCTGATCCAGGGCACCGAGCCGCGCCGGACGATCGGCACGGTCAACACCGCCGAATTCTTTCTGACAACGGTGATCTCGATCACTTTCCTGATCACGATTGGTGTCGAGGCGTTCAGCCGCGCGACGATCGGCGTGCTGATCGGCGGCGTGCTCGCCGCGCCGCTCGGCGCCCTGCTGGTCAAGCGGGTGAAGGCGCGGCTGCTGCTGGGGCTGGTTGGTGCGGTGCTGACGCTCACCAGCCTGTTCAGCCTCTACAAGGCGCTCGCTTGAGGGCCGCCCGCTACTCGTTAAGTTGACAGGCAAGTCAGTGGCCCCGTACTGATCGATTGGAGCGATCAATCGATGACCACTTACCTGCCGACGCTGAAGCAGCTGCAATATCTGGTCGCGCTGCGCGATCATGGTCATTTCGGTCGCGCGGCGGAGAGCTGCTTCGTCACCCAGTCGACCCTGTCGGCGGGGCTGCGCGAGCTCGAGGGGCTGATCGGCGTGACGCTGGTCGAACGCACGCGCCGGGTCGTCCGCTTCACGCCGCTGGGCGAGCATATCGCCGCCAAAGCCCGGCGGGTGCTGCGCGAAGCCGAAGAACTCGGCGATCTGGCGCGCGCCGCGGGCAAGCCGCTGTCGGGCGAGATGCGGATGAGCGTGATCCCCACTATCGCTCCGTTCATGCTGCCGCGCATCCTGCCGCGGCTGCGGACCGGCTATCCCGACCTGAAACTCTATCTGCGCGAGGAAACCAGCAGCGTCGCATGCGAGGGGTTGCAGAACGGGCGCACCGACTGCGTGTTGCTCGCCCTGCCCTTTGCCTGCGGCGAAGTGGCGGTGCGGCCGCTGTTCGAGGATCGACTGTTCGTCGCCTTTCCCGAAAATGAATATGCGCCCTGCCCCGCTGCCATCGCCGCCGCCGAGATCGACGAATCGCGGCTGCTGATGCTCGAGGATGGGCATTGCCTGAAGGATCACGCCCTGTCGGCGTGCAACCGCCCCGAACTGCGGGCGGAGGCGACGATGCTGGGCACATCGCTTCACACCATCGTGCAGATGGTCGACAACGGGCTGGGCGTGACGATCCTGCCACAGATGGCGGTCGAGGCCGGCATTCTGGATCATACCCGCGTCACCGCGCTCCCGCTCGAAGCGAGCCACCCGACCCGCCAGATCGCGCTGATCTGGCGGCGCGCCAGCCCGCGCGAACGCGACTTCCAGCTGCTCGCCGACCTGTTCGCCAGCGCTTGGTAAGCGCCAAAGCCCGACGGCCCGCCGTGCATCGGACGGGATAAATGGCGGAAATGTGCGGTTGCGTGCTCGCGACGATGCAACCAAATCCAGGGCCACTCGTACTTGTGGGGTACCCGCCTGCAGTGCGGGCGATTGTCACTATGGAGTTTTTCATGATCCTGCCGATCCTGTTCTTGATGACCACCCCGGCCGAAATCCAGGCTGCGCCCACCCCCGCCAGCCCGCCCCCCGCAGCCGCAACGGCACCAAATCCGAAGGTCGGCGGTGCGGACATGCTGGCGACCAAGACGGTCGTCGAGAATGCCTCGGCCGCGCCCAACCTGACGACGCTTGTCACCGCCGTGAAGGCGGCGGGCCTTGTTGAAACGCTGAGCGGCCCCGGTCCGTTCACCGTGTTCGCCCCGACCAACGACGCATTTTCGCGGCTCGCGCCCGGCACGGTCGATACGCTGTTGAAGCCCGAATCGAAGCCGACGCTCACCAAGGTCTTGACCTATCACGTCGTCCCGGGGGCCATTAGCGGCACCCAGCTGCTCGAGCAGATCAAGACCGGCGGCGGGAAGGCGACGCTGACCACGGTCGCCGGGGATCCGCTCACCGCCGAACTCGACGGCAAGGCGATCAAGCTGACCGACGCCAACGGCAACATGGCGTTTGTCGAGGTGGCCGATGTCCGCCAGTCGAATGGCGTCGTTCACGTCATCAACGGCGTGCTGCTGCCGAAACTCCCGTAACGCGCCTAATCGGGCCGATCGCTCGTTCGATCGGCCCGCCAGCGGGCGGCCGCGACCTCGTCTGCGTCGCGCGCCTCGACCCAGCGTGCGTCCGCGCCGCGTTCCTCGCGTTTCCAGAACGGCGCTTCGGTTTTCAGCCGGTCGATCAGGAAGGCACAGGCATCGAGCGCGGACGCGCGATGGGCGGCGGCAGTGCCGACAAAGACCACCCGCTCGCCCGGCGCCATCCGCCCCACGCGGTGAACGATGACCGCCGCGATCAGTCCCCAGCGATCGGACGCCGCCGTCGCAAGATCGGTCAGCGCAGCCTCGGTCGCGCCGGGATAGTGTTCGAGATCGAGCACGGTGACACCATCATCGGCGCGCACCAGACCCGTAAAACTCGCGACACCGCCTGCGCCAGGCAGTTCCAGCGCCCCCAATAACACGGACGTGTCGATCGGCGCCTGCTGGACGATCACGCGGATCATCCGCCGGTCACCGGTGGGAAGATCGCGATCTCCCGCGCGCCCGCGATCGCCGCATCGAGGGGGACGAAGCGCTGATCGACAGCGGCGCGTAGCCGGTCCGGATCGGCAAAGGCCCGGCGATGGCCTTCGCTTCTGCCACTCAGCCAGGCGATCAGATCAGCCACCGACACCACGGTGTCGGGCGGCGTCACCTGCTCCGCGCCGGTGCCGATCGCCTCGCGCACCCAGGCAAAATAGAGGATGTCGACCGCCATTGCCCCTCAGTCCATATGCCTGAGGCCGGCGCGCAGATAGTCGAAACCAGTCACCACGGTCAGCAAGGCTGCCGCCCATAAGGCGGCCAGCCCCGTGACCATCACCCAGTCGTGCCCCGGCAAAGCCCCGACGAGGATCAGCGCGCCGAGCGCCGCGAACTGGAGCGTCGTCTTCCATTTGGCGAGCTGCGACACCGGCACGGACACGCTCAAACCCGCGAGAAATTCGCGCAAGCCCGAAACGGCGATTTCGCGGATCAGGATCACCATCGCGGCGATGACGTGAATGCCTTCAACCCGCTGCACCGCCACCAGCATCAGCAAGATCGCCGCAACCATGATCTTGTCGGCGATCGGATCGAGAAAGATGCCGAGCTTCGATACCGATTGCTGCGCCCGGGCGAGGTAGCCGTCGAAATAATCGGTCACCCCGACCACGCAGTAGAGGATGAACGCCGAGACCTGACCCGCCTGCCAGTGCGGCCACCAGAGCAGCAGCGCCAGCAAGGGCACCGCCGCGATGCGGGACAGCGTGAGCAGGTTGGGAATAGTCAGCACCGGCCCGCTCTAGCGGTGCACGCGCCGCGGCGAAAGCATGACGCGAAAGCGATTGCCGCATTTGCGGCACCTCGGCTATGCCGCATTCACAGAATCGCCACAAAGGTTTCGAAATTTGTCATGCTGAATGCGCTCGGGCTACTCAAGGAGCGCCGTTTCCTCCCGCTGTTCGTCACCCAGTTTCTCGGCGCGTTCAACGACAATCTGTTCAAAACGGCGATGGTCCTGTTCGCGACTTATCAGATCTATAGCGACGCCCGCGTCGAGCAGAATTTCAACGCGCTGGCGACCGCGATCGGCATCCTGCCCTTCTTCCTGCTGTCCGCCCTGTCGGGTCAGCTTGCCGACACGCACGACAAGGCGCGCATCATCCGCATCGTCAAGGCGGCGGAGGTGCTGATCATGATCATCGGGTCGGCGGGGTTGATGATCGCCCATGCGGGCTATTCCACGATCGGCCTTGCCCTGATGCTGCTCGCGGTGCTGGGCCTCGGCATCCATTCGGCCTTTTTCGGCCCTATCAAATATGCGATCCTGCCTCAGCATCTGATGGAAGACGAGGTGCTGGGCGGCACCGGCCTGGTCGAGGCTGCGACCTATCTCGCCATCCTGTCGGGCACCGTCACCGCCGGCCTGCTTGCCAAGCTGCCGGCCGAGGTAACGGTCGTGACGGTGCTGGCGGTCGCGCTGGTCGGCTGGTCGACGTCGCTATTGGTGCCGGCCGCACCGCGGGTCGGGCCGATGCTGACGATCAATTTCAACCCCTTTTCGGCGTCGTGGCGCGTGATCAGCGCGACGATGCATATTCCCCGCCTGTTCATGGCGATCTGCGCGATCAGCTTCTTCTGGTCGATGGGCGCCGTGCTCATCATCGTGTTTCCGCCGCTGGTGAAGAATGTCCTGACCGCCGACGAAACGGTGTCGACATTCGTCATCGCGCTGTTCTCGATCGGGGTCGCGATCGGCTCGGTCGCGATCAACGCTCTGCTCAAAGGGCATACTTCGGCGAAATACGCCCCCGCGTCGGTGATCGCGATGGGGGTTTGCGTGATCGCCTTCTCGCTGCTTTGCCGTTCCTGGCCCGCGCTGCCCGACAAACAGCTTTATGGCCTGATGCCCTTCCTCGCGCTGCCAATGGGCTGGCTGATCATCGCGGCACTGATGGCGATTGCGGTGACGGGGGGCATGTTCGTCGTGCCACTCTACGCCTTCCTGACGACCACGGTCGGCAAGGACGAGACGGCGCGCACCGTGGCCGCCAACAATGTCGTCAATGCCGGCGCGATGACGTGCGGTGCCGTCGTCGTCCAGCTGCTGGCATGGGCGGGCCTGGCACCCGAAAACACAATGCTGCTGGTGGCGCTGATGTCCCCCGTCGCGGCGTGGCTCGCCTGGCGGCTGCACCAGCTTTGCGACTAGGCGGCGATCAGTAGATCAGGCTGTAGATGCAGATGAAGAACGCCGTGAAGCTGAGCGCGAACAGCTTCAGGTCGTCATCGTCGCGCGAGTTCGCTGCGGGCGCAGGCGCAGGCGGCGGGGGCGGTGCCACCATCCGGCGGATCGGGTGGCGGGCGTCGGGATTGAGGACAGCAACATCGGTTCGCATGGCAAGACGTTAACGCGTCGTTTACGATTAGGTCCCCGCCGATTATTGGTTAACCGCGTCCTGCTTCGGGACGGTCATCGGCGACGCGCAGCCCCGTTGCCTTTGCGCGCCCGATCGCCTTAAATGGCGCGCATAAACCAGCTGTCCGCCTTGCTTCGCGCCCTTGCACCGATCGCGCTCCTGCTCGCCGAGGCGACACATGCGCAGACGATTCCGACCGGCGACCGCGTCGACGGAACGCCCGTCATCGACAAGCTCGATGTTGCCGATCTTACGCCGGGGCAGGTTCACCGTTTCTGGTTCCGCGTCACCGACAATGCGATCGGCCAGGGATGGTATGTCCCCGTCATCGTCGTGCGCGGCGCAAAGCCGGGGCCGCGCCTGCTGCTGACGGCGGCGATCCACGGCGACGAGCTGAACGGCGTCGACGTCATCCACCGTCTGATCGGCCGCGTCGACCCGGCGACGCTGAGCGGCAGCATCGTCGCGATCCCGGGCGTCAACACCCCGGGCCTGCTGCACCACAGCCGCGCCTTCACGCCCGGTGACGGCCGCGACGGGGAAAACCTGAACCGGATCATGCCCGGCGATCCGAAAAGCACCGACCGTGCCGAGCTCTATGCCGCCCGGTTGTGGAGCCGGCTGATGCGCCCCAATGCCGACACCGCGATCGACCTGCACACCCAGTCGCGCGGCACCGCCTATCCGATGTACGTCTTCGCCGGATCGGCACGCGCGCGCGAGATCGGGGAGCTTGTCGGCCCGGACATGATCAAGCTCGACCCCGGTATCAAGGGAACGGTCGAAACCGAAATGCTGAAAAGCGGCGTGCCCGCGATCACCCTCGAGCTCAACCGCCCCGAAATGTTCGACCGGGTAGTGATCGGCCGGGCGGTGGACGGCATCATGCGGGTGATGGTCGACCTGAAGATGCTGCCGCCCGGCAGTGCGCCGGCGCGCGCGCAGGCACCCTTTGTCGGCGATTCGCTCGCAACGGTGAAAACGGGCCGGGGCGGCTATGCAACGCTGCTGGTCGACCTGGGCGACGATGTTGCGCAGGGGCAGGAGGTTGCAACGCTCGCCGACCCGTTCGGACGCGTGATCGAACGCCTGACCGCGCCCAAGGCCGGCCGGGTAAGCTCGATCGCCACAGATCCCTTGCGCGATCCGGGCGACACATTGCTGCGCATCCTCTACACTGCACCGCCCGAGGCGCGGCCAGCCGCAACCAAGGCAAGGCGGCGCTGACGCTGGCCCCGCTGGTCGACCTGGCCTCGTTTGAGTGTAGCAAAAATGTCACGCCAACGCGATTTTGCACTGCGGCAATTTGTTCGCACCCTGAACGATTGCAAAATTTTGTGAAATCGATCAGCGTGAATCTTGTTATTTTGTAACGTCTGAGGGGACGACAGCTAATGAACGCGAAGTTTTTGGCGCTTGCCGGGGCATCGGCATGGGTTTTGGCATGTGCGGCCCCGGCCGCTGCACAAACGGCACCGACCCCGGCACCAGCGGCCGAAACCGACAAGGCGGGGAGCGAAGAGACGACCGATGTGGTGGTCACCGGCAGCCGCCTGAAGCTCGATCCCAATGCCACCGCGCCGCTGCCCGTCAGCTCGATCAATGCCGATCAGCTGCGCGCCGCCGGTGCGACCGACGTCACCGCGACGCTGCGTCAGCTGCCCGCACTGATCTCTTCCGGAACGGTCGCCGATTCACTCGAACGCGGCGGCGGCGGCGTCGGTCAGGCCACGCTGAACCTGCGCCAGCTGGGCTCGAACCGCACGCTGGTGCTGGTCGACGGCTATCGCCACGTATCGGGCGTGGCAGGCGCGCAGACGGTCGACGTCTCGACGATTCCGTCGGGACTGATCGAGCGGGTCGACGTGCTGACTGGCGGCGCGTCGGCCATTTACGGCGCCGACGCGGTAACCGGCGTCGTCAACTATGTGCTGAAACGCAATTTCACCGGCCTGACGATCGATGCGCAGGCTGGCGTGTCCGACCGGGGGGACGGCGCGGCCTATCGGATCGATGCCGCCTATGGCCTCAATTTCGCGGGCGGGCGCGGCAACATCACGATCGCAGGCGGCTACACCAACGAAAACGAGGTGCTGCTCGGTGATCGCGAATTCACCGCGAACAACGGCCGCGCCAACAATTCGACCACCTATTCCAACCCGGCCCGGCGCTTCCAGATCGGCGACATCGATCCGATCGCGACGCCCAACTTCGCCGGCTATTACCGGGTCGGCGGCCCCGGTCCGCGCACCACGCGGATTTCGTTCGGCCCGACGATTCCGAACAGCCTCGCCGCATTCCAGGCGCTGTTCCCGGGCGTTACGCCGACTGCGGCCGAGCAGGCGCTGATCAATCGCGCGGCCAATTCATCCGCGTTCGTGATCGGGACCCAGCCCGTTTTCGGCATCAGTTCGAATGCCGGGCTGATCTTCCGCGCCGATTTCGCGCGCTTTACGACCGACATCAACAATAACGGCATCGCCGACTGCAACGAAAGCTATGTCGGCTGGACCGGCTTTGGCGGCGGCGGCTGCTATGTGTCGACGCCGGGCGGCGGGGTGCGCATTTTCCAGGATGGCATCATTTCAACGAGCCAGAACCAGTTTGGCGGCGACGGCGCAGTCGAGCGTACCGATCAAACGTCGCTGACGCCCGGCAGCGAGCGTTTTTACGGCAATTTCCGTGCGCGATTCGAATTCTCGCCGGCGGCCGAATTGTTCGTCGATGCAAAATACACCCGGAACAACACGGTTTCGCGTAACAATTACAACACATTCTACGATTCGCTGCTGATCCTGCCCGACAATCCGTTCATCCCGGCGGTGTTGCAAGGCGAAGCGAATGATGCAGGCGGCCTGCGCGTCAGCCGCGACTTCCTCGACCTGGGGCCCAATATCCAGACCGCCAATCGCGACACCTATCGCCTGTTGGTCGGGCTGCGCGGCGACATCACATCGCACCTGAAATATGAAGTGGCCGCAAATTACGGCCGCACCGACAACAAAATCACGCAGAGCAATTCAGTGCTCTATGACCGGTTGTTCGCGGCAATCGATGTGGTGCGCGGGCCGAACGGTCAGCCGATCTGCCGGTCGGACATCAGCAATGTTCCCTATGTGGGCTCTGAAACCTTCCCGTTCATCGAGGGCGGCTTCTTCACCTTCCGTCCGGGCGACGGCCAATGTCGGCCGGTCACGCTGTTCAACGGCGTCAATTCGGTCAGCCAGGAAGGCGTGAACTTCATCACGCAGCCGACCACCGATTTTTTCCGGCTGACCCAGACGGTCATCACGGCGGTCGTCACTGGCGATACCGGCGGCTTTTTCAATCTGCCGGGTGGTGCGCCGCAGTTCTCGGCGGGCTTTGAATATCGGCGGGAGACATCGTCATCGCGCTTCAGCGACCTTGAACGCGGGATTCTGCCGGCCAATTCGCCTGCCGGGCCCGCCGGCACCTTCATCGGCGACATCTCCGCCAACCAGCAGCTGATCTTCGATCCGTCGACCCGCACGCTCAACACCGGCGGCGCATTCGACGTGAAGGAAGTGTTCGGCGAAGTGAAGCTGCCGGTTCTGAAGGACCTGCCCTTCGCGCACGAGCTCTCCGTCGGCGGAGCGGTCCGTTATGCCGATTATTCGACCGTCGGCAGCACGCTGACCTGGAACGTCAACGGTGTTTATGCGCCGATCAGGGATTTCCGCGTCCGCGGTACCTATGCGGTCGCGATCCGCGCGCCGAATATCGCCGAACTGTTCAGCCCGGCGCAGGGCGCGACGTTCCGGCCTTCGGATCCTTGCGACCTCGTCAATCGGGGACTGAACCCCAATCGCGAAGCCAACTGCCTGGCCGCCGCGACGGCTCTGGGTATTCCCAACCCGCAGCAGTTCCTCGCGACCTATAACGATCCATTGACCGGTCGTTTCTCGGGCACCAGCGGCGGCAACCCCAATCTGCGGCGTGAACAGGCGACCACCTGGTCGGTGGGCGGCATTATCCAGCCCCGCTTCATTCGCGGCCTGACGATGTCGGCCGACTATTATTCGATCAGCATCAGGGACGCGATCGCTGCGGTCACCGCGCAGGACATCGTCAACACCTGCTACGACAACATCACCTTCCCGAACCAGTTCTGTTCGTTGTTCCGCCGCAATGGCCCCACGGCCGGCCCGGCGACCTTCGGCTTCAACTTCCTGACCCAGACCCAGCTGAACTTCGGCCGGATCGAGACGTCGGGCATCGACTTCACCGTCAATTACGATTTCCGGATCGGTGCTTCGACCCGGGTCAATCTTGGCCTGAACGGCAACTGGACGCAGAAGGTCAACCGGTTCTTCGACCCCGGCAACCCGAATCTCGTCAACCCGGCGCTTCGCGAGCAGAGCGTGCCGGAATTTTCGGGCGTCGTAACCGCGAACGTCACGCGCGGGCCGCTGTCGCTCAACTACAGCCTGCAATATGTGCAGAGCACGGCGGCGGCGGGTGTGATCCAGATCGAGCGGATTCAGGCCGAATTCGGCAATGCCGGCTTCGCGCCCGATTATTATGTGCAGAACCTGTCGGCCAGCCTGCGGGTCAACGACCGGTTCACTTTCTACGGTGGCGTCAACAACCTGACCGACCTCCAGCCCTATCTGGCAAGCTCGGCCTATCCGGTATCGGGCGTTGGCCGCTACATCTTCATCGGCGTCCGCACACGCTATTGAGCGCCCGGCGGGCCGACAACGAAAAGGCCGGTGGGGCAACCCACCGGCCTTTTTCATGTCCGTCGATGATCGGTAAGTGGTGGAGCCGAGGGGGATCGAACCCCTGACCTCTGCAATGCCATTGCAGCGCTCTCCCAGCTGAGCTACGGCCCCGTTCCCTTCGGGAAGGCGTCGCCCATATCCGGGCCACGCACCCTTTGCAAGCGGTCTGACGCTCGTTCCCGCTTACGCCGTGCCGTCCGCCATCCGAACGACATCGCGGTCGGATGGCCGGACACGCAGGCACACTAGCGCCAACGCGTCGGCGGCCTAGCGCTCTTCCTCGTCGCCGCCGGTCTCGACGCCCAGATCGTCGTCGCCGCCCAAATCGACTTCATCGTCGGGCGACGGCTCTTCGTCGTCCCCGGCAATGTCCAGATCCTCGGCCGCATCGGCGAGATCGTCGTCATCGACCTTGACCGCCGTCTTCGGCGCGTCGAACGGCAGAGGCTGCTTGGACTTCAGGATCGGCTCGGGCTCCCATGCCTGCCCGCATTCAATGCAGGTGACGGGATCGTCCTTGCCAAGATCATAGAAACGCGTGGCGCATTTCGGGCACGTCCGCTTCGTGCCCCATTCCGGTTTCACCATCGGTGACCTTTCGATTGAACGGGATTTCGCCCGGGAGACCCCGTGCGAAGTGGCGCGCGCCTTGCCATAGCGCAAGTGCGCTGTCAAAGCCGCGCTCCGTGACCCACGCCCCTGCCCCTCTCACCCTAGCCGCAAGCGGCGCCCTTGGCGGCCGTATCGGCGTGCCCGGCGACAAGTCGATCAGCCACCGCGCGCTGATGTTTTCGGCGCTCGCGGTTGGCACGAGCCGGATCGAGGGGCTGCTGGAGGGCGAGGACGTGCTCGCGACCGCTGCTGCCCTGCGCGCGATGGGCGCGACCATCGATCGGCACGCCGATGGCGTCTGGACGGTCGACGGAGTCGGGGTCGGCGGACTGCTTCAACCGCTGCAGGCGCTCGACATGGGCAATTCGGGCACGTCGACCCGGCTGTTGATGGGCCTGGTCGCCAGCCACCCGATTACCGCGACCTTTGTCGGCGATGCCTCGCTGTCGCGGCGGCCGATGAACCGGGTCATCGATCCGCTGGCGCAGATGGGCGCCGACGTCACGGCCAGCCCGGGCGGGACGCTGCCGCTGATGGTGCGCGGACTGTGTCCGGCGGTGCCGATCAGCTATACGCTGCCGGTCGCATCGGCGCAGGTGAAGTCGGCGGTGCTGCTCGCCGGGCTCAACACACCGGGCATCACCACGGTGATCGAGCCCGTCGCGACCCGCGATCACAGCGAACGCATGCTGGCGGGCTTTGGCGCGCGGCTGAACGTCGAACACAGCAAACACGGCCGGGTGATCACGCTGCATGGCGAGGCCGAACTCGCGCCGCAGACGATCGTCGTGCCCGGCGACCCGTCGTCGGCGGCGTTCTTCCTGGTCGCCGCCAGCATCGTGCCGGGGTCCGACATCGTCGTCGGCAATGTCGGCCTGAACCCCACCCGCACCGGGCTCATCACCGCGCTCAGGATGATGGGCGCCGACATCGTCGAGTTCGACCGACGGATCGTGGGCGGGGAACCGGTCGCCGATCTGCGCGTCCGCCACGCGCCGCTCTGCGCCATCGACGTGCCGCATGAACTCGCCCCGAGCATGATCGACGAATATCCTGCGCTGTTCGTCGCCGCCGCCTTTGCCGACGGCCGCACCGTCGCGCGCGGCGCGCACGAACTGCGCGTCAAGGAATCGGACCGGATCGCCGCCATGGCCGAAGCGCTGACCGCGATCGGGGCGCGGATCGAGGAATTCGAGGATGGACTGGCGATCACCGGCAGCGGCGGCGATGCGCTGGCCGGGGGCGCGACGATCGCGACCCGGCTCGATCACCGCATCGCGATGAGCCTGGCGGTCGCCGCGCTGCATTGCCGGGCGCCGGTGACGCTCGACGACGCGGCGCCGGTCGCCACCAGCTTCCCCGCCTTTTTCGAAATGCTTGACGCGCGGGGCGCAAACCGCCTTGGAGTGGACGCATGATCATCGCCGTCGATGGGCCCGCCGCATCGGGCAAGGGAACGATCGCGCGGGCACTCGCGCGGCATTATGGCCTGCCGCATCTCGATACCGGCCTGTTGTACCGCGCAGTAGCGCTCAACGTGATGCGGCACGATCTCGACCCGGCGATCGAGGCGGACGGCGTTGCCGCCTGCGACTTCGACGAAGCCATGCTCGAGGATGACGCGTTGCGCGGCGACGATGTCGGCAAGACGGCGTCGGTTGTCTCGGCTCACCCGCTTGTGCGTGCGGCGCTGATGGCGCGGCAGAAACGCTTCGCCAACCAGCCGGGGGGCGCCGTGCTCGACGGGCGTGACATTGGCACGGTGATCGCCCCCCATGCCGACGCAAAATTGTTCGTCCGCGCAACGCCCAACATCCGCGCGCGCCGCCGCCATGCCGAATTGCGCGCGCGCGGACAGGACGTCAGCATCGACAAGGTGCTGGCGGATATCCGCGCGCGCGACCAGCGCGACAGCCAGCGCGCGACCGCGCCGCTGACGCTCGCCAACGACGCCGCATTGCTCGACACCAGCTTTCTGTCGATCGAGGCCAGCATCCAGCGCGCGATCCAGCTGGTCGAGGCGCGGCGGGCCCACCACCCGGTTGGGGACGATAAGCCGTCGAACAGCTGACCCCGTCACTCCGCGGGCGGCGACGTCCAGATTCGCATCGTTTCCGGGGCCGCGAG
>PKED01000154.1 GCA_002863155.1 Sphingomonadaceae bacterium | reverse complement strand
CCAGCCTCTGATCACGTTCCTGGTGCGCGGCGAGGACGGCCTGGCCAAAGCTTCCGGATACGGCCTGCGCGCCGCTGTCGGACAGCAGGCCGCGGGCAGTGGCACCGTGTGGGGCGCGGGGGGCGCGGGGGGCGCGGCGTCGCGGGCAGGTCGAGGCGGCTGGGCGCCCGCCGCCGCTGCCGCCGCGTTCTATCGTGCTGAACCGCAGAAGCAGCTGCCGCACCTCTGGTTGTTTCCGATCGTCGTCGGCGCGCTGGTCGCGGCGATCGTTGCCGTGATGGGGCTGACGATCGCGCTCCCCGACGCATGGTACCACCAGTTGGCGATGCCGCGATGGGCGCCGCGCGACGATGTGTTCGGGCTGGTGTGGATGATCGTCTACGGCGTCACCGCGATTGCCGTGATCACCGGCTGGCGATCGATGCCGACGCGCGAGGGCGATTGGCTGATCGGCCTGTTCGCCACATCGGGCTTTTTCAACATCCTGTGGAGCATGTTGTTCTACCGGCTGCACCGCCCCGACTGGGCGCAGATCGAAATGATCCTGTTCTGGGGATCGGCGCTGGCGCTGGTGGTGCATAGCTGGCGCTGGTCGATGAAGGCGTCGCTGCTGTTCCTGCCCTATCTCGGCTGGGTGACCTTTACCGGCTATCTCAATCTGGTGATCGTGCGGTTGAACGGCCCGTTCGCCTGAGCCGATGGGCTGGCTGTTCAGCACCGGCCTCGCGGTCGATATTGTCCTGCTCGTGATCGCAATCGAAGCGCTGTGGTTGAGGCTGAGGCGGCGATGGCCGCCGGCTGCGCTCCTATGCCGCCTCATACCCGGCGTGATGATGCTGCTTGCGCTTCGGGCGGCGCTCAACGGACTGGATTGGGTGTGGATCGCGGTCCCGCTTGCCGCCTCCTTCCCGTTTCACCTTGCCGACCTGCAGTTCGGCGAGGGCTGGCGGACGCAAAAAGGGGCGAGCCGTTGAACCGGCCCGCCCCGTGATAGCACCCGATCGGATGATTATTTGAGCGTTTCGAGATAGGCGATCGTGTTCGCCCGCTGCTGCGGATCGGGCATGCCGGGATAGGTCATTTTCGTACCCGGAACCACGCGCTGCGGCTTTTCGAGATATTGGAACAGTTTTTCGGGCGTCCAGGTGATCCCGCTATTCTTGTTCGCGGTCGAATAACTGTAGCCGGCAACGGTGCCGGCGGCGCGGCCCACAATACCCTTCAGCATCGGGCCGATCATGTTCTTGTCCGGCGCGTGGCAGACTTTGCACGCGACGAACGCTTTCTCGCCCGCCGCCGCATCGCCGGTGAACGAGGCGAGCTTGGCGCCGGAGACCGTGTCGGTATTGTCGGCGGCAACTGCGCCGGCCGCCGGTGCTGCTGGGGCGGCGGTATTCGCGCTCGGTTCGGGCGCGACCGCGGTCGGTTCGGCGGCGGGCGTGCTCGCGGCTTCTTCCGTCGGCTTCTGCGAACATGCTGCCAACGCAAAGACAGAAATGGCAAGGCCGAGCGCCACTCTGCCCATGCCGGGTGCTGAACGTGCGTGCATCCTATCCTCCTCCTGATCCCGCCGGCCGACGCCGACAACCGACACCGGCCGATTCGGTCGCGTGGACATGCAGCGATACACACAAACGACCAGATGAAAAATCAGTTCCCCCCAATGTGGTAGCGTCGCCTTGGCGGGCGCCGACGATGACGGAGCCGAAACCATCGTCGCGCGTTGTTGGCCGATGCGGAAATTCTGGCTCATCAGCAATCAGGGATCCGGCTCGACGAGCCCGGACAAGCAGGCGGCGCTGGTCGCGCGTTTTGCCGATCATGGCTTTGAGCAGGCTGGACAAACCGACTTCCCGGACCAACCCCTGCCGACGCCCCGATCGCTCGACGCTGCCGAAGTCGACATGGCGGTGCTGTTCGCCGGCGACGGGACGATCAACGCGGCGATCGGCGCGTTGGCGGGGTGGGATGGGGCGATCCTGATCCTGCCCGGCGGCACCATGAACCTGCTCGCAAAGGCGCTGCATGACGATCTCGACCCGCTGGCCATCATCGACCGCGCGGTCGTGGACGGAATGCGCGTGGCCCTGCCCTGTGTCGAGGCGGGGGACGCGCGCGCCTATGTCGGGCTGATCCTGGGGCCCGCCGCCGCCTGGGCGCATGCGCGGGAAGCGGCCCGCGCCGGACGATCCCGCGCCTTGATCCGCGCGATCGGCCATGCCTGGCGCCGCACGTTCGGCAAGGGGATTCGGCTGGCCGGCGTGCCCGGTCTGACCGCGCGGGTTCAGGCCGCGTTCGTCGTCGCCGAGGACAACGGGTTGCGTATCGCTGCCGTCGATGCGCGCGATTGGCGTGCGATCACCGCGCTCGGCTGGGAATGGATTACCGGGGATTGGGTGAAGGCAGCGGCGGTGCATGAAGTCCGAAGCCAGGCGATGCGCTGTACCGAACGCCGCCCGGTGCTCGGCCTGTTCGACGGCGAGCCGCAGATGGTGCCGGTGGGGACGGTCATTCGCGCAGGCAGGACCGGCGCGCAGTTCATCCGGACGCGCGGCGACGCATGACGACTCTGTTCCACGTCAGCGACATCCATTTCGGCGCCGAGGATCCCGCCGCCATCGCCTGGTTCGCCGATACCGTCCGCAACGAGCGCCCCGACGCGGTGATCGTCACCGGCGACTTGACGATGCGCGCGCGTCACGCCGAATTCGCGGCCGCCGGCGAATGGCTTGAAAGTCTCGGGCGGCCGGTGACAGTCGAAGTCGGCAACCACGACTTGCCCTATTTCAATCCGTTCGCCCGCTTCCTGCAACCCTATGCGCGCTATGCCCGGCTGGAGCGGATGGTGGAGCGACCGCTCGAACTGCCGGGCGTCGCCATCGTGCCGCTGCGCACGACGGCGCGCTTCCAGTGGCGCCTCAACTGGTCGAAGGGCCATGTCAGTGCCCGCGAACTCGCCACGACTCTATCACTGGTCGACGCGGCGCCCGACAGCCATTTCCAGATCGTCGCGGCGCACCATCCGCTGATCGAACTCGGGACACGCAGCACAGCGAACACGCGTGGCGGCGCCAACGCGCTTGACCGGCTTGCAGCCGCAGGCGTGCGGGCGGTCCTTTCGGGGCATGTCCATGATCCGTTCGACCGGGCAGTCGATGCGCGCGGCAGGACTATCCGCCTGATCGGTGCAGGAACCTTGTCCGAACGCGTTCGCAGCACGCCGCCCTCGTTCAATGAGTTGCGAATCGCTGACGGCGAGCTCGACGTCGTGGTGCGCGCCATGGTGTGAGCGTCTAGCAGCCGGTGTTGCGCGAAAACGGGGGCCACGCAAACAGGGCGGCCCGTTGCCGGACCGCCCTGTGGCGTTTCAGAGGCTGGCTCGGGCCGCTTGACCGGCCCGGCAGCAACCCGGGATCAGCGCTTCGAGAACTGGAAGCTCCGGCGTGCCTTGGCGCGGCCGTACTTCTTGCGCTCGACCGTGCGGCTGTCGCGGGTCAGGAAGCCTGCGGCCTTGACGGGCGCGCGCAGCACCGGTTCGTAGCGGGTCAGCGCCTGGCTGATGCCGTGCTTGACCGCGCCGGCCTGGCCCGAGAGCCCGCCGCCCTTGACGGTGCAGACGACGTCATACTGGCCTTCACGCTCGGCAACGCCGAACGGCTGGTTGATGACGAGGCGCAGCGTCGGGCGCGCGAAATAGACTTCCTGATCGCGGCCGTTGATCGTGATCTTGCCCGAGCCGGGCTTGATCCACACGCGCGCAACCGCATCCTTGCGGCGACCGGTCGCATAGGCGCGACCCTGCTTGTCGATGATGGCTTCGCGCAGCGCGACGGGTTCGGGCGCCGGGCCGGCATTGCCGACGGGGGCGATGTCACTGGTCGTGGCGGCAGCACCCGCGACCGGGCGCGGCTGGTTGGCGAGGTCGGCCAGGTCGGAAAGCGACTGTCGGTTATCGGACATTAGTTGCCCACCTTGTTCTTGCGGTTCATGCCCGCGATATCGAGGACTTCGGGGTTCTGAGCGGCGTGCGGATGTTCCGCGCCGGCATAGACGCGCAGGTTGCGCATCTGGTCGCGGCCGAGCGGCCCGCGCGGAATCATCCGCTCGACGGCCTTTTCGAGCACGCGCTCGGGGAAGCGCCCTTCGAGCACCTTGCCCGCGCTTACCGCCTTGATGCCGCCGGCATAGCCGGTGTGCTTGTAATAGATCTTGTCCTTCAGCTTCTTGCCGGTGAACCGGATCTTGTCCGCATTGATGACGATGACATTGTCACCGCAATCGACATGCGGGGTAAAGCTCGGCTTGTGCTTGCCGCGCAGGATATTGGCGATGATCGTCGCCGCGCGACCGACCACCAGGCCGTCGGCATCGACGATATGCCACTTTTTTTCCACTTCGTGCGGCTTGGCCGACTTGGTGGTCTTCATCAGCGCCTTCATGGGGCCAGACCTTTTTGACTAGAAACGAAACGCGCCGCCCCGTCGAGAGGCGGCGTCGCTGGCGGGCCAATGCCGATAGTCTACCCGAAAGTCAAGCATATCGGCGGCTTTGCTGACGGGTATCAGGATACCTTGAAGGAAATCACACTGATGTTTACGGTACGACTGCGGCGTCGCGCGGCGCCGCTGCCGATCATGGTATCGCGTACCGTCCGCGATTCGAGCACCAGCCCGCGCGCGACATCGATGCGCTGGTGCCGCTCGACATTGATATGGGCGTCGTCGTTCGATCCCGGCAGCTTCCCTTCGGCGACGGCATCGATCACGAGCGCGCCCGGCGTCAGGCTCACCGTCTCGCGGCCGGCGAGCGCGGTTTCCGCGCCGTCTGGCGCGCGCGCGGGCAGCGTGACTGCCTGCGTGCCGGGTTGCCGATCCGCCAGCGGCCCCGCGACGAGCGAGCTCAGCATCGACCCGAGCATCGTGCGACGCTGCCCTGACGGTGCCGCCCGCAGCATCGTGGCCATCGAGCTCAGCTGGGCGCGGCGCCGCGCGTCGATCGCGGTCTTGCCGCTGGCCATCGCGGCGATCGCATCGCAGAACCTGTCCCATAGCGCGCCTTCGTCCTCGATCGACTTGATCGCGCCCTCGCGGTCGAGTTGAAACGCGATCGTCCGCCCTTTCAGCGCGGCCATGCCGGCGGCGAACATCGCGCCGGTCTCTCCGGCGGCGGCATCGGCGCGCAGGATCGTCACACTGGCGCGATAGCCGGTTTCGGTGCGGGCAAAGACGATCTCGCGTTCGGTGACGAAACGCTGGCTCGCACCCGGCAATTCGCGTTCCTCGACAAGAAGCTGGCGCAGCGGCTGATTCTCGGGCGGGATGAATCGCGCCGCAGCCGGGCCCGCCGCAAGCGCCACCATTGCCGCGAACGCGATCGTCTGTTCAGCTTGCCGCGCCACGCCGCCCCAATGCATGCGCCGCCCAGACGCTGGCAATCAGCGTCAGCGCGGCATTGGCCTGATGCGCGATCGCGATCACGATCCAGACGCCGCTGAGCAGGGTCGCGATGCCGAGCACGATCTGCAGGCTGACCAGTACGCCGATCGCAAGCGCCGCGCGCGGCGCGCCCGCCCGCCAGGCGCGCCACGCGAGCAGCCCCAGCGCGCCTGCCGCTGCAAAGGCAAGCCAGCGGTGAATGAACTGCACGACGATCGGATTATCGACCGCGTTGCGCCACGCCGGGTCGATCATCGCCACGCCGCCGGGAAACCAGGCATCGCCCATCAGCGGCCAGCTCGAAAACGCATAGCCGGCATCGAGCCCGGCGGTGAACGCGCCGAACATGATCTGGACGAACAGCAAAGCCAGCGCGACCAGGGCGACGGGCCTGAGCGACGCCGCCCGCGCGATCGGCAGGCGGTGCAGCTGCCGCAAGTCGAGCGCGGTCCAGACGATCCCCGCCAGCAGGAACAACGCCGTCATCAGATGCACCGCGAGCCGCACATGGCTGACATCGGTGCGCTGCGAGAGGCCCGATGCCACCATCCACCAGCCGATCGCGCCCTGCAGCCCGCCGAGCGCCAGGATCGCGATCAGCCGACCTCCATAGCCTTTGGGGATCTGCCGCCGAACCGCGAACCACAACAGCGGTGCCGCAAAGGCCAGCCCGATGATCCGCCCGAGCAGCCGGTGCGCATATTCCCAAAAGAAAATCGCCTTGAATCCGGCCAGCGTCATACCGCGATTGACCTGCGTATATTCCGGAATTTTCTTGTAATTGTCGAACTCGGCCTGCCACTGCGCGTCGCTGAGCGGGGGCAGGGTGCCGCTGATCGGCTTCCACTGGGTGATCGACAGCCCCGATTCGGTCAGGCGCGTCACGCCGCCGACGACGACCATCGCCAGGATCATCGCCGCGACCAGGAAAAGCCAGATCATCAGCGTTCGCGGTCGGGCGCGCAGCTCGGTGGTCGTTTGCATCAGCATCGCCGCTCCATAGCGCTCGCGCGGCGCCGCGTCACCTTGGACCTTCGGTCCTGCCCGACTGACTGCCTGGCCCGGTGGCATGTTTCCCCGACAGACCGCCATACGAATTTATTACGGTTACCGAGCGATGATATGTTGTAACTCAACCCAAGGCATGCCAAATGGGCACCACCATGGAACTTGTCGCTCGACCCCAGCTGGCGCAACAGATGCTCGTGCCGTTCGCGCGGCTGGGCTTGGATCGTGCCGCGATCGGTCTTTCGGGCCTGTGCGCCGTCCATTGCTTCGCCAGCGCCGTGCTGGTCGCGCTCGCTGCATCGGCGGGTGGACTGTTGCTCAATCCGGTCATTCACGAGGTCGGGCTGGTTATCGCGGTGCTGCTCGGCGCGGTGGCGCTCGGCCGCGGTATTATCCTGCATGGCTATATGATGCCGGCGGCGGTCGGATCGCTCGGGCTCGGCCTGATGGCGGGGGCGATCCAGTTGCCGCATGACGGCGCGGGCGAGACGATCTGGACGTTGATCGGCGTCGGCATGCTGGCGCTGGGGCATGACCTGAACCACCGCGCGACGCACTGATCGGGATATGCGGGCGCGCCGGGTTGCCGGAAGGCCCGCCCGAGCCTAACTTGGCGCCATGGCCGACCATCTTCACCACGAGCATCACGGCAGCGATCTGGCGACGGCTGCGCAGGCAACGCTCGAGCGATCGGGCGAGCAATGGACCGCCATGCGTGCCCGCATCTTCGAGGCGCTGGCGAGTTTCGACAAGCCCGCCTCGGCCTATGACATTGCCGAGGCCGTGTCGAAGCTCGAAGGCAGGCGGGTCGCGGCCAACAGCGTCTACCGGATTCTCGACCTGTTCGTGACGGCCAATCTCGCGCGGCGGGTCGAAAGCGCCAATGCCTATGTCGCCAACGCGCATCCCGACTGCCTGCACGACTGCATCTTTCTCGTCTGCGATCTTTGCGGACAGACGATGCATATCGACGACGACAAATTGTCGCGCGGCGTGCGATCGGCGGCGACGGCGGCGGGTTTCGCACCCGAACGCCCGGTGATCGAAGTGCGCGGCAAATGCGCCGATTGCAGCTGATCTGATCGGTGGTGGCCGGGCGACGCCGTCGCCCGGCCACTTGCCTCAGTGCTCGCCCAGATAGTGCGATTGCGCGGCATCGGTCGCGTTGACGGCGACGATGGCGCGCGTGGCCGACCGCCGCCGCCGCGGCGCGCCGATCGCGATCACGCGTTCGAGCATCTCCTGGCCTTCGGTCCACCAGCCGAGCCGGCTGTCGGCATTGAGATGGCCCTGCGCCCCGGCATCGACGAAATGACTGCCCCAGGCCCTGGCCAGCGCCGCCGCGCGGTCGATCGCGATCCACGGATCGTCGCTGCTCGCCACCAGCACCGAGGGAAAGGGCAGCGGCTGGGAAGGGGCCGGGCGGAAGCTGTGCAATTCGGGCCGGGCGTCCGGACGATCGACATCGGGCGGGGCGACCAGCAACGCGCCCACCACGCGGCGGGCGATCACCGGATCGGCCAGTTCGGCCCACCATGCCACGGCCAGCACACCGAGGCTGTGCGCCGCGAGGACCGTCGGCTGCCCGACCGCGCGGATCGTCTGGTCGAGCTTGGTCACCCAGCCGTTGCGATGTGGCCCCTGCCACATCCCGAGTTCGACTCGCACGGTATCGAGGCGGGATTCTTCCCACAGGGTCTGCCAGTGGGTCGGGCCCGAACTGCCGAGACCGGGCACGGTGAGAACGAGCGGAGGCTTGCTGTCGTCAAAGGGGGCTTGTCGCATGATCCTTCTCCTGTAGGCGCCCGGTCGCAAGGGGGACGACAACCGGTCGCGCATCGAAAAGTTATTCCTATTAAATCCATCGGCAATAGCCGCCGCGCCGGACTGAAGACCGCTTGCGGCAGGACGATCATGCGCGCAGGAGGGGCCATGGCCAGGGTCAGGATCGATCAGCTTATCGTCGAGCGCGGGCTCGCCGAAAGCCGGGCACGGGCGCAGGCGCTGGTGATGGCGGGCCTCGTCTTTGTCGGCACGCGGCGAATCGACAAGCCCGGCCAGACCGTTGCCGACGATGCCGACATCGATGTGCGCGGGCGCGACCATCCCTGGGTATCGCGCGGCGGCATCAAGCTGGTGCATGGGCTCGACTATTTCGGCTGGGATGTGACGGGGGCGGTCGCGATCGATGTCGGCTCGTCGACCGGCGGCTTTACTGACGTGCTGCTCAGCCGGGGCGCCGCGCGCGTCTATGCGGTCGACAGCGGCACCAACCAGCTGGCTTGGAAGCTGCGTCAGGACCCCCGGGTGATCGTCCATGAACAAACCAGCGCGCGGATACTGACCGCCGCGCATATCCCGGAGCCTGTCGACCTGATCGTGTGCGACGCGAGCTTTATCGGCCTGGCCAAGGTGCTCGACGTGCCGCTCGGCTTTGCGCGCCCGGGCGCCCGGCTGCTCGCTTTGGTCAAGCCGCAGTTCGAGGCCGGGCGCGAAGAGGTGGGCAAGGGGGGTGTGGTGCGCGATGCAGCCGTGCATAACCGGGTCTGCGCCGACGTTGCCGAGTGGCTGACGACGCGCGGCTGGCAGGTTGCCGGGACGACACCGAGCCCGATCACCGGGCCGGAAGGCAATGTCGAGTTCCTTATCGCCGCCCGATCGCCGGACTCGCCAGCGCCGCACGGCGTGATTATTGGCGCTGACGATGCGGTGTGATGATGTGATAAGGCCCCGCCTCCGGGGCGGAGCAAAGCGTCGAAGCGCGCCGGTCGCGCGGAAAGGATAGCGGTCTTGCGGGAATTGGCATCGAAGGGACAGTTGCAGGTCGCCTTGCTGCGCTGGGTGATGGTCACGGTGCCGCTGGTTCTCTTCCTGGGTTTCCTGTCGGCACGCAGCGTGCCGGTCGGCGCGCTGAACAGCTGGTATGCGGCGCTGACCAAGCCCGCGCTGACGCCGCCCGACTGGGCCTTTCCGGTCGCGTGGACGCTGCTCTATGTGCTGATGGGAGTGGCGCTTGCGATGATCCTCAACGCGCGCGGATCGGCGATGCGGACGCCGGCGATCATCGCCTTTGCGGTGCAGCTGGCGATCAACCTCGCCTGGACCCCGGTGTTTTTCGGCATGCACCGGATCAACGCGGCGCTGCTGGTGATCGCGGCGATGTTCATCGCGGCGGCGGTGGCGACGCTGTTGTTCGCGCGGATTCGGCGGACGGCGGCGCTGTTGATGCTGCCTTATCTGGCCTGGATTCTCTTCGCCGGTTACCTCACCTATTCGATCGGGGTGCTCAACCCCGGCGCCGAGGCGCTTGTGCCGGGGGCGTCGAGCACCCAGATACTCGAATGACCAATTGGAAAGTATGACGATGCAAACCGAAAACCGCCTGTTCGACGACCTCTCCAAGCTGCTCAATGGCGCGGCGGGCACGCTCGCGGGCATGGGCCGCGAAGCCGAGGCGAGCGCGCGGGCGCGTGCGAAGGAATGGATCGGCGGGCTCGATTTCGTCAGCCGCGACGAGTTCGAGGCGGTCAAGGCGATGGCCGCCGCCGCGCGGGACGAGGCCGATGCGCTGCGCGCGCGGCTCGACGAGCTCGAAGCCGCAAAGGGCGGCCGCTGAACGGCTTGTCCACAGAAATCTGTGGCTGCCGACCCATTGGCGCTTGCGACCGGCAAGAGCCGTTGGCACGCCGTGAGTCGGGCGGATCGACAGGGGCCGGGACCGGATGTTGAGTGAAGTGGACGACGATCGCGACGACGCTGCGCCGATCGATATGCTCGAAAGCTATTATGCCGCGCATGGCTGGACCTATGATCGGCAGGACGATGAAGTCGTGGCGCAGGTCAAGGGCAGCTGGACCGAATATGAGCTGCGCGCGTTGTGGCGCGAAGAAGACAGCGTCCTGCAATTCCTGGCCTTTCCCGATATCCGCGTCACCGACGAACGCCGCTCGGCGATTTACGAAGCGATCGGGCTGATCAACGAACAGCTCTGGGTCGGCCATTTCGAGCTTTGGTCGTCGAGCGGGATCCTGCTCTATCGCCACGCCGCGATGGTCGACGGGGCGGACGAAGGCACCTTGTCGCTCGCATCGGCCGAATTGATCATCGAATCGGCGATCGACGAGTGCGAGCGTTTCTATCCGGTGTTCCAGTTCGTGCTGTGGGGCGGCAAGACGCCGAAGGAAGCGCTGGCGGCCGCCTTGACCGAGACTCAGGGCGAAGCGTGATCCGCCGGCTGTGGCTTGTCGGCTGCGGCAATATGGCGGGCGCGATGCTGGGGCGCTGGCTGGCGACGGGGACGCTGGACCCGGCGGACGTGCTGGTCGTCAATCGCGGCGATCGCGCGTTGCCGGGCGGCGTTGCCCAGATGCGCTCCCTGCCCGACGGCCCGCTGCCCGACGCAGTCTTGCTGGCCATGAAGCCGCAGCAGATTGACGAGGTCGCGGCTGTGCATGGCCGCCGGCTTGCGGGCGTGCCGATGCTTATCTCGATTCTTGCCGGGGTGGAGGAGGACGTGCTCGCCCGCCGCTTCGCCGCGCGTTCGGTGGTGCGCGCGATGCCCAATTTGCCGGTCGAGATCGGCAAGGGCGTGGTGGCGCTGCACAGCGGCTCTGCCGATGAGCGCGACCGCGCGGCCGCATCCGCGCTGATGGCGCCGCTCGGGCTGGTCGAATGGATTCCCGCCGATCGGTTCAATCTGGTCACCGCGCTTGCCGGCAGCGGACCGGGATTTCTCTATCGCTATATCGATGCGGTCGCAGCTGCCGGGGCGGCGCTCGGCCTGCCTGCCGACATGGCGGCGCGGCTCGCGCTGGCGACGGTCGAAGGTGCCGCAATCCTCGCTGCCGCTGCCGATGTCGCGCCCGCCGCCCTTGCGGACCGGGTCGCGAGCCCCGGCGGGTCGACGCGCAAGGGGCTCGATGTCCTCGACCAAGACGCAGCGCTCGTCCGCCTGCTGACCGACACCCTGGCCGCGGCGACCGCGCGCAACGCCGAAATGGCCGCCGCCGCGCGCTAGAGCCCGATGACATTATCTTGAGCCGTTCGTTTCGAGCGTAGTCGAGAAACAGGCCACGAGCGTTGCGCAGGGTGTCTCGACTTCGCTCGACACGAACGGTTGGGGATTTGATTCAACCAAAAGTCATCCGACTCTAGCCGAGCGCCGCCATCAGTCGTTTCTGCTCGGCCGTCGTCAGCCCTTCAAGCACCGCCCAGAAACCGCCGACCGCACCCTGGCCGGCGCTCGCATAGGCGGCGGCGAGCTTGCCGCGCATGAGCTCGAACAGATCGGCCTCCAGCGCCGCGCCTGCCTCGGTCAGCCGTAACAGTCGCTGGCGACGGTCGCGCAGGCCGGGCCGCGTCTCGACCAGCCCGCGCGCGCCGAGATCGTTGAGCACGCGCCCGAGCGACTGCTTGGTGATCGCGAGCAACCCGAGCAGCTGCGTCACCGTCAGGTCGGGCTGGCGGGCGATGAAATACAGCGCCCGGGCATGCGCGCGGCCAAGATCATGCCCGGCAAGCGCCGCGTCGCCGGCACGCAGCAGCGCGGCATGGCCAAAGGCCAGCAACTCGATGCCGCGCCGGACCTCGGCTTCGCGCAGGAACAGGGCAGAGGCGGCGGTAGGGGCCATGTTGCCGAGATTGTCCCGTTCGCCTAAGGGGTCAAGCCTTCAAAAGAGGCTCGATCCGGTGATGAACATGCTCGACATGCGCGGTGCCCCAGACGCGACGCAGTTCGCCGCCGTGCCGCACCCTACGCCGACGGCAGCCGCCGATCGGTCGGCGCGGCTGGTCGATCCCGGTTTCGGGCGGGTGTTCACCGATCATATGGTGACGATCCGCTACAGCGAGGCGGCCGGCTGGCACGACGCCACGATCGGCCCGCGCCAGAACCTGTCGTTCGATCCGTCGACCGCCGTGCTGCACTATGCCCAGGAAATCTTCGAGGGGATGAAGGCCTATCGCCTCGACGACGGCGGCACCGCGCTGTTCCGGCCGGATGCCAATGCCGCACGCTTTCGGGCCTCCGCCGAGCGGATGGCGATGGCGCCGCTTCCCGAGGCGATTTTCGTCGATGCGGTGAAAGCGATCGTGCGCGCCGAGCGCGACTGGATCCCGGCGATGCCGGGCGGCGCGCTCTATCTCCGCCCGTTCATGATCGCGAGCGAAGTGTTCCTGGGCGTCAAGCCTTCGTCCGAATATCTTTTCGCGATCATCGCGTCTTCGGTCGGCGCCTATTTCAAGGGCGATGCGCCGGCCGTCTCGCTCTGGGTCTCGCGCGATTACACGCGCGCCGCGCCCGGCGGCACCGGTGCCGCAAAATGTGGCGGCAACTATGCCGCCAGCCTGATCGCGCAGGCCGATGCGATCCGCCGCGGCCATGACCAGGTGCTGTTCCTCGACGCGGTCGAGCGCCGCTGGATCGAGGAACTGGGTGGCATGAACATCTTCTTCGTGTTCGACGACGGGACGCTGCTCACGCCGCCGCTGGGCGGCACGATCCTGCCCGGCATCACCCGCGATTCGCTGATCACGCTCGCGCGCGATCGGGGGCTGGTGGTGCGCGAGGAGCGCTATGCGATCGATCAGGCAGCGGCCGACGCGCGGAGCGGCCGGCTGACCGAGGCATTCGCCTGCGGCACGGCGGCCGTGGTGACCTCGATCGGTGCGATGTCCTTTGGCGACGATCGCTTCACGATCGGCAATGGCGGGGCCGGGCAGGTGACCGGCGCGTTGCGGTCCGCGCTTGTCGACTTGCAGCTCGGGCACTCGCCCGATCCCTATGGGTGGCACGTTCGGCTCGATTGATCGATCCGGCACAAGAGAGGGCTTTTCACGCGCGTCCGCCTCGCTTAAGGGCACGCGCCTGCGTTGGGGCGTCGCCAAGCGGTAAGGCAACGGTTTTTGGTACCGTCATACGGAGGTTCGAATCCTCCCGCCCCAGCCACGCGGAACGGCCTTATCCAGCAAACGCACCTTGGGCGCTTTTGACGCCTCTCGTCGCGATGGCGGACAAGTTCCTTTTAGCGTAGGTTAGGACAGGTAGGCCACGCCAGCGTGGGATCACGAAGGGGGAAAGATGGTCAGTGTGTTCACACAGATTGCCGTTACTGTTGTCGCATGGTTCATTCTCATGTTCATATGCACAAACCTTCTTGGATTTTTCGTGCGAGGTTTTGTCTCAGATGCAGAATTGGAGAAAATTGCGGCAGGCAATGATGTGCTGACGAATGACCTCCGCAGCAGTCAAGCTGGGAGCAAAGTCGCAACCGTTGTTATTTTCTTGATAATGATCGCCTTTCTTGTAGTGCTTTATAGATTTTGGAATATCGTACTTGTTGTTGGTGCTTTGATGCTACTTCTCTCTCGTCTCCCAGACCTAATTTGGGAGATAAGGCACGGTAAGAAGCTACAGTCTGTGGACATGGCTCGGCCGCGATTTTATCTGCTCAGCACTGCCCTTTCTTGGCTATCCCTGCCGGTGGTTTGGTACGCTCTGTATCGTCTATAGTGGACCCGTTTGGTCCATCACTCCGCTAGTTCAGTCGAGGGGAAATCCATGGATGACAATGCGCTGGTTCATATCAAATGCCCGAACTGCGGCAAATACCATCTAGACACGCTTGGTCATCTGACGGCGCACTGGCAGCAGCAGTTCCAATGTAAGGATGGTTGCAGCTTACCGATGAAGCTAGATCGACAGGAACTGCTCGACGCGATTGAAGCTGGGGCGGTTCCACTGAACATCACAATGCGCTCGGTCGAATAAGTAAGCGTTTCTAGCGGTCAGATTCGATTACCAACTGGATGCGACTGGTTGGGATCATCAAACCACTGCACACGCCGTCATAATCGGCACCGGACAGGTCGCCAGTGATGAATCCGCATCGTCCTGCGAATTCGTTCAACTCCATCACGCCGTTGCTTCACACGCAGAACGGCTCACCGGCCCCGACGAGCGGGCCCACAGCTATGCCCGCGTTCCCTGGGCGATGATGATGGCCTGGCAAGGGGCCTAGAGTCTGTTTGCTCGAAGTTGAATCGTCATTGCGAGCGCAGCGAAGCAATCCAGTAGCGTGTTCGCGAAACGGCTGGATTGCTTCGCTACGCTCGCAATGACGGGTATTTCAATTTCAGGAGGACAAGGCCTAGGGCTGCCCGACGCGGCTCCGGCTGAGGCGGGGCGTGCGCTCAATCCCGGCCGCGTCCTTGATCTCGCGGCGCAGCTGATCGCGCTTTTCGTGGATCGATGCGATCACCGGCCCGGCGGCGACGCCCAGTTCGGCAAGCGCCGCCTCCGCCAGCTGGAGCGAGCTTTCCAGCGTTTCGGGCACTGCATCGGTCGCACCGGCGGCGTAGAGGATTGCGGCGTGATCGACATCGCGGGCGCGCACGACGATCGTCAGGTCGGGCACCCAGCCGCGTACCCGCCGCGTCAGCCGCACCGACAGCACCGGGTCATCCATGGTCAGGATAAGCGCTTTCGCCCGCCCCAGGCTGAGCCGGTCGACCAGCTCCGCGCGGGCGACATCGCCATAGATGACCGGAAAACCCTCCCGCCGGGCCGACGTCACGACGTCGATATCCGCTTCGACCGCGACGAACGGCTGGCCGTGCGACTGCAGCATTTCGGCCACCATCCGGCCGACGCGGCCAAAGCCGATGATGACAGTGCCCGGCCCCTCCGCGGCGATCTGCGCCTCGGGCGGGTCGCCCTTTTCGGCGCGCTCGATCAGCCGCGCAAAGACCCGGCCCAGCTGCGCCAGTAGCGGCGTGATCGTCAGGCCGATCGCGGTGACGGTCTGCCAGAAGGCGGCAGTGCTCGGCATGATCAGTCCGGCCTGAACCGCAACGCCGAGCACGATCAGCGTCGTTTCGGAAGGGCTCGCCATCAGCACGCCGGCTTCGGCCGCAACCGGGGTGCGCTCGCCGCTCAGGCGCAGCAGCAGGAAGGTGACCATCGCCTTCAGCGCCACCACGCCCGCGACGCCGAGCAGCAGCGCCCCCCAATTCTGCGCGATCTGCGGCAGGTCTAGCCCCATCCCGACGGTGATCAGGAACACCCCGAGCGCGAGGCCCCGGAACGGCGCGGTGATGACTTCGACTTCGCTGCGATAATCGGTCTCGGCGATCAGCAGCCCGGCAAGCAGCGCGCCGACGACGGGCGACAGGCCGACCGCGCTGGTCGCGAGGCTGGCGATGATGACGACCAGCAGCGCTGCCGCCAGGAACAGTTCGGGGCTCTTGGTGCGCGCCGCCTGGGCGAACAGCCGCGGCAGCATCAGCCGGCCGCCGATCAGCATGACGGCGACGGTCAGCAACCCGCTGCCGAGCAGGCTCAGGATCGCCCAGCCGCCATTGGCGGCGCCGGCCGCGCCCGGTGCCATCGCCGCCAGCGCGAACAGCAGCGGGACGAGCGCCAGGTCCTCGAACAGCAACATCGCGAAGGCCGCGCGGCCCACCCGGCTCAGCGCACCGACGATCGGGACGACGAGCGCGGTCGACGACAGCGCCAGCGCAAGCCCGAGCGCGATCGCCCCCGGCCAGGACTGGCCGATCAGGTGCAGCGCGATCGCGATCACCATTCCCGATCCGAGCAGCTCGGCCGCGCCAACCCCGAACACGGCGTTCCGCATCGTCCATAATCGCTTGAACGACAGTTCGAGCCCGATCGAGAACAGCAGCAGCACGATCCCGAATTCCGCGAACGGCTCGATCCGTTCGCGGTCGGAAATGGTGAAGTTGTGCAGCCACGGATAGTCGTCGACCAGCCGGCCGAGCCCGAGCGGGCCGACAAGCACGCCGACCAGGATGAAACCAATGACCGGGCTGACCCGCAGGCGCGCAAAGGCCGGAATGATGATTCCCGCCGCGCCAAGAATCACGAGCGCGTCCGAAAATCCGTTATTGTCGAGCCCGATCGCCATGTCCCGTTCTTAGCGGTTCGGGGCGGGTCGTGTCAGCTTAATCGCGCGCGCCGGACATCATCCGGTGGCGCCCATCGCGGCTTCGAGGTTGACGCGGACCTGTTCGAAGAACTGCTCGGTCGTCATCCACTTCTGGTCCGGGCCGATCAGGATCGCGAGGTCCTTGGTCATGTCGCCGTTCTCGACGGTCTCGATGCAGACGCGCTCCAGCTCCTCGGCGAAGCGGGTGACGTCGGGCGTCCCGTCGAAGCGACCGCGGAACTTGAGGCCGCCGGTCCAGGCGAAGATCGACGCGATCGGGTTGGTCGACGTCGCCTTGCCTTGCTGGTGCTGGCGATAATGGCGCGTGACGGTGCCGTGCGCCGCCTCCGCCTCGACCGTCTTGCCGTCGGGCGTGAGCAGGACCGAGGTCATCAGCCCGAGCGAGCCGAAGCCCTGCGCGACCTGATCCGACTGGACGTCGCCGTCATAATTTTTGCACGCCCAGACGAATTCGCCATGCCATTTGAGCGCGCTGGCGACCATGTCGTCGATCAGGCGATGTTCGTAGACGATGCCAGCTTCCTTGAACTTGTCCTTGAATTCGCTTTCGAAAACCTCGGCGAAGATGTCCTTGAAGCGGCCGTCATAGGCCTTGAGGATCGTGTTCTTGGTCGACAGATAGACCGGCCAACCGAGGTTGAGGCCGTAATGCATCGAGGCGCGCGCGAAATCGCGGATCGAATCGTCGAGATTGTACATCGCAAGCGCGACGCCCGCCGACGGATATTGGAACACTTCCTCGTCGATGACGGTGCCGTCGTCGCCCTCGAACACCATCCGCAGCTTGCCGGGGCCGGGAACGCGGAAGTCGGTCGCGCGATACTGGTCGCCAAAGGCGTGGCGGCCGACGACGATCGGCTTGGTCCAGCCCGGGATCAGGCGCGGCACGTTGGAGATCACGATCGGCTCGCGGAATACGACACCGCCCAGGATGTTGCGGATCGTGCCGTTGGGCGATTTCCACATCTTTTTCAGGCCGAATTCCTCGACCCGCTGTTCGTCGGGGGTGATCGTCGCGCACTTCACGCCGACGCCGTACTTCTGGATCGCGCGGGCCGATTCGACCGTCACGCGGTCGTCGGTCGAATCGCGATGTTCGATGCCAAGGTCGTAATAATCGAGGTCGATGTCGAGATAGGGGAGGATCAGGCGTTCGCGGATCCACTGCCAGATGATCCGCGTCATTTCGTCGCCGTCGATTTCCACGACAGGCGTCTTCACCTTGATCTTCGCCATCGATTGCTCGCTTTGTCCTATGGGGAGGTGTGTCAGCACCGCGTCTAGGATGAAGGCGCGCGGCGATCAACCGCCCGGCGGCAGCATCGCGCGTCGCTCCCGTGCCGCGGTGGTGCCCCCCTGGCGAGCCGAGCGCGTTCCACCCGTTGAATAACCCTTTGGGCGCGGCTAGGCTTGGCCCATGGTATCGCACGACCAGCCGCCCGGGGGGGCGACCAGCGCGAGATGGCACTTCCCGGATATCCATCCCGAAGGCCGCAAATATGTGCTGATTGCCGCCGTCGCTGCCTTCCTGTCCTTCTTTCTCTGGGATTTCCTCACCTGGCCGCTGATCGGCGTCACCTTGTGGGTGGCGGCGTTCTTCCGCGATCCGGTCCGCGTGACGCCCCAGGGGGAGGGGCTGATCATCGCGCCTGCCGACGGGCTGGTGACGACGATCGAACGGGTCGCGGTGCCGCCCGAAATGGCGGGGGCGGGGTGCCTGGGCCCCGGGCCGCTGGTTCGCGTCTCGATCTATATGAGCATCTTCGACGTCCATGTGAACCGCACGCCGATCGCCGGCACGATTCGGCAGGTCATCTACATTTCCGGCAAGTTTCTGAACGCCGATCTCGACAAGGCCAGTGAGGAGAACGAGCGTCAGCATGTGCTTGTCGAGGGGAGGGACGGCCTGAAGGTCGGCTTCACCCAGATTGCGGGCGTCGTATCCCGCCGCATCATGTCCTTCGTGAAGCCGGGCGATATCGTCGCCGGTGGCCAGCGGGTCGGCCTGATCCGCTTCGGCAGCCGGGTGGATGTCTATCTTCCCGAAACGGCGGTCTGCCAGGTCACGGTCGGCCAGCGCAGCGTCGCGGGCGAAACCGTGATCGGTCGGATCGACGGTGCGCCGGTCAGCGGCATCGCACACTGATCGATCAGCGGTGCGAGGCGGCCCGGCGCGCCGTTACGCGGCCAATGGCATTCGCGTCGGCAGACCCTGTGAACGGCTTGCAGTGCGCAAGACATTTGCACCAATCACACGCGACGGAGCCGGTGGTGAAACGGATGCCGAAGACGCGGCGTCACCGCGCAGCAACGCGATCATGCGGGGCATTGCAGGCAGCAGCGTGAACCACAACACGCCAGCGACCGCGCCGAGTGCCGCCGTGAACAAAATCAGTGCGATCAATGCCATCTTCCTGCGCCTCCAAACCTCTGCCGCAAGGTTCCGTCTTCAACGACCGCGAACGTCGGGGCTGTGGATAAGTTCCACGTTCACTCGATGGTCGTTCTATGTTCCGTATTTGTACCGAAGTCAAGTCTTGATTTGTCGAAGGGCGTGCGCTAACCGCCGCGCCTCAATCCCGCATGGGAAGCGCACATACCGGTGTCGGCAGGCCAATAGGGCCGATCGATAACTGCTTCCCAGAGGACCAACCGGAAAGGAACTACCTATGGCGGCACCTGTCGTCACGATGCAGCAATTGCTTGAGACCGGCGCGCATTTCGGTCACCAGACCCACCGCTGGAACCCGAAGATGAAGCCGTATATTTTCGGCGATCGCAACGGCGTCCACATCCTCGATCTGTCGCAGACCGTGCCGCTCTTCGCGCGCGCGCTCGAATTCGTCGCCGCCTCGACCGCTTCGGGCGGCAAGGTGCTGTTCGTCGGCACCAAGCGCCAGGCGCAGGAGCCGGTTGCCGAAGCGGCGCGCCGTTCGGGCCAGCATTTCGTCAATCACCGCTGGCTGGGCGGCATGCTCACCAACTGGAAGACGATTTCGGGTTCGATCAAGCGCCTGAAGACGCTTGAGGAGCAGCTGTCGGGCGACACCGCCGGCCTCACCAAAAAGGAAGTGCTTCAGCTGACGCGCGAGCGCGACAAGCTCGAACTCTCGCTCGGCGGCATCCGCGATATGGGCGGCATTCCCGACGTGATGTTCGTGATCGACGCGAACAAGGAAGAGCTCGCGATCAAGGAAGCCAACACGCTTGGCATCCCGGTCGTCGCGATCCTCGATTCGAACGTCTCGCCCGACGGCATCGCCTTCCCGGTGCCTGCCAATGACGATGCGAGCCGCGCGATCCGTCTCTATTGCGAAGCGGTGGCGATCGCCGCGACGCGCGGTGGGCAGGAGCGCCAGGCGAGCTTCGGCAACGATATCGGCGCGATGGACGAGCCGATCGCCGAGCAGGCGCTCGACGTGCCGACCCCCGCCGTCGATCCGGAACAGCCCGCCGCCGCGAGCGATGCGGAAACCGCGCTTGAAGGTGAGCGTCAGCTCGACGCCTGACACCGTCGCGGAACTGACATATGGGCGGGGTAGGGCGCACGCCTTCCCCCGCCCGTACCCATATGAAATGAACAAGAGGAAGTAAGACATGGCCGAGATCACAGCCGCTGCCGTCAAGGAACTGCGCGAAAAGAGCGGCGCGGGCATGATGGACTGCAAGAAGGCGCTGACCGAGGCGAATGGCGACATGGACGGCGCGATGGACTGGCTCCGCACCAAGGGGCTCGCCGCCGCTGCCAAGAAGTCGAGCCGCACGGCAGCCGAGGGGCTGATCGGCGTCGAAGTGTCGGGCACCCGGGGTGCTGCAGTCGAGGTCAATTCCGAAACCGATTTCGTGGCGAAGAACGATCAGTTCCAGTCGTTCGTGCGCGACGTCACCTCGGTGGCGCTTGAGCTCGGCGACTCGCTCGACGTGATCAACGCGGCGCCGCTCGGCGACAAGACGGTCGCTGACGTGCTGACCAACAACATCGCGACGATCGGCGAGAATCAGGCAATCCGCCGCGCGCGCCGGCTCGAGGTTTCGGCCGGTGCGGTGGTTCCCTATGTCCACAACCAGCAGTCGCCGGGGCTGGGCAAGATCGGCGTGCTCGTCGCGCTCGAAAGCGAAGCCGATCACACGGCGCTCGCCGCACTCGGCAAGCAGATCGCGATGCACATCGCGGCGGCGTTCCCGCTGGCGCTCGACGAGACCGGTCTCGATCAGGCCGTCATCGAGCGCGAGCGAGCGATTGCGACCGAGAAGGCGGCCGAAAGCGGCAAGCCTGCCGACATCATCACCAAGATGGTCGATGGCGCGATCAAGAAGTTCGCGAAGGAAAACGCGCTGCTGAGCCAGCTGTTCGTCATGGACGGCAAGACGCCGATCGCCGATGTCGTCGCCCAGGCGGCCAAGGAAGCCGGCAAGCCGATCGTGCTGAAGGACTATGTCCGTTTCCAGCTCGGCGAAGGCATCGAGAAGGAAGTCAGCGATTTCGCCGCCGAAGTCGCTGCTGCATCGGGCGTTCCGCAGCCGACCGCCTGAACCCGGCGAAAGGGCTCGACCGTATCGACGAAAAGGGGGAAGGGCGCGTCATCCGCCCTTCCCTTCACGAAATCGCGCGCATAAGGTCCGCGCCACTTTGATCGCCCGGATCACCCTGGCTCAGACTGGCCAAGCGAAAAGTTGGATCGATGACCATCCCCCATTTCAAGCGCATCCTGCTCAAGCTTTCCGGTGAAGTCCTGATGGGGCCGGGGCAGTTCGGCATCGATCCGGGCACCGTCGATCGCGTGGCGGGCGAAGTCGCGGCGGCAAAGGCTGCGGGGCATGAGCTCTGCCTCGTCGTCGGCGGCGGCAACATCTTTCGCGGCATCGCTGGCGCCGCCAAGGGGTTCGACCGGACCAGCGCCGACTATATGGGCATGCTGGCGACCGTCATGAACGCGATCGCCGTGCAGAATGCGCTGGAGAAGATCGGCGTCGAGACGCGCGTCCAGTCGGCGATCCCGATGGCGAGCGTGTGCGAGCCCTATATCCGCAGGCGGGCGATCCGGCACATGGAAAAGGGGCGGATCGTGATCTTCGCCGCCGGCACCGGCAACCCGTTCTTCACGACCGATACCGCGGCCGCCTTGCGTGCTGCCGAAATGGGCTGCGACGCGCTGTTCAAGGGCACCAGCGTCGACGGCGTCTACGATGCCGACCCCAAAAAGGTCGAAGGCGCGCGCCGGTATGACGCGCTCAGCTTCGGGCGGGTGCTCGCGGACAATCTGAAGGTGATGGATGCAGCGGCAGTCGCGCTCTGCCGCGAAAACAATATTCCGATCGTCGTGTTCAATATCCGCGAGGACGGCAATCTTGCCTCGGTCCTGCGCGGCGAGGGCAGCTCGACGATCGTCCACAACGAGACGGAGAACTGACGATGGCCGCATATGAAAAGGCCGATCTCGAACGCCGGATGCACGGCGCGGTAGAGGCGCTGAAGGGCGATCTGGGCGGGCTGCGCACCGGCCGCGCCAGCGTGTCGCTGCTCGATCCGGTGATGGTCGAGATGTACGGGTCGCACATGCCGCTCAATCAGGTCGCGACCGTGTCAGCGCCCGAATCGCGGCTGCTGTCGGTGCAGGTCTGGGACAAGTCCGGCATCGGGCCTGCCGACAAGGCGATCCGGTCGGCAGGGCTCGGGCTCAACCCGATCGTCGACGGGCAGACGCTGCGCATCCCGATCCCCGACCTGACCGAGGAGCGCCGCAAGGAACTCGCCAAGCTGGCCGGTCAATATGCCGAAAAGGCGCGCATCGCCGTCCGCAACGTCCGCCGCGACGGCATGGAAAGCCTGAAGGCCGACGAGAAGAAGGGCGTCTACAGCGAAGACGAGCGCAAGCGCCACGAAACCGAAGTCCAGAAGATGACCGACAGCATGATCGCCGAGATCGACGCCGCCGCGTCCGCCAAGGAAAAGGAAATTCTGGGCAAGTGACCGCCGCATCGGCCCCAGCGCCCGATGCGGCGACATCGGCCAGGGGAGGGTGGCCCGGCGGAGGGAGCTTGCCGCGCCACGTCGCGATCATCATGGACGGCAATGGCCGCTGGGCGAAGCAGCGTTTCCTGCCGCGCCTCGCCGGGCACAAGGCGGGCGTGGAGGCGGTCCGCCGCATCACGCGCCACGCCCGCACGCTTGGTATCGAGGCACTGACGCTCTACGCCTTTTCGTCGGAGAATTGGCGCCGCCCCGCCGAGGAGATCGGCGACCTGATGGGGCTGCTCAAGCATTTCATCCGCGCGGACCTCGACGAGCTGGTCCGCGACAATGTGCGGCTGCGGGTGATCGGCGATTACCGCCGCTTCGCGCCCGATGTCGTCGCGCTGGTCGACCAGGCGATCGAGCGGACCGCCGGCAATGACGGTCCGTTGCTGGCCATCGCGCTCAATTACGGCGCGCAGGCCGAACTCGTCGCGGCCGCGCGCACGCTTGCCCGGCAATCCGCGGAAGGGGTGCTGGCGCCCGAGGCGATCGACGCGGACGCGATCGAGGCCCTGCTCGAAACGCGCGAACTGCCCCCGCTCGACCTGCTGATCCGGACCTCGGGCGAATACCGGCTGTCGAACTTCCTGCTGTGGCAGGCTGCCTATGCCGAACTGCTCTTCGTCGACACGCTCTGGCCCGATTTCAACGAGGCGGCGTTCGAGGCGGCAGTCGCGCAGTTCGGCGAGCGGCAGCGGCGCTTCGGCGGGTTGTGAGCGCGCCGCCCAAGACCCGGCCCGCCGAACTCGCGACCCGCGCGATCGCCGGTGCCGCGATGATTGCGGTGGCGATCGGCGCCTTGTGGCTGGGCGGCGTCGCTTTCTGGATCCTGTGTTCGGCGGTGGGGCTGGGCGTGCTGCGCGAATGGGGCATGCTGGCGGGGGTCGAACTGGCGCAGCGCCGGATCATGCTTTTCGGCCTGTCGGTGCCGCTCGCGATCATGTCGCCCTGGGCGGCGGGGCCGGATTTCTTTGCGCTCGGGCTGATCGGCGCCGCGGCATTCTTCATCGTCATCATCTCTCGCGATCCGGTTAGGGCCGCCGGGCTGGTCTATGCGGGATTGCCGGTGCTGGCGCTGTTGCTCATTCGCGATCAGCCGCGCGGTTTCCTGTTCGGTTTATGGACATTGTCGCTGGTGTGGATGTGCGACATGGGCGCCTATTTCGTCGGGCGGCTGATCGGCGGGCCACGGCTCGCCCCGGCGATCAGCCCCAACAAGACCTGGGCGGGGCTCGTGGGCGGGGTGGTTGCGGCGAGCCTGCTTGCAGCGCTGCTCCATGCCGGTTTTGGCTTGCCGTGGCGGCTGACGCTTGCGACACCGCTGCTGGCAATTGCGTCGCAAGGTGGGGATTTGTTCGAAAGTTGGCTCAAGCGGCGGGCAGGGGTGAAGGACAGCGGCACGATCCTGCCGGGCCATGGCGGCCTGCTCGACCGGCTCGACGGGCTGGTCCCGGTCGCGCCGCTCGCAGCCTTTCTGGTGATGCTGCCGCAAATTCGGGGAATGATGGCATGAAGACGGTAACGATCCTGGGGGCGACCGGATCGATCGGCAGTTCGACGCTCGACTTGATCGAACGCGAGCCGGAAAAGTTCGACGTCCTGGCGCTGACGGCCAATTGCGACGTCGCGAAGCTGGCGGCGGCGGCTATCCGCACCAATGCCAAGCGCGCGGTGGTGGCGGATGAAGGATGCCATGCCGACCTAAAGAGCGCGCTGGCCGGAACCGGCATCGAAACCGCAGCGGGGCCCGAGGCGGTTTGCGAAGCGGCCGCCATGGGGGCCGATTGGACGATGGCGGCGATCGTCGGCTGCGCCGGGTTGAAACCGGTGATGGCCGCGATCGCGCAAGGCGGGACGGTCGTGCTCGCCAACAAGGAACCGCTGGTTTCGGCGGGCGACGTGATCCTGGCGGCGGCGGCACGAACCGGGGCGACTTTGCTGCCCGCCGATTCCGAGCATAACGCCATCTTCCAGTGTTTCGACTTCGATCGCCCGCACGGCGTCCGGCGTATCATCCTGACCGCAAGCGGCGGCCCGTTCCGCACCAAGACGCGCGAGGAAATGCGGTCGATGACGGTCGCGCAGGCGGTTGCGCACCCCAATTGGTCGATGGGGGCCAAGATCTCGGTCGATTCGGCCACGCTGATGAACAAGGGGCTCGAACTGATCGAGGCGGCGCGGCTGTTCCCGGTCGAGAACGACCAGATCGAGATCATCTGTCACCCGCAATCGATCATCCATTCGATGGTGGAATATGTCGACGGATCGATCCTGGCGCAGCTCGGGCCGAGCGACATGCGGGTGCCGATTGCGCATTGCCTTGCCTGGCCGGAGCGGATGGCAACGCCGATGGCGCCGCTCGATCTGGTCGCGATCGGTCGGCTCGACTTCGAACAGCCCGATGCCGATCGCTTCCCGGCACTTCGGTTGTCGCGGGAGGCGCTGAATGCCGGCGGTGGGCGGCCAGCGATCCTGAACGCTGCCAACGAGATCGCGGTCGCCGCCTTTCTCGACGGGCGAATCGGCTTTCTTGAAATTGCCGCAATCGTCGCCGATACGCTCGATCGCTACGGCCCGGCACCGCCGGCGACGCTCGACGCGGTGCTTGCCATCGATGCCGAAGCGCGGCGACTGGCGAGTGAGCGTGTGAAGGATTGCGTCGTTTGATTGAATCGCCTGGCCTGTTCCAGACCCTGTTGGCCTTTGCCCTGGTGATCGGGCCGCTCGTGTTCCTGCACGAGCTCGGACATTATCTCGCCGGTCGCCTTTTCGGCGTGAAGGCCGAGGAATTTTCGATCGGCTTTGGACGTGAATTGTTCGGCGTCACCGACCGGCGCGGAACGCGCTGGAAATTCAGCCTGTTGCCGCTCGGTGGCTTCGTCAAATTCGCCGGCGACATGGACCCGTCGAGCCGGAGCGATCCCAACTGGCTCGCGCTGCCGCCCGAGGAGCGTGCCAAGACCTTTCAATCGAAGCCGCTTTGGCAGCGTGCGATCATCGTCGCCGCGGGGCCATTCACGAATCTGATGATCGCCATCGTGATCCTGTCGGGGTTCGTCATGGCGGTGGGCGAGCTCAAGACGTCGGCCATTGTCGGTGCGATCGAGCCGGGAAGCGCCGCTCAGTCGGCGGGCCTGCGCGTCGGCGATCGCATCACCGCGCTTGGCGGGCGGCCAGTCGAAAACTTCCAGGACATGCTCCGTTACGTCCAGATCCGCCCCGGGGAGCGCATCGCGATCGCCTTTGAGCGCGATGGTTCGCAGCTCAGCGTGCCCGCCGTCATCGCTACCAAGGTCGAGAAGGACCGGTTCGGCAATGTCGTCAAGCTCGGGCGGCTGGGCATTTCGATGGACGCGCGCGCAGCCCGGTTCGAACCCGTCAGCCCGATCAAGGCGCCGCTGGTCGCTGTCGGCAAGGTTGGCGACATCCTGGGCATGATGGGCGAGGTGATCGGTCAGATCATCGTCGGCAAGCGGCCGGTCAGCGAGCTCGGCGGGCCGCTTCAGATCGCCAAGGTGTCGGGGGAGCAATTCTCGCTGGGCCTTTCGTCGTTCATATTCTTCATCGCGCTGGTCTCGCTCAACCTTGCGGTCATCAATCTGCTGCCGGTGCCCGTGCTCGATGGCGGGCATCTGATGTTCTATGCGATCGAGGCGGTGCGGCGGCGCCCGGTCGAGCCGCAGGTCATGGAATGGGCCTTTCGCGGCGGGCTGGCGGCCGTGCTCGCGCTGATGCTGATGGTGACGTTCAACGATCTCGGCACATTCGGACTGTGGAGCAAGCTGGCCGGGTTGATCGGTTGACGCGGTTGAGGCAGGGCGTGGCGAGCGGGCGGGATCAACGAATTTTTCCTTCTGGGGATCAATGGTGAAATCAACCAATGTGACGAAGTCGAGCACCCGTGCGGTCGCATGGCTGATGGCGAGTTCGATTCTGGCCGGCCTGCCGGTCGCCGCGCACGGCCAGACGACGCCATCTGATCCGTCGGCGGCGACGCCTGCCGCCGATGCGCAGGTCACGCCCGCCCCGGCGCCGGCGCCCGCCGCGCCGCAAGTCATCCGATCGCTCCGGGTCGAAGGGTCGCAGCGCATCGAGCCCGAGACGGTGCTGTCCTACACAAAGCTGCGTGCCGGGGCGAATTTCAGCAACGAAACGCTCGATCAGGCGATCAAGGACCTGCTCGCCAGCGAATTGTTCGCCGATGTCACTATTGATGGCGCCGTATCGGGCGATATCGTCGTCCGCGTGCGCGAAAACCCGATCATCAACCGCGTGCTGCTTGAGGGCAACAAGCGGCTGAAGGCCGACAAGATCACCAAGGAGATCAAGCTCGCGCCGCGCCAGATCTTCACCCGAACCGCCGTCCGTCAGGACGTCGCGCGGATTATCGAGCTGTATCGCCGCCAGGGCCGCTTCGCCGCGTCGGTGGCGCCCAAGATGGTCTCGCTCGACCAGAACCGTGTCGACATCGTCTTCGAGATCAGCGAGGGGCCGAAGTCCAAGGTCCGCCAGATCAATATCATCGGCAACGAGGTGTTTTCGGATGCCAAGGTTCGCGCGCAGATGGCGACCAAGCAGTCGAGCCTGCTGACGATCCTGAGCTCGAACACTAGCTACGACCAGGACCGGCTGGCCTATGATCAGCAGAAGCTGCGGCAGTTCTACCTCACCGAGGGCTATGCCGACTTCAAGGTCACGTCGGCGGTCGCCGAGCTGACGCCCGACAAGAGGGACTTCATCATCACCTATGTGGTGGAGGAAGGGAAACGCTACCGCTTTGGCGACATCACGGTCGACAGCGAAATCCGCGATTTCGACAACAAGAAGCTTGCCGCCTCGCTCGTCGCCAAGAAGGGCGATTGGTACAACGCCAAGAAGATCGAGGACTCGGTCGAGGCGATCAACCAGACCGCCGGCCTTTTCGGCTATGCCTTTGCCGAAGTTAACCCGGAATTCGATCGCGATCCCGAAAAGCTTACCCTGGCGATCAATTTCCACATCGCCCAGGCGCAGCGCACCTATATCGAGCGGATCGACATCAACGGCAACACGCTGACC
>PKED01000007.1 GCA_002863155.1 Sphingomonadaceae bacterium | reverse complement strand
CGACGGCGCCTGGCTGACGCGCGGCGAGGACGGGCGTTGGACCGGGTGGGACGCGGCGAGCGCAGCGCCGGTTTCGCCGGACCTTCCCGCTGACTTCACGCCCTGGACGATGGCCTTTGACGGCAGCGATGCCCCGCACTGGCGCTGGTTCGTCGGCGGCCGCACCAATGTGTGCTTCAGCGAAGTCGACCGCCACGTGCTGAGCGGGCATGGCGACGAGACCGCGATCATCTTCGAAGGCGACCGGTGGGACATGGCCGCCGATGGCGGGCGCGGCGCCCCGGTCGACTGTTTCAGCGTCTCGCGCAAGCAGCTGATGCTGGAGGTCGCGAAATGCGCGGTCGCGCTCGACGCGCTCGGGCTGAAGGCGGGCGACCGCATCGCGCTCAACATGCCGAGCATCGTGCCGCAAATCTATTGGACCGAAGCGGCCAAGCGGATGGGCATCGTCTATACCGCAGTGTTCGGCGGGTTCAGCGACAAAACGCTGTCGGACCGCATCTGCGACGCCGGCGCGCGCGTGATCGTGACGTCGGACGGCAGCTATCGCAATGCGCAGGTGGCGGCGTTCAAGAACGCCTATACCGACCCGGCGCTAGACAATTTCGTGCCGGTCGCGACCGCGCTGGCGGTGCTGGCCGACACCGATCTAGGCCTGCCCGCAGACGACGTCGCGACGATCCGCGAGACCGTGCACGAAACGCTGGCGGGCGAAGTCACGGTCGAGCGGTCGGACGTGATGCGCGGCGTCGGGCGCGCGCTCACCATGCTCGGCAAGGAAGGGCGGATCAGCACCAGCGAGGCGGCGCGCGTGCGGATCGCGATCGCGTCCAGCCTCGTGACGCTGCCGCCCCGCGTCGAGGCGGTGATCGTCGTGCGCCACACCGCCCAGCCCGACATCGTCTGGCGCGACGAGCGCGACCGCTGGAGCCATGAACTGACCGACGCGGCGCTGAAAACCATCCTGGCCAAGGCACGCGACGCCGGTTTCGCGGTCTCGACGCAGGCCGAATTGCTCGCGCTGCCCGATGCCGATTTCGTGCGGGCGATCTGGGCATCGTCGCGCCCGCTGCCGGTCGATGCCGATTATCCGCTGTTCTTCATCTATACCTCGGGATCGACCGGCAAGCCCAAGGGCATCGTCCACGCGCACGGCTATGCCGCTGGCGTCGCGCATACGATGAAAGTGTCGTTCGATGCGCGGGCCGGAGACACGCTCTATGTCGTCGCCGATCCGGGATGGATCACCGGCCAGAGCTATCTGATCTGCGCGCCGCTCATCAGCCGCGTGACGACGCTGGTGTCCGAAGGATCGCCGGTCTTCCCGCATGCCGGCCGCTTCATGGCGATGATCGAGCGGCACAAGGTCAACATCTTCAAGGCAGGCGTCACTTTCCTGAAATCGGTGATGGCCGACCCGGCCAACCTCGCCGATGTCGAACGCTATGACCGGTCGTCGCTGCGTGTCGCGACCTTCTGCGCCGAACCGACATCGCCTGCGGTGCAGGCGTTCGGGATGCAGCATGTCGTGCCGCAGTACATCAACAGTTACTGGGCGACCGAGCATGGCGGCATCGCCTGGACGCATTTCTTCGGCAATGACGATTTCCCGCTGCGGCCCGATGCGCATGCCTATCCGCTGCCGTGGATTCTCGGCGACGTGTGGGTGGAGGAAGCCGATGCGCCGATCGACTACGTCCCCTTCGCGCGCGACGGCGACGACGGCGTCGCGTGGCGCCCCGCCGACATGGGCGAGAAGGGCGAGATCGTCATCGCCGCGCCCTATCCCTATCTTGCGCGCACCATCTGGGGTGACGTCGCCCGGTTCGCGGTCGAAGACGGCAGCGTGTCGCCCGATTGGCGCGGCGACGCGGCGCGCTGGGCGGATGGCTATTGGCGGCGCTGGCGCGGCGCCTGGGCCTATACGCAGGGCGACTTCGCGATCCGCCACGCCGACGGCTCCTTCTCGTTCCACGGGCGCAGCGACGACGTCATCAACGTGTCGGGCCACCGCATGGGGACAGAGGAGATCGAAGGCGCAGTGCTGCGCGACAAGGCGCTCGACCCCGATTCGCCGGTCGGCAACGTGCTCGTCGTCGGCGCGCCGCACCGCGAGAAAGGGCTGACGCCGCTCGCCTTTGTCGTGCCGGTCGCGGGCCGCAAGCTGACGCTCGACGACAAGCGGCGCCTTTTCGACCTGGTCCGCACCGAAAAGGGCGCGGTCGCGGTGCCTGCCGACTTCATCGAAGTCAGCCAGTTTCCGGAGACGCGCAGCGGCAAATATATGCGCCGCATGGTCCGCGCGCTGGTCGAGGGTGGCGACGTCGGCGACGTGACCACGCTGCGCAATCCCGAAAGCCTAACCGAGCTGAAGACCGCAATCGATGCGTGGCAGCGCAAGCAGCGCCTGTCCGAGGAACAGTCGCTGTTCGAGCGCTATCGCTATTTCACGATCCAGTATAACCGCGTCGCGCCCGGCAAGCGGGTCGCGACCGTCACCGTCACCAATCCCCCGGTCAACGCGCTCAACGAGCGCGCGATCGACGAGCTGGTGATCGTCGTCGAGCATCTGGCGCGCAAGGACGATGTCGTTGCGGTCGTCTTCACCGGCGAGGGCACCGCCTCGTTCGTGGCGGGCGCGGACATCCGCCAGATGCTGGAGGAAATCCACAGCCGCGACGAAGCGATGGTGCTGCCCAACAACGCGCAGCTCGCCTTCCGCAAGATCGAGACGATGGGCAAGCCGTGCATCGCCGCGGTGCAGGGCGTGGCGCTCGGCGGCGGGATGGAATTCGCGCTCGCCTGCCACTACCGGATCGCCGAGCCGACTGCGCGTTTCGGCCAGCCCGAAATCCGGCTGCGGCTGCTCCCCGGCTATGGCGGGACGCAGCGGCTGCCCCGGCTGCTGCTCGACAAGCGCGGGGCCAGGGGGATGCACGACGCGCTCGACCTGATCCTGGGCGGGCGGAGCATCACCGCCGACGCGGCGGCGGCGATGGGCTTAGTCGACGAACTGGTTGCCGGACCGGTCGACGCGCTGGCGCAGGCGCATGCGGCGGTTCGTGACTTCGTCAGGCACGGCGCGACGAGCGCGCTCGGCGCCGCCTTTGCCGCGCGTCAGGCCGCGATCGAAGCCTGGGAAGCGCCTGCCGCGATCGACCTCAACCTGGTGATGGACGATCCATTCCTGCAGCGCATCCTGCGCCAGCTCGATTGGGCGGGTCGGAGCAAGGCGGGCGAACGCGCGCTCGACGCCGTGCGCATCGGGCTCGAACAGGGCATGGCGGCAGGGCTCGCGCGCGAGGCGGCGCTGTTTGCCGAAGCGATCGTCGACCCTGAAGGCGGCAAGACCGGCATTCGTCAGTTCGTCGACAAGGTCAGCCCGCCGCTCCCCGTCCGCCGCGACGGCGTCTGGATCGACAGCGAGCATGAGCCGCGCGCTAAAAAGCTAGAAGCGGCGGGCGACCTGCTGCCGGTTGGCGCCCCCTTCTATCCCGGCGTCACCGCCATTCCGCGCTGGCAATATGCGTTCGGCATCGCCCGCGATCCCGACACCGGCGCGCCGCGCTTCGGCCCGCCCGCGACCCATGAGCGTGAGCTGATCGTCAAGGTGCCCGAGCCCGCGCCCAACGAGGCGCTGCTCTACATGCTGACCAGCGAGGTCAACTTCAACGACATCTGGGCGCTGACCGGCATCCCCGTGTCGCCTTTCGACGCGCATGAGGAAGACGTCCAGATCACCGGATCGGGCGGCATCGCGCTGGTCGCGGCGCTCGGCAGCGAAACGCGCGCGGAAGGGCGGGTGAAGGTCGGCGATCTGGTGACCGTCTATTCGGGGACCAACGATCTGCTGAGCCCCCAGGTCGGCAACGACCCGATGTACGCCGATTTCTCGATTCAAGGGTACGAGACCGAAACCGGGAGCCACGCGCAGTTCCTGACGGTGCAGGCGCCGCAGATGCACGCCATCCCGCCCGACCTGACGCTCGAACAGGCGGGCAGCTATGTCCTCAATCTCGGCACCGTCGCGCGCTGCCTGTTCACCACGCTGAAGATCGCGCCGGGCAAGACGCTGTTCGTCGAGGGTGCTGCGACCGGTACCGGGCTCGACGCGCTGCGGTCGTCGGTGCGGACCGGTTTGCAAGTCACAGGCCTGGTGTCGAGCCGTGAACGCGCCGATTTCATCGCCGGCCGGCAAGGGGCGGTCGGCGCGATCGATCGCAAGGACCCGCGCTTCGCCGATCTCTACACGGTCGTGCCCGAAGATGCGGAGGCGGCGCGGGCGTGGGAAGCCGCCGGGGCGCCGCTGATCGCCGAATATCAGGCGCTGAACGAGGGCAAGCTCGCCGATTATGTCGTCAGCCATGCCGGCGAGACGGCGTTCCCGCGCAGCTTCCAGCTGCTGGCGGAAGGCGGGACGCTCGCCTTTTACGGTGCCTCGTCGGGCTATCATTTCAGCTTCATGGGCAAGGCGGGGAGCGCGAGCCCCGAGGAGATGCTGCGCCGCGCCGCCTTGCGCGGTGGCGAAGCGGTGCTGATCTATTACGGGCCGAGGTCGAGCGAGCTGCTCGACGAGATGGGGCTTCAGATCATCGAGGCGGCGCGACGCTTCAACGCGAAGAGCGTGGTCGCCACCACCACCGACGGCCAGCGCGAATTCCTGCAATCGCTGGGGCTGGAGGACGCGATCGAAGGAATCGTCAGCCTGGAAGCGATCCGCCGGCGCGAGGGCGCGAATTTCCTGTGGCCCGACACAATGCCGCGCCTGCCCGATGCCAAGGCCGATATCGAGGTCTTCAAGGCCGCAGTGCGCGATTATCAGGACCGGGTGATGAAGCCGTTCGGCGGCGCGATCGGCAAGATCCTGCGATCACCCGACAATCCGCGCGGCAGCCCCGATCTGGTGTTCGAGCGTGCTGCACAAGATACGCTTGGGGTGTCGACCTCGCTGGTCAAAGCCTTCACCGGGCGCGTCGTCTTCGCCGAGGATTTGCAGGGCCACCGCTTCACCTTCTACGCGCCGCAGGTGTGGACGCGGCAGCGCAAGATCATCATGCCGACCGCGTCGATCCTCGGCACGCATCTGTGCAATGCGTATGAAGTCGCGCGGATGAACGACATGATCGCCGCCGGGTTGCTCGAAGTCACCGAGCCTAGCGTCGTGCCCTGGGAAGGGCTTCCGCAAGCGCACCAATCGATGTGGGAAAACCGCCATTCGGGCGCGACATACGTCGTCAACCACGCGCTGCCCGAGCTGGGACTGCGCAGCCGCGACGCGCTGCTCGAAGCATGGGCGGCGGCGGAAGTGGCACCGCCCGACCCTTGAACGCGTTGGCAAAGCGGCATTGCGGTGCGCCCCTGAGTCGCGATAGGACAAGGGTGCCCTCCCCAGGCCTGTGAAAACCAATATGTTGCGGCGTCCGCGCTGTGCAGGATCTACCGGAGAGTGACATGGCCAAGGCACCGACCCATTTGACCCCGGCATTGAGCGGCAGGCTGACGGGCAAGATCGCCGTCGTCACCGGCGCGGCGGGTAATCTGGGCGGCCATATCGTCCGGCATTATCTTGCGGAAGGAGCGACCGTGGTGATGACCGGGCGCACCCCGGCGCGCACCGATGCCGCTGCCGAGGCGATCCGTGCCGAAACCGGCGTTCCCGCTGATCGGCTGGCGACGGTCGCGCTCGACGGTGGCGATCCCGAATCGGTGCGCCGCGCGATCGCCGATGTCGTGGCGCGCTTTGGCCGCATCGATATCCTGGTCAACAATGCGGGGTCGGCGGGGCCGAAGGTGCCGATCGAGCAATTGCCGCTGACGCCCGATGATCTGGCTACGTTGCAGGCGGCGGGCTCGACCGACAGTGAGACGGTCGGCGACGCGATCCGCAACATCTTCGGCGTTGCCTGGAACGTCGCGCGCGCGGCGGCGTCGGCGATGGGCGAGGGCGGATCGATCATCAACGTGTCGACGATCTTTTCGCGCACGCCCTATTATGCGCGCACCGCCTATGTCGTGCCCAAGGCGGCGATGAACGCCTTTTCGCGCGAATTGTCGCTCGAACTCGGCCCGCGCGGCATCCGCGTCAACCTCGTCTTCCCCGGCCCGATCGAAAGCGAGCGCATCCGCAGCGTGTTCGCGACGATGGACAGGATGCGCGGCGACGAGGCCGGCACCACTGCCAGCCAGTTCTTCGACATGATGTCGCTCGAACGCGCGACTGGCGGCAATGCGAAGGCCAAGACCTTCCCGACGCCCGCCGACATCGCCACCACCTGCGTTTTCCTGGGCAGCGACGAATCGGCCGCGTTCAACGGCCATGATTTCGAAGTCACCCACGGCATGACCGTGCGCAAGGAAGAACGCTCGACCTACCTCTCGCGCCCGACGATGCGGTCGATGGACGGCGCGGGCCTCGCGGTGCTGATCGCAGCGGGCGACGGCTGGGAGGAAGCGCTGGAAATGGCGCGGATCCAGATCGCGTGCGGGGCGCAGGTGCTGCTCGGGCTGTCGCGTCAGGCCGATGTCGCGATCGCCCAGGCGCGCGCCAAGGCCGAGGCGATCGGCGACAAGCTGACCATCATCCGTTTCAACCGCACCGAACCCGCCGCAATGGAGGCCGCGCTCGACGCCTATACCGCCGACAATCTGCCGATCACGGCGGCGATGTTCATGCCCGTGCTCGGCCCGGGCGAGCTGGTCGGCGACCTGGTCGAGGCGAGCGACGAGGATGTGGCAAGCTTCATGGACGTCGAGCTGGCAGGCGCGATCACGCTCGCCCGCACGCTCAGCCGATACTGGAAGCGGCACGACAATCTGCTCCAGGAACCGCGCTTCGTGTTCGTGACCAACCCGAGCGACGGCAAGGGCGACGTTTACGCGCAGATGCTGCGCGCGGGCGTCGAACAGCTGATCCGCATCTGGCGCGACGAATCGGCGATCGACGTCGCGCATGGGCGGCGGCGCCAGGCCGAATGGGGCAACCAGATCGTCCGCTTCACCAATGCCGAAGCCGAGAACACCCGCTTCACCGCCGGGCATGCCGCGCGCATCCTGCTGAAGGAAAGCAAGATCCGCGAGGTGACGCTCTACGTCCCCGCAAGCATCGGCGAGGCGACGGGATCGCGGAAGGCCATGCCGGGGTTCAGCGAGAACATCACCGGGCTGCATCTGGGCAAGGTCGCGCTGATCACCGGCGGATCGGCGGGGATCGGCGGGCAGGTCGCGCGGCTGCTGGCGCTGGCGGGCGGCAAGGTGATGATAGTCGCGCGGCGCGAAAGCGAACTCACCATCGCCCGCGCGCGCATCGTGTCCGAACTCGAAGACATCGGCTTTGCCGGAGTCGAACGGCGGGTGCAGACGCTCGCCAATGTCGACGTCAGCGATTTCGACTCGCTGAAAGGCGCGGTCGACGCGACGCTGAAGGCGTTCGGGCGGATCGATTATCTGATCAACAATGCCGGTGTCGCAGGCGCCGAGGATATGGTCGTCGACATGAGTGTCGATGCCTGGAACTACACGCTCGATGCCAATCTGGTGTCGAACTACTTCCTGATGCACCACGTCGTGCCGCTGATGAAGGCGCAAGGGTCGGGCTATATCCTGAACGTCTCATCCTATTTCGGCGGCGAGAAATATCTCGCGGTCGCGTACCCCAATCGCGCCGACTACGCCGTGTCGAAATCCGGCCAGCGCGCGATGGTCGAATCGATGTCGCGTTACTTGGGCCCCGAAATCCAGTTCAACGCGATCGCGCCGGGGCCGGTCGACGGCGACCGGCTGGCGGGCACTGGTGGCAAGCCGGGGCTGTTCGAACGCCGCGGCAAACTGATCCTCGAGAACAAGCGGCTGAACGCGGTCCATGCCGCCTCGATCAAGGCGTTGCGGCGCGGGGTACGGGTCGAGGCGCTGCTGACGCGGCTGGCGCGCAACGACACGGTGCGGATGTCGCACGACACCAACAATCCGCGCGAGATTCGCGACCTGGCGCTCGCCTGCGCGCGCGAAGGCGACGGCGTGTGCACCTGGGACCAGTATCTGCTGACGCCGCAGATCGCAGCGGCGCTGGTCTCGCGCCTGCGCAAGGGCGGCTATTTCCTCGATTCGCCCGGCTGGGCCGACCGCCCCGACACCGATGAGGCCAACAGCGGCTGGCTGTTGCGCGTGCCGCCCGCCGACAAGCCCTTCCTGCCGGCCGACAAGATCGCGATCGAAGCGAAGAAGGTCGGCAGCGGCGTGCTGTCGAAGCTTCACCTCGGCAAGATGCCGACCGAAAGCGACGTTGCCCAGGCGACCGTTTTCTTCCTCGCCGACCGCGCGGTGTCGGGCGAGACCTTCATGCCGTCGGGCGGCCTGAGCGTCGAACGATCGACCACCGAGCGCGAGCTGTTCGGCAGCCCCAAGCAGGAACGGCTGGCGGCGATGCGCGGGAAAACGGTGTGGATCATCGGCGAGCATCTGGTCGATTATATCGCCGAAACCGCCCGCGCCTTTGTCACCGATTGCCATGTCGCGCGGGTGGTACTGATCACCCGCACGGCCGACGGCGCCGCCGCGCTGAAAGCGGAACTTGCCGAACTGGGCGACGCCGCGCTTCCCGTTGTCGTCGCCGAAAACGGCGTTGAGGCCGCGATGGATGGCGCGATGCTGCAATGGGGGCGGCCGACGACGATCCTGTCGACGCCGTTCGACGCGCTGCCGACGCGGCTGTTCGAGCTCGACGCGCCGCTGTCGCCGGATGAGTTCCGCCAGCTGGTTGCCGACAATCTGACCAATCATTTCCGCGTCGCGCGCAAGGCCTCGCTCTACGACGACTGCCAGCTGGTGCTCGCCTCGCCCGATGTTGCAATGGGCGACAAGAGTCCGGCGTTCGCGCTGGCGAATTTCATCAAGACGACGCTCCACGCCTTCACCGCGACGCTGGCGGTCGAGAACGAGCGGCTGGTCCACGACGTGCCCGTCAATCAGGTCAACCTGACCCGGCGCGTCCAGTCGGAAGAGCCGCGCGATCTCGACGAGCATCTCGAGGAAGTGAAGCGCTTTGCCCGCGCAGTGCTGCTGCTGGGGGCGCCGCTGCCCGATGCAGAGGATTCGCGGTACCGCGCACGCATCTATCGCGGCATGGCGATGACGGTCTGACGGCGCCGGGCGATGGATTATCTGCCGTTCGAAAAGGCGATCGAGCTGCTCGACAAGAGCGCCGCCCAGCTGCTGCGCGACGGCGGGCACGAAGGCGAAGCGCGCCAGCTCCAGGAACGCGCGCAGCGGCAACTCGCCCATCTCTACAGCCAGTTGACGCCGTGGCAGCGCACCCAGGTGGCGCGGCATCCCGCGCGGCCGCATTTCAGCCATTTCACCGCGGCGCTGTTCAGCGACTTCATGCCGCTCGCCGGGGATCGCGCCTTTGCCGACGATCAGGCGCTGCTTGGCGGCTTCGCCAAGTTCCAGGGGCGATCGGTGGTGGTGATCGGCCATGCCAAGGGCGAGGATACGACTTCGCGCCTGAAGCATAATTTCGGCATGGCCCGGCCAGAGGGCTACCGCAAGGCGATCCGGCTGATGGACCTGGCCGACCGGTTCGGCCTGCCGGTGATCGCGCTGGTCGACACGCCGGGCGCCTTTCCGGGCCTCGATGCCGAAGAACGCGGCCAGGCGGAAGCGATCGCAAGGTCGACCGAACGCTGCCTGTCGCTCGGCGTGCCGATGATCGCGATCATCACCGGCGAAGGCGGATCGGGCGGCGCGGTGGCGATTGCCGCCGCCGACCGGGTGCTGATGTTCGAACATTCGGTCTATTCGGTGATCTCGCCCGAGGGGTGCGCCTCGATCCTGTGGCGGAGCGCCGCGCATGCCGCCGATGCCGCCGAGGCGATGCGGATCACCGCCGCCGACCAGCTCCGCCTCGGCGCGATCGATCGGATCATCTACGAGCCGCCCGGCGGCGCCCACCGCGATCACGCGCTGACGATCAGGCGTACCGCGACGGCGATTGCCGAGGAGCTGGCGCCGCTGCTCGGTCTTTCACGGGCGGCGCGGATCGCGGCGCGGCGCGACAAGTTCCTGCGCCTGGGTCGTACGCCCTGACCGCGATCCGCGATCCCCAGGTGCGACTATCGAAAAATTGCTTCATCGACTGAAGTTTTCTTTCGGCGGGCACCCCTTGCAAAGTCGCAATTGGGGTCGCATTTTAACCTAGACTGAGCAGGTGCAGCATCGCCGCGTTTGTCGATGGCCCGTGGACGGCCATTCATGACAGGGGATCGGCGCATGGGCATCCGGTTGATTCGCGGCTGGTTGATCGCGGCAATGGGGAGTGGCGTGCTTGCCGCCTGTTCAAACGGGGCCCCGCCGCCCGCACCCCCGCCGACCCAGGTGACGACCGCCGTGCCGCTCCAGCGCAATATCGTCGACTGGGACGAATATATCGGCCGCTTCGAAGCGATACAGGATGTCGAGATTCGCCCGCGCGTATCGGGTGCGATCGACCGGGTACTGTTCGCCGACGGCCAATATGTCGGCAAGGGCCAGGCGCTGTTCACGATCGATCCGCGCCCCTATCGCGCGACGCTTGCCCAGGCGCAGGCGCAGCTGGCCAAGGCGCAGGCATCGCGCGCCAATGCCGATACGGAACTTGCCCGCGCCAAGAAGCTGCTCGAATCGCAGGCGATTTCAAAAGAGGAATATGAAACCAAGCTGGCCGCATCGCGCACCGCCGGCGCCGATATCGAGGCCGCGCGCGCATCGGTGAACATGGCCGCGCTGAACCTTGGCTTCACCACGGTCCGGTCGCCGATCGCGGGCCGCATTTCGGATCGCCGGGTCAGCCGCGGCAATCTGGTCAGCGAGGGGACGACGGTGCTCACGCGAATCGTGTCGACCGACCCGATCTGGTTCTCGTTCGACGGCGCGGAGAGTTTCTACCTCAAATATCTGCGTCAGGACAAAGCGGGGACGCGCGGATCGTCGCGCAACACGCCCAATCCGGTCGAAATCCAGCTGGCGGATGAAAGCGGCTATCGCTGGCACGGGCGGATGGAATTCGTCGACAATGCGATCGATCCCAATTCGGGCACGATCCGCGCGCATGCCGTGGTCGCGAACCCCGATGGCTTCCTGACCCCCGGCCTGTTCGGGAGGGCGCGGCTGCTCGGCTCGGGCACCTATCGCGCGATGCTGGTGCCCGACGAAGCGGTGATCACCGACCAGACCCGCAAGCTCGTTTATGTCGTCGGCAAGGACGGCAAGGTCGCGCCGCGCCCGGTCGTCACCGGGCCCCCGGTCGAAGGATTGCGGGTGGTGCGCGAGGGGCTGGCCCCGACCGATCATGTCGTCATCAACGGCCTCACCCGGTTGCAGCCGGGCATGCCGGTGAAGGCGACGATGACCGTGCTCAAGCCGCGCGCGGGGAACACCGCGCCGATTTCCCAGCCGAACACCGCGCCGCCCGCCGCCGAAGCCCAGGCACGGTAAGCGGCCATGCGCTTTCCCCATTTCTTCATCGACCGGCCGATCTTCGCCGCGGTGCTGTCGGTGCTGATCATCGTCTTCGGGCTGGTCGCCTATCCGGGCCTGCCGGTCGCGCAATATCCCGAAATCGCGCCGCCGACGGTCGTGGTCAGCGCCAATTACCCCGGCGCGACGGCGGAAACGCTGGCCGAGACCGTCGCCGCCCCGCTCGAGGAATCGATCAACGGGGTGGAGGACATGATCTACATGTCATCCTCCTCGACCGGCGACGGCGCGATCGCGATCACCGTCACCTTCAAGCAGGGCACCAATGTCGATCAGGCGCAGGTACTGGTCCAGAACCGCGTTTCCTCCGCCGAACCGCGCCTGCCCGAGGAAGTGCGCCGCATCGGCGTGACGGTACGCAAGAATTCGCCCGACATCCTGCTGGTGGCGACGCTCTATTCACCCAACGGCTCGCTCAGCCAGCAATATATCTCCAACTATGCGACGACGCAGATCATCGACCGGATCAACCGTATCCAGGGTGTCGGTGGCACGCGCAGCTTTGGCGGGCGCGATTACAGCATGCGGGTGTGGATCGATCCCGATCTGGCCGCCGCTCGCAACCTGACCGTCGACGAGATCACGGCGGCGATCCGCAGCCAGAACGCGCAGGTCGCGGTGGGATCGGTCGGCCAGCCGCCGTTCAATCGCGGCGGCACCGCGTTCCAGCTCGGCATCCAGACGGAGGGGCGGCTGACCAGCCCCGAACAGTTCGGCCAGATCATCATCAAGCGCGATGCCGAGGGACGGCTGACGCGGCTGCGCGACCTCGCCCGGATCGAACTCGGCGCGCAGGATTACGGCATCAACGCGATGCTGAGCGGCCAGCCGACGACGGCGATCGCCGTCACCCAGCTGCCCGGATCGAATGCGCTGACGACCGCGCAGGCGGTGAAGGACGAGCTGGCGCGCGCGGCGGAGAGCTTCCCGCCGGGGCTGGAATATCGCATTCCCTATAACCCGACCGAATATATCTCGGCATCGATCGAGGAAGTGTACCGCACGCTGATCGAGGCGCTGGTGCTGGTGGCGCTCGTCGTGCTGCTGTTCCTGCAGAGCTGGCGCGCGGCGCTCATCCCGATCATCGCGATCCCGGTGTCGCTGGTCGGCTCGCTGGCGGCGCTCGCGCTGTTCGGCTTTTCGATCAACAATCTGTCGCTGTTCGGCATGGTGCTGGCGATCGGCATCGTCGTCGACGACGCGATCGTGGTGGTCGAGAATATCGAGCGGCTGATGGAGGAAAAGGGCCTGTCGCCGCGCGAGGCCGCGCACGAGACGATGGACGAGGTATCGGGCGCGCTGATCGCGATCGCGCTGGTGCTGTGCGGCGTGTTCATCCCGACCAGCTTCATTCCGGGCATTTCGGGGCAATTCTATCAGCAATTCGCGCTGACGATCGTGTCGGCGACGGCGATTTCGGCGTTCGTCTCGCTGACGCTGTCGCCCGCGATTGCCGCGCTGCTGCTCAAGCCCAAGCATGAAAGCGAGCCCGCACCCGGTTGGCGCGGGATTGGCAGCCGGTTCGCGCGCAGCTTCAACCGCGGTTTCGATCGCCTGTCCGATCGGTTCGGCAAGTTCACCGCGCGCGCGGTGCGCTCGCTCGGCATCATCGTCGTCTGCTATGCGGTGCTGATCGCGCTGGCGGGCTGGCGCTTCAACGCGACGCCGACCGGCTTCATCCCCGCGCAGGACCAGGGGTATCTGATCGTCGCCGCGCAGCTGCCGCCGGGATCGTCGCTGCAGCGCACGACCGATGTGGTACAGCGCGCGTCGGCGATCGCGCTCAAGAACCCGGCGACCGAAGGAACCGTCGCTTTTGCCGGGCTCGACGGTGCGACCTTCTCCACCGCGCCCAATGCGGCGGCGATGTTCGTGCCGCTGAAGCCCGCCGCCGATCGCAAGCATGCCGATGAAGTGGCGAACGAAATCCGTCAGGCGCTTGCCCCGATCACCGACGGCGTGCTGCTCGTCATCCCACCGCCGCCGGTGCGCGGGATCGGCACCGGCGGCGGCTGGAAGATGCTGATCGAAGATCGCGGCAATAACGGCTATCAGGCGCTCGAGGGCGCCGCCTTCGCGATGATGATGCGCGCCAACCAGACGCCGGGCATCACCAGCACTTTTACCACCTTCAACGTCCGCACGCCGCGCCTCTATGCCGATATCGATCGCCCGCGCGCCGAACAGCTTGGCGTGCCGGTGGCGAACATCTTCTCCACGCTCGGCACCTATCTCGGGTCGAGCTATATCAACGATTTCAACTTTCTCGGTCGCACCTATCGCGTCACCGCGCAGGCCGATGCGCCCTATCGCGACGAGATCGCCGATGTCGGCAAGTTGAAGACGCGCTCCGCCTCGGGCGCGATGGTCCCGCTCGACGCGGTGATGACGCTCAAGAACGACAGCGGGCCGTACCGCGTCGTGCGCTACAATCTCTACCCCTCGGCCGAACTGCAGGGCGACACCGCGCGCGGCTATTCCTCCGGCCAGTCGCTGGCGACGATGGCGAAGATCGCGGGCGAGACGCTGCCCGCCGGGATGAGCTTCGAATGGACCGAGCTGGCCTTTGCGCAGCAACAGGCGGGCAGCACGGGCACGCTGGTGTTTGGCCTGGCGGTACTGTTCGTCTTCCTATTGCTCGCCGCCAATTACGAAAGCCTGGTGCTGCCGTTCGCGGTGATCCTGATCGTGCCGATGTGCCTGCTCGCGGCGGTGGTCGGCGTGAACATCATGGGGCTCGACAACAACATCCTGACGCAGATCGGCCTGGTCGTGCTGATCGGGCTTGCCGCCAAAAATGCGATCCTGATCGTCGAATTCGCCAAGCAGAACGAGGATGCGGGGATGGAACTGCGCGCGGCGGCGGAACATGCGGCCGCCCAGCGGCTTCGCCCGATCCTGATGACGTCGATCGCCTTCATCCTCGGCACGCTGCCGCTCGTGATCGGCTCCGGGCCGGGCGCCGAGCTCCGGCGGGCGCTGGGCGTCGCGGTATTCTTCGGGATGATCGGGGTGACGACGTTCGGCCTGCTGTTCACGCCGAGCTTCTACGTGATCAGCCGCAAGCTCGGCGACCGGGCGAGCGGCTGGCTGCGCCGCGCCAAGCCGGCCGTCGATGCGCCGCCCCCTGGCACCTCGCCGGCGCCGGAGCCCCTGCCGTGAAGCGGTTGGCGACAGCGGCTCTTGCGGCGCTGCTTTCGGGCTGCGTGGTCGGCCCGAACTATGAGCGCCCGGCCGCGCCCGCAGCGACGAAGGGCCCGCTTGCCGAAGTGTCGCGCGCGCCCGGTGTCGCGTCGACGCAGCCGCTGCCCGATCATTGGTGGCGGCTGTATGACGACCCGGTGATCGACCGGTTAGTGAGCGAGGCGCTGGCCCACAACACGAGCATTCGCGAGGCGGCGGCCAACCTCAACCGTGCCCGCGCCGTCCTGTCCGAACAGCGCGGCGCGCGGCTCCCTTCGACCGATGTCAGCGCCCAATATTCGCGCCAACAGGGCAACAGCGCCGCGGCAGCAGCCTTTGGCGGCGCCGGTGCAGGCGTGCGCACCTTCCAGTTCGACCTGTTCCAGTCTGGCTTCGACGTCAGCTATGAACTCGACCTGTTCGGCGGCGTCACCCGCGCGGTCGAAGCCGGACGCGGCGATGTCGAGGCATCGGCGGCACAGCTCGACGCCGCCCGCGTCTCGATCGCGGCGGAGACCGCGCGCGCCTATGTCGCTGCCTGCACCAATGCCGCCCAGCTCGCGGTCGCGCGTGAAACGGTTGCGTTGCAGGAACAGACGCTGAAGCTGACGACGACGCTGTTCGACGCCGGACGCGGCACCCGGCGCGACGTCGAGCGCGCCGACGTGCTGCTCGCCCAGACGCAGGCGCAGCTGCCCGCTTTCGATGCCGAGTGGCGGGCCGCGCTTTACGCACTGGCGACGCTGACCGGGCGCCCGGCCGAAGAAGTCGATGCCGACGCCGCCCGGTGCACCGCGCCGCCGGTGGTCAAATCGGTAATCCCGGCCGGCGACGGTGCAGCGCTGCTCGCGCGCCGACCCGATATCCGCGCCGCCGAGCGCAGCCTTGCCGCTGACACCGCCCGGATCGGCGTCGCGATCGCCGATCTCTATCCCAAGATCCAGCTGCTCGGCAGCATCGGCCAGAACGCGACCCGCGGCAGCCAGTTCTTCCAGCCGACCGCCGTGCGCTATTCCTTCGGGCCGCTGATCAGCTGGAATTTCCCGAACCAGACGGTCGCGCGTGCCCGCATCCGCCAGGCCCGCGCGACCGCCGATGCGAGCTTAGCGCGGTTCGACGGGGCAGTGCTGACCGCGATCAACGAAACCGAACAGGCGCTCGCGCGCTATGCCGGCGCGCTCGATCGCAACGCGGCGCTGGTCCGCGCCGAAAAATCGAGCAGCGAGGCGGCACGGCTGTCGCGCCTGCGCTTCGATGCCGGGGCGGACAATTTCCTCCAGCTGATCCAGGCCGAAAGCGAACGCGCCAGCGCGCGTGCCGCTCGCGCCCAATCCGACGCCGCCGTCGCCGATGCGCAGATCAGCCTGTTCAAGGCGCTCGGCGGCGGCTGGGAGGATGCGCCCGCCCCCACGCGCCGCGACGCGGCCCAGGCCCCCGCCAGATAGCTCCTCCGAACAGGATTGCCGCATGACCGAACAGCGCCCCGTCCCCGCCTCTCGCGAACAGCTCTGGGCGATCCTGTTCGAAGCCGCCGAGATCGAGCACAATCTGATGTGCTGCTATCTCTACGCGATGTTCAGCCTGAAGAGCGCGCCCGACGAGGACGTTTCCGAGGCCGAGCTCGCCGCGATCCGGGGCTGGCGCGGTGAGATCCTCGACGTCGCGATCGAGGAAATGGCGCATCTCGCGATCGTGTCGAACATCCTGTCGGCGCTCGGCGCACCAGCGCATTTCTGGCGCCAGAATTTCCCGGTCGCCCCCGGCTATCACCCCGCGGGCGTCGTCGTGAAGCTCGCGCCGTTCAATGCCGAGACGCTCGACCATTTCATCTTCCTCGAACGCCCCGAAAGCATCGAGATGCCCGACGGCGCGGGTTTCGCGCCTGACCGGACCTATAGCCGCACACTCGCCGCCGACCGGCTGATGTCGGGCACGTTCGACTATGCGACCGTCGGCCAGCTTTATGCCTCGATCGAGGAGGGCATTCAGCGGCTGGCACAGGAACTGGGCGAGGACGCGCTGTTCGTCGGCGATCCGTGCCACCAGATCAGCCCCGAGGTCGTCGCGCTGCCCAATCTGGCCGTCGTGCGCTGCGTGAAAAGCGCGATCGCGGCGATCGACGCGATCGTGCGGCAGGGCGAGGGTTCGGACCCCGGCGAGGAAGGATCGCACTATCGCCGCTTCCTGCGCATCCGCGAGGAGTATCAGGCGTTGCTGGCGGCCCGGCCCGACTTCAAGCCCGGCCGACCCGCCGCGCATAACCCGGTGATGCGCCGCCCGCCCAATCCCGAAGGCAAGCTATGGGTCGCCGCCGAACCCGCTGCGAGCCTGCTCGATCTGGGCAATGCGATCTACAACCACAGCCTGCGCTGTCTGGCGCTCGGCTATGCGGGCGTCGACCGCGCGGCGCAGCGCGCGCTCGTCGATGCCGCGATCGAGCTGATGCGCATCCTGACGCCGGTTGCCGAGGCGCTGACCGCGCTGCCCGCCAATGACGATTCGCCCGGATGCACCGCCGGCCTCAGCTTCGCGACGCTGCGGTCGGCCTCCGCCCTGCCCCCTGAACCCGGTGCGATCGCGGTGCTGGTCGAGCGGCTGCGCGACATCGCCGCGCGTGCGACGTCGATCGGCGCGGGAGAGTCCGGCGTTGCCGAACTGACCGAATCGACGGCTGCGGCGCTCGACGCGCTCGCGAACCGGCTCGCGCGGGCCCGGATTGCCGACCGGGCCGATAACGGGCAGGCTGCGCCGGTGAGCGAAACCGCGACCTCCGCCGACGGCCCGCCCGCTCCGATTGCCGAGGGCGAGGGTGTCGAGCGCGTTCCGGGCAAGGACATCGACCTGATCTTCGCGACCCCGCGCTGCATCCATGCGCGCCACTGCGTGCTGAGCCAGCCGGGGGTGTTCAAGGCGAATGTCGAGGGACCGTGGATCGATCCCGATGCGACGACCACCGAGGGGCTGGTGACGGTCGCGCATCTGTGCCCGTCGGGCGCGATCCAGTATCGCCGCCACGATGGCGGTCCCGAGGAAGCCCCCCCGCCGGTCAATCTGGTCCAGCTGCGTGAGAATGGCCCGATCGGCGTGCGCGCCGATATGCTGCTCGACGGCGAGCCGATCGGTTACCGCGCGACGCTTTGCCGCTGTGGCGCATCGAAGAACAAGCCGTTCTGCGACGGCAGCCACCATGCGATCCACTTTGAGGCGACCGGCGAGCCCGCGACGCGCGAGTCGCAACCGCTGGCGGTGCGCGGCGGCACGCTGGCGATCGACCCGGAACGCAACGGGCCATTGGTGGTGACGGGCAATCTGGAACTATGCTCGGGCACCGGCCGCACTTTCGACCGGGTCACATCGACGCGGCTGTGCCGGTGCGGCGGGTCGGCGTCCAAGCCCTATTGCGACGGCACCCACCGCCGGATCGGGTTTGTGAGCTAATCCCTGCTCTCCGTTCGTCCCGAGCAACGTCGAGGGACGGGCAACAAGCGGATCGCCCCGCGCCCGTGTCTCGACTGTGCTCGACACGAACGGTTGGAGCAGAGGGTATTCAAACGGGCTACCGCCGCAGCTTCCCCTCCAGCCAGCGCGCGGCCGCTTCGGGGCTGACCTTGTCCTTGTCGCGGTCGACCATGTAGTTCGCCTCGCGCATCAGATCGACCGGGATCGCACCGACCAGCGGCTTGATCGCGCCGACGAAATCCGCATCGTCGGCATGCGCCCGCGTCACCATCAGGATCGCGTCATATCCCGGAATCGCGCCCTTCGGATCGCTGAGCACCGCCAGATGCTGCGCCGCGATCCGCCCGTCGGACGAGAAGGCGGAGATGACATCGGCCTGCCCGCTGTCGATCGCGCGGTACATGAAGGTCGGGCTATATGCCTGCGCCGCCTTGAACTTCAGCGGATAGGCGCGCTTCACAGCCGCCCATTCGGGGCGTTCGAGAAATTCGAGGTCGGAACCGAGCTTCAACGCGGGCGCCTGCGCCACCAGATCGTCGAGCGAGGCGATGCCGCGCCGCTTCGCATCGTCCCCGCGCATCGCAAAGGCATAGGCATTTTCGAACCCCAGCGGGCCGAGCAGGCGGATGCCGTGCGTCTTCGCGGCCCAGGTGCCGATCCCGCGGACGATGTCGGCGCGTGGCGGCACGTCTTGCCGCTTCATCTCGTTGGTCCAGATCGTCCCCGAATAATCGACATAGACGTCGATATCGCCGCTCGCGAGCGCGCCGAACACCACCGCCGACCCCAGCCCCTCGCGATATTGCACGCGGTACCCTGCGCGTTCGAGCCGGTGGCCGATCAGCCGCGCGAGGATATATTGCTCGCCAAAACCCTTTGCGCCGACGGTGACCGATTTCTGGCCCGTAGGCATCGCCGGCGCGAGCGCGGCGAGAATGCCCGCCGCGAGCACCACCAGCGCGACGATCGCCCGCACTCGCTTGCGCATCGCAATGCCATGTTCGACCACCCCCAGCAGCGCGTCGACACTGAGCGCGAGCAGCGCGGCGCTGAGGCATCCGGCGAGCACCAGCGCCCAGTTCTGGGTCTGGAGGCCCGCAAAGATCATGTCGCCGAGACTCGGCTGGCCGACCGTGGTGGACAGCGTGGCGGCGCCGATCGTCCACACCGCTGCCGTGCGGATGCCCGCCATCAGCACCGGCGAGACAAGCGGCGCTTCGACCAGGATCAGCTTCTGCCACCCGGTCATGCCGACGCCGTCGGCGGCTTCGATCACGGCCGGATCGAGATTGGCGAGGCCGGTGACGCCGTTCCGCAGGATCGGCAGGATCGCATAGAGGGTGAGGGCAAGCACCGACGGCAGAAAGCCAAGCGCGGGAATGCCGCCGCCGACCAGCGCCGACAGCGTCAGCAGCAACGGATAGAATAGCGCGAGCAGCGCGAGACTCGGGATCGTCTGGACCAGGCTTGCAAAGCCGAGCGCGGTCCGCGCGACGAGCGGGCGCCGCGCCGACCAGATCGCAAGCGGCAGGCTGATGACCAGCCCCAGCACCAGCGCCGACGCGGCTAGCAGCAGATGCGCCGCCAGTAGATCGGGCACGCGCTTCATCGCTTCCAGAAACGGGCTCACGCGCCTTGCTCCAGCGCGCGCAGCCGCCGGGCCTGTTCGCGCGGGACCGCAACCAGCGCCGCCGCTTCGGCCCCGCCCTCGCCCGCGATCAGCTGCGCAGGTGTGCAATCGGCGACGACGCGCGCGGCATCCATTACCAGCACGCGGTCGGCGAGCAGCAGCGCCTCGGCCATGTCGTGAGTGACCATGATCGTGGTCAACCCGAGCCGGTCGTGCAGCCCCCGGATCGCCTCGCCCAGCTGATCGCGGGTGACGGGATCGAGCGCGCCGAACGGCTCGTCCATGATCAGCAGCCCCGGCTCGGTCGCGAGCGCACGCGCGACGCCGACGCGCTGGCGCTGGCCGCCCGACAGCGCATCGGGAAAGCGGCTGGCGAAGTCGCGCGGCAGGTCGACCAGATCGAGCAGCTCGGCGATCCGATCGGCATTGTGCGTCACCCCCGTCAGCCGCAGCCCGATCGCGATATTCTCGGCCACGGTGAAATGCGGAAACAGGCCGATATTCTGGAAGATATAGCCGATCCGGCGGCGCAGCGCGTGCGGTTCCTCGTCGCCGACGGGCGCACCGTTCAGCATCACCCGGCCTGCGCTCGGCTCGACGAGGCGGTTGACGGTCTTGAGCAATGTCGACTTGCCCGACCCCGATGACCCGACCAGCGCGACGAAGCTGCCAGCGGTGATGGTCAGCGAAACGCCGTCGACCGCCACCGCGCCGCCCGGATAGGCCTTGGACACGCGATCAAAGGCGACCGAGGGTCCGCGGGTCGATTCCTGTGGCATCGCGCGCGGTGATGCGGGATGACACGGCCAAGGTCAAACCGGGGGGGGGGAGCGGACGCATGGCGGAAGGCACGACGAAGGCGATTTTCATCACCGGGGGCGGATCGGGCATCGGCCGCGCGGTCGCGATCCTGTTTGCATCGCGCGGCTGGCGCGTGGGGTTGGCCGATGTAAACGAAGGCGGCATGGCCGAAACCGCCGCGATGCTGCCCGCCGGGATGGCGAGCATCCACCCGATGGACGTGCGCGACCGTGAGGGCTGGGCGACAGCGCTCGCCGATTTCGTCGCAGCGAGCGGCGGGCGGCTCGACGTGCTGTTCAACAATGCCGGGATCGCGGTCGGCGGCCCGCTCGCCGCGAACAGCTTCGACGAGATCGACCGCGTCGTCGGCATCAACCTGATGGGCGTCGTCAACGGCGCGAAGATCGCCTACCCCTATCTGAAGGCGACGCCGGGGTCGTGCCTGCTCAACACATCGTCGGCGGCGGGCATCTATGGCGGGCCGGGCATCGGCATCTATGCCGTCACCAAATTCGGCGTGCGCGCGCTGACCGAAAGCCTCGACGGCGAATGGGCAGCCGACGGCATCAAGGTCCGCGCGCTGATGCCGAGCTTCATCGACACGCCGCTGCTGTCGGCGGGCATGGCTGGATCGAACCACAGCGTGCGCGAAACCGTGGTCGCGGGCGGGCTGGAAATAACGCCGGTCGAGGAAGTCGCGCAGGCGGCGTGGGATGCGGTGCACGGCGACCGGCTGCATACCCCTGTGGGGAAGACCGCCAAGCGGCTGATGTTCGCCGCGCGCTGGATGCCGGGTGGCCTGCGCAAGGGGATGAAGAAGCGCGGGCTGGGGCGCTGACGATGGTCGACCACGCGACCCCCAACCTGCCCGCACGCGACTTTGCGGCGAGCGCCGACTTTTACGGCAGGCTCGGTTTTGAACAGGGCTGGCGCGACGCCGGGTGGATGATCCTAATGCGCGGCGGGCTGACGCTCGAATTCTTTCCCTATCCCGATCTCGACCCGACGAGCAGTTCGTTCAGCTGCTGCCTGCGCGTCGACGATCTCGACGCGCTCTACCGGCAATGCGTGGCGGCGGGCGTGCCGATCACGACCACCGGCTTTCCGCGCGTGCATCCGCCGCGCCGGGAAGCGAGCGGCATCACCATCGCCTATCTGGTCGATCCCGACGGCACATTGGTGCGCCTGATCCAGAATTAAGCGCTCGCTCCCAGCCCAGTCCATCCCACCCGTTTGTGTCGAGCGAAGTCGAGACACGCTGCGCGCCGCCCGTGGCCGGTCCCTCGACGTCGCTCGGGACCGACGGGTGGGGGCAGGAAGGGATTTGGCGCAAAACGCCAGTTCAGCCGGCCGCCTTCGCCTTTGGCTTGGCCGCCTTTTTCGCGGGCGCTTTCTTTGCCGGAGCCTTTTTGGCGGCTGCCTTCTTCTTGCCCTTGGCCGGTGCCGCCGCCGCGCGCGCGTCGATCAATTGCGCCGCTTCCTCGAGCGTCAGCGCGTCCTTCTCGATCGTCTTGGGTAGCGTCGCGTTGGTGGTGCCATCGGTGACATAGGCGCCGTAGCGACCCTCCATCAGCCGGATCTCGGCCTCGGTGCGCGGATGCAGCCCCAGTATCTTGAGCGGTGCCTGGCTGCCCCGCTGCGGCCGTCCGCCGCCCGCCGCCGCTTCGGCAAGCTTGACGACGGCGGCGTTCATGCCGGTTTCGAACACCTCGGCAGTCGACGACAGCCGCGCATATTTGCCTTCATGCGCCAGATAGGGGCCATAGCGCCCGATCGACGCCGTGATCGGTTCGCCGGTCTCGGGATGCGGGCCGATCGTGCGCGGCAGGCTCAGCAGCTTCAGCGCCCAATCGAGATCGAGTTCGCCGGGCAGATCCTTCGGGATCGAGCCGCGCTTCGCTTCCTTGCCGTCGCCCAGCTGGACATAGGGGCCGAACCGGCCCGACCGGCGCGACACCTCAAGCCCAGTGTCGGGATCGGTGCCGAGCATCTCGGGCCCCGCATCGCCGCCCGCATCGGCCCCGCCCTGGGCGAAGCGGCGGGTATATTTGCACTCCGGGTAGTTGGAGCAGGCGACAAACGCGCCGAACCGCCCGCCGCGCAGCGCGAGCCGCCCCTGCCCGCAGTTGGGGCACAGCCGCGGATCGCTGCCGTCGCCCTTGTCGGGAAAGAGGTAGCTGCCGAGAAATTCGTCGAGCGCGGCCGTCACTTCGCTCGGCTGGAACGCCATCACCTCGCTGGTGCGCGGCTTGAAATCGCGCCAGAACTCGGCGAGCACCGCCTGCCAGTCGGCTCGCCCGCCCGACACGTCGTCAAGCTCTTCCTCGAGCCCGGCGGTAAAGTCGTAGCCGACATATTTTTCGAAGAAGCGTTCGAGGAAAGCGGTTACCAGCCGCCCGCTCTCCTCGGCGAAGAAGCGGTTCTTCTCGACACGGACATAGGCGCGGTCCTTCAGCGTCTTGATGATCGACGCATAGGTCGACGGGCGGCCGATGCCCAGTTCCTCGAGCCGCTTGACCAGACTCGCTTCCGAAAAACGCGGCGGCGGTTGCGTGAAATGCTGTTCGGCATCGACCGCCTTCTTGGCGGGCGCGTCGCCCTCGCGCAGCTTCGGCAGGCGGCGCGCTTCTTCGTCCGCGCTGTCGTCCGATCCCTCTTCATAGAGCGCGAGATAGCCGGGGAAGAGCACCACCTGCCCGGTCGCGCGCAGGGCATGCAGCCCGCTGCCGTCGGTCAGTTCCACCGTAGTGCGTTCCATCCGCGCCGACGCCATCTGGCTGGCGAGCGCGCGCTTCCAGATCAGGTCGTAGAGCCGCGCATGGTCACCCGAGCCCGCACGATCCTTCCCGAAATCGGTCGGGCGGATCGCTTCATGCGCTTCCTGCGCGTTCTTCGCCTTTGACGTATAGTGGCGCGGCTTGTCGGGGACGTAGCTTGCGTCATAGCGGTCTGCGACGGCCTTGCGCGCCGCCGAAATCGCGCTGCCGTCCATCTGGACGCCGTCGGTGCGCATATAGGTGATCGCACCCTCTTCGTAGAGCGCTTGCGCGATCCGCATCGTGTGGTCGGCGGAAAAGCCGAGCTTGCGGGCGGCTTCCTGTTGCAAGGTCGAGGTGGTGAAGGGCGGCGGCGGATTGCGTGTGGCGGGCTTGGTCTCGACGCTCGCAACGCTGAAGCGGCCGGCCTCGACATCGGCCTTGGCGGCGCGCGCGTCGCCTTCCTTGCCGATCGTGAGGCGATCGATCTTGTCGCCGCGCCACCTGCTCAGCCGCGCGGTAAACGGCGTCCCGTCATGCTCCAGATCGGCGGTGACCGACCAATATTCCTGGGGCACGAACGCCTCGATCTCGCGCTCGCGCTCGACGATCAGCCGCAGCGCGACCGACTGCACGCGCCCCGCCGATTTCGCACCGGGCAGCTTGCGCCACAGCACGGGCGACAGGGTGAAACCGACCAGATAGTCGAGCGCGCGCCGGGCGCGATAGGCATCGATCAGATCGGTATCGAGATCGCGCGGGTGCCGCATCGCCTCGGTCACGGTCGCCTTGGTGATCGCGTTGAAAGTAACGCGCTCGACCTCCTTGGGCAGCGCTTTCTTGCTGCGGAGCACTTCCTGCACGTGCCAGCTGATCGCTTCGCCCTCGCGGTCGGGGTCGGTCGCGAGGATCAGGCGGTCGGCACCCTTGGCGGCGTCGGTGATCGCCTTCAGCTGCCTGGCCTTGTCGGCGTAATTTTCCCATTCCATGGCAAAGCCGTGATCGGGATCGACCGACCCGTCCTTCGCGGGCAGATCACGGACATGGCCATAGCTTGCCAGCACGCGGTAATCGCTGCCGAGATATTTCTCGATGGTTTTGGCTTTGGCGGGCGATTCGACGATGACAAGCTGCATGGGTGCTCCCTTACGCATACGCGCGAGGGTGGGAAGCCTTGATGGGGTTCGTCAAGCGCCGAGGCTGACCCGCCCGCCGGCATGGCGATGGAGCCGCCCGCCAAGTTCGAGTTCGAGCAACACCATCTGCACGACCGCCGGCGCAAGGCCGCTCTGGCGGATCAGCTCGTCGGTCGCGACCGGGACCGGGCCGAGCAATGCGGTCACCGCGCGGCGTTCGGCATCGCTCGCATCGGCAGGCGGCGGCGCGCCATAGGGTGTGCCCTCCGTCCGCACCATCCGCGCATCGATCGGCCGGATCTGTTCGATGATGTCGGCCGCGCTCTGGACCAGCGTCGCGCCTTCGCGGATCAGCAGATTACAGCCCTGCGCGCGGGGATCGGCCGGGCTGCCGGGCACCGCCATCACTTCGCGCCCCGCCTCCACCGCGATCCGCGCGGTGATCAGCGACCCCGATCGCGGGGCCGCCTCGACCACCACCGTGCCGAGCGCGATCCCGGCGATGATCCGGTTGCGCTGCGGGAAATGGCGCGCGAGCGGTTCCGCACCGGGCGGCTGCTCGGCGAGCAGCAGGCCTTCGCGGGCGATGCGTTCTTGAAGGGCGGCGTTTTCGGGCGGGAAAGCGATGTCGATCCCGCTGGCGATGACGCCGATCGTCCCGCCTTCGATCGCGCCGACATGCGCGGCGGTGTCGATCCCGCGCGCAAGGCCCGAGGCGACGACGATGCCTTGGTCGGCAAGCGCAAAGCCGAGCTCGCGGGCGAAGCGACAGGCCGCGGCCGAGGCGTTGCGCGCGCCGACCATCGCGACGACGGGACGCGCGGCCAGCTCGACCTTGCCGCGCATGATCAGCACCGGCGGCGCGGTATCGAGTTCGGCGAGCAGCGCGGGATAATCGGGATCGCCGAGGAAAAGATGGCGCGCGCCGAGCTTCGCGACCGCCGCCTGCTCGCGCGCGACGAGCCGCACATCGGCGATCACCGGCGCCCGACCGCCGCTGCGCGCGGCAAGCATCGGGATCGCGTCGAGCGCCGCTGCCGCCGAACCGAAACGAGCGATCAGCTGGGCATAGGTGACCGGGCCGATATTCGCCGATCGGATGAGCCGCAGCCGCTCGAAATCGCCGGGCGTCATTCAGCCGCGCTTGCCGACGCGCGGTTCGGTGCCGGCGCGCAGCCGGGCGATGTTGCCGCGATGCTTCCACACGATCAGCAGCGCCATCGCGGCCATCAGCGGCACCAGGGTCGGCTGACCCAGCAGCAGTGCCGCAGGCACCGCCGCGACGACTGCCGCGAGGCTGGACACCGACGAAATGCGCGACGTCGCCAGCGCGACGGCCCACACCCCGACCAGGCTGAGTGCGATCGGCCATGACAGCGCGAGGATGATGCCAAGCGCAGTCGCCACGCCCTTGCCGCCGCGAAAGCGCAGCCAGACGGGATAGCAATGGCCGATGATCGCCCCGAACCCGCCCAGCACCGCAAGATCTGGGTGGAAGGCCTGCGCCACCAGAACCCCGGCTGCGCCCTTGCCGACATCGAACAGCAGCGTTGCCGCCGCCAGTTCCTTACGCCCGGTGCGCAACACATTGGTCGCGCCGATGCTGCCCGACCCGATGCTGCGCAGATCGCCCGCGCCGAAAATCCGCGTCAGAATCAGCCCGAAGGGAATCGATCCGAGCAGATAGCCGATCAGCGCGGGCAGCAGCAGCATCGTCCAAGCCATGTCGCGCATCCCGCTCCCCCGTCCTGCCGACGTCATTAGCCGGGCGACGGGGCGACGTGCAACTCGCCGCCGGTGACCCGCAATTGCCAAACCGGCATCGCCGCGCCATCTGGCAAGGGCAATGGATCAGCGCCCCGTTCTGTTCTTCGATTCCGGTGTCGGCGGGCTTTCTGTCCTGGCGAGGGCGCGCGCGCTGCTGCCGCGGATGCCGGTCGTCTATGCCGCCGATTCGGCCGGCTATCCCTATGGCACCCGGACCGAGGCCGAGATTGCCGCGCGCGTGCCTGCGCTGCTCGGGCGGCTCGCCGAACGTTACCGGCCGCGACTGATCGTGATTGCGTGCAACACCGCGTCGACGATCGCGCTTGCCGGCGTGCGCGCGGCCCTCGACCTGCCCATCGTCGGCACCGTGCCCGCGATCAAGCCCGCCGCCGAAATCAGCCGCACCCGCGTGATCGGCGTACTCGGGACCGAGGCGACGGTGCGGCAGGCCTATGTCGACAATCTCGCGGCCGAATTCGCCGCCGATTGCCTGGTGCTGCGCCACGGTTCGGCGGACCTGGTGGCGGCCGCCGAAGCGCGGTTGCGCGGGCTGGCGGTCGCGCCCGACCGCTATGCCGCGGCGCTGGCCGGGCTGCTCGACCAGCCGGGCGGCGCGCGGATCGACACGATCGTGCTTGCCTGCACCCATTTCCCGCTGGTCGAACCCGAACTCGCCGCCGCCGCGGGGCGCGCGATCGCCTTTGTCGACGGGAGCGCGGGCATCGCACGTCGGGTCGCGCACCTGACCCGCGACGAGGACTGGCCCGACTGGCCGCGCGAGGGGATCGCGGTGTTCACCCGGCTCGGCGCCGATGAGCAGGGACTCGCGCCTTCGCTCGCGCGATATGGCCTCGGCATGCTGCAGGAACTCTGAGGGCATCGCGCCCCGCGCGACAATCGAGGCTGGCATGGCACCGGCCGCGACGCTAAAGGCCGCCGATGGAGTCTCCCATGCCCGAGCCCCGCGTCGATTATGCGCGCGCCTTCACGCATGCCATCGATCGGCTGCACGCCGAAGGGCGCTACCGCGTGTTCATCGACATCCTGCGCAACAAGGGCGCGTTTCCGAACGCGCGCTGCTTTGCCGGGCATAACGGGCCCAAGCCGATCACCGTGTGGTGTTCCAACGACTATCTCGCGATGGGGCAGCATCCGGCGGTGATCGCGGCGATGGAGGCGGCGCTGCACGATGTCGGCGCCGGATCGGGCGGCACCCGCAATATCGGCGACAACACCCATTACCATGTCGACCTCGAAGCCGAACTCGCCGATCTGCACGGCAAGCAGCAGGCACTGCTGTTCGCCTCGGGCTATGTCTCGAACGAGGCGACGCTCGGCACGAT
>PKED01000192.1 GCA_002863155.1 Sphingomonadaceae bacterium | reverse complement strand
GAAGGCAATTTGCTGATCCAGTCGCTCCGCATTCCGGCAACGTCGGTCCAGCAGAGCCAGGCGATGCAGGTGCCGATCGAGCGGATGATGTCGAAGCAGCCGGAGGTGCAATTCGTCTATTCCAAGACGGGCACCGCCGAGCTGGCGGCCGACCCGATGCCGCCGAACGCGACCGACATGTTCGTCATCCTGAAGCCGCGCAAGGATTGGCCGGATCCTGAGCTTCCCAAGGAGGAGCTGGTCAGCCGGATCGAGGGTAATCTCGCGAAGATTCCGGGAAATGCCTACGAGATCACCCAGCCCATCCAGATACGCTTCAACGAGCTGATCGCCGGCGTGCGCGGCGACATCGCGGTGAAGGTGTTCGGGGACGACTTCAACCAGATGAACCGGACGGCCGAGCAAATCGCGGCGGTGCTGCGCAGAACGCAAGGCGCAGCGGACGTGAAGGTGGAGCAGACGACCGGTCTTCCCATGCTCGACATTCGCGTCAACCGCGACGCGATGGCGCGGTTGGGCGTTACGGCTCAGGATGTGCAGGACACCGTGACTGCGACGATCGGCGGGCGAACATCGGGCCAGATCTTCGAGGGCGACCGTCGCTTCCCCGTGGTGATCCGCCTGTCGGAGGCGCAGCGTGCCGACATCGGCCTGCTCCAACAGGTGCAGGTGCCGGTGGCAGGCGGCGGCTATGTACCGCTGTCCAGCGTCGCCGAGATCAAGGTGGTCGATGGTCCGAACCAGATCAGCCGCGAGAACGGCAAGCGGCGCGTGGTGGTGCAAGCCAACGTGCGTGGCCGCGACGTCGGATCCGTCGTGGCGGATGCGCAGGCGGCGATCGGCAGCCAACTCCGGCTGCCTGCCGGCACCTATCTCGAATGGGGCGGCCAGTTCGAAAACCTGCAATCGGCGAGCGAGCGGCTGAAGCTGGTCATTCCGGCTTGCTTCATCTTGATCCTGCTGCTCCTCTACGGGGCGTTGGGATCGGTCCGCGATGCTGCGATCGTCTTCACCGGCGTGCCATTCGCGCTGGTGGGCGGCGTCCTGCTGCTCTTCTTGCGAGGCATGGACTTTTCGATCTCGGCGGCGGTGGGCTTCATCGCCCTGTCGGGCATCGCGGTCCTCAACGGCCTCGTGATGGTCAGCTCGATCCAGGATCTGATCCGGTCGGGGCTATCGCGCGAAGAGGCGGCCCATGTCGGCGCAATGCAGCGCCTGCGGCCCGTCGTCATGACCGCGCTCGTCGCAAGCCTCGGCTTCGTGCCGATGGCGCTTGGCGAGGGGGCGGGCGCGGAGGTGCAGAAGCCATTGGCGACCGTCGTCATCGGCGGCCTGATCTCGGCGACGCTGCTGACGCTGTTCGTGCTGCCGACGCTCTACGCCCGGTTCGGGCAGAAAGTGATCGAGAAGCCCGAGCACTACAATGAGGAGCCTGAAGGGGACGACCACGGTCAGACCTTCGTGAACAACTTGGCCTGATGGGTGAGCGGGGCGATCCGCGATCGCCCCGCTCATCTCTGGGAGATGGGGATATGCCTCGCACCATAACCAGCTCAATGCTTCACGGCGGGCCACTGCGGATCTGGTCGGCGATCACCGATCCGGATCATCGTCGGGCTTGGAGTCCGCTCGTATTCCTCGACAACCCGTGCCAGCTTGGCGAGACGGAATGTACCTTCGCGATCCAGGGCATCACCCGGCCAATTCGGACGCCGGCCCGGGTCGATCAGTTCGACAAGCCGCGCGCCTTCGCTTGGTCGTGCGGCATCCCTTATCTGTTCACGCTCGAAGAGCGGTACGAGCTGGCAGGGGACGATGGTGGCACCAGGCTAACACATAGCTGCACGCTGCGCGGGGCGCTGTCTCTGCCGTTCGCGGCGATGATGTTGCGTCGTCTGCGGTCCCTGATGATCGAGGCTGACGATCGCCTTGCAACCTATCTGCGCTGGCGGGTGGGTCAGCCTGCCCGTGGGATCAATCGTCAGCGCGTCCCCTCCCGCTACAGGAGGAAGGCGCGATGATGCCGTTGAAGCGGGTACTGCCCGCCCTCATCCTCGTTGTCGGGCTGGCGGCTTGCACGGAAAGCAAGCCGCCAACTCCGCCGACGGAGCAGCAAATCCATTCGTCCGACAGCGCCGTGGCGACGGGGGAAATGGGGCGGCATCCGTATCGCTGTTCCGACGGGGAACCGCTGTTCGTCGATTTCAAAGACAATGGCCTGCAGATCGATTTGCGGCCCTCGAACAGCGGGCTGCCAATGACGCTGACGGCGCCGGCCCAGGGCCTGCAATATGTCGGCGAGACGGCCACCGCGACCTTCAAAGGGTCGCAGCTCACAGTCGTGGAAGGGGATGGCCGCACTCGAACCTGCGAGCGGGAGGGCACCCGATGAGCCGCCCCGATTTCCAACCCGTCGCACTGCAAGGGGAGAGAAGCGATGTCTGACACGTCGATCTCGAATGTGATGGCCATTCGGGCCGAAGTGATCGCGCGAAGCCGCGCCTTGCGCGAGGCGCAGCCGACGGCACCGCCCGGCGTGACGCCGACCGCTCCGGCGTCGAACTTCGCCGATACCCTCAATGCCGTGGTCGCGAAGGTCAACGAGACCCAGGAGCAGGAGGATGTCGTCACCGAAGCATATGAGCGTGGCGAAACCACCGACATTGCAACCGTCGCGCTCATCCAGAGTCGCGCATCCATTACTTTCGAGGCGACCCTGCAAGTCCGGAACAAGCTGCTGTCCGCTTATCGGGACATCATGAACATGCCGATCGGATGACGATCGCTAAGAGATTTAGGGCGTAATTGATATGATTGTCGGCGCGAGGCCACGTTTTAGGCAGATCATTATCGAGGTTTGGAAGCCTCTCACGATCCTGTTCGTGTGGGACGTGGCGGTGACGGCATTCCACATGATGACCCCGATCAAGGAACCGCCTTTGCCGACGGCGCTGTTCGGCACTGCCATCGCGCTCTTCATGGGGTTTCGGACCAACGCAGCTTATGCGCGCTGGTGGGAAGCGCGAACCCTTTGGGGCGCGCTCATCAATGCGTCGCGCAGCCTGGCCCGGATCACGCGCAGCCTGACCAAGGGGGAACCCGAGGGCAGTGAGACGCGGCACAACATCATCCTGCGGCAGATCGCCTTCGCGCACTCGATGCGCTGCCAGCTTCGCCGACAGTCGCCCTATGAAGACATTGCCCGGATCGCCGGAACGGACGTCGCCGATATGGCGGTCACTCGCCTGAACCCTGCCAATGCGCTCTTGGAGGACATATCGGGCATTTACGCTGACGCGCTCGCGGAAGGTCGGATCACCGAGATCCAGCAGGCAACTGTAGAGCGCGTCCTGATCGACATCGCCAATGCGCAGGGCGGCATGGAGCGGATCAAGAACACGCCGCTGCCCAATGGCTTTCGGTTCTTCCCGAACCTCTTCACGCGTGTGTTCTGCGTGCTGCTTCCGATCGCGCTGGTCGAATCCCTGGGCCTTGCCACGCCGATCGGATCGACGCTGATCGGACTCGTCTTCCTCGCGGTGCTGAGCATCGGCGAGGATCTGACCGATCCGTTCGCCAATAGCGTCCACGATGTCCCGCTCACGGCCATGTGCCGCACGATCGAGATCGACCTTCTCCAAACCGCGGGACTTCCGGCCCCCGAGCCGCTGACACCTGATCACGGGGTGCTGTGGTGATGGGCATGCGCGCCTTGCTGCATCTGCCCGGGCTCACGATCGCGCGCGTTGGCGCCGTTCTCGTCACCGGCGTGATTGTAGGGGCGTGCAACCCGGCTCCGAGCGAACCTGTCGAACCGGCTCATGACAAGCGTGTGACGCCAAGGCTGATCGCGCAGCGCATCATGTATTGCGACGACGGCACCCGCGCCGATGTCGACTTCATCGACGACGGCCTGAAGATGGCCGTCACCTGGCTGCCGAAGGGCAGGACCGAGATCCTGCGCGCCCAGCGAACCGGTGATGAATTTCGCGGCAACCAGTCACGGGCGGTCGTGGCGGGCGGGGCGATCGCCTTCATGCGGCGCGGGAAAATCCACGTCTGTCACCGAACCCCGGAGGGATCATAGGATATGCAGGCACTGCTTTACACGCTTGCGCCTGTGCTGGCGGTCGTAATCGGCGCGATCATCGCGAGCCGCACAAAGTTAAATCCTGGCCTCGTGGCGGGGCTACAGCATCTTGCTGCCGGCGTCGTGTTCGCGGCGGCAGCGACTGAAATCCTGCCGCAGGTCAAGCATGAGGCTTCGCCCAGCGCGACGTTGATCGGCGGGGCGGCGGGCGTCGTAACGATGCTGGGTCTCAAGGCTTTCGAGGCCCGCTTCAAGGGGCCGATGGCGCTGCTCGCCGCGATCGGCATCGACATCCTGGTCGATGGCCTGGTGCTCGGCCTTGCGTTCGTCGCGGGCGAGAAGGCGGGATTTCTGCTGACGATCGCGCTGACACTCGAAGTGCTCTTCCTGGGTCTGACACTGACCAACGAGCTGGCGGAAACCTATCGCTCGCGCCTGCGCATCATCGTGATCGTCTCGGCCTTGGCGCTGCTGCTGCCGATCGGCGCGCTCGCTGCCGTTCCTGTCGCCACGCTCTCGCCGGTAATGGTCGCTGGCTTCCTGAGCTTTGGGCTGATGGCGCTGCTCTACCTCGTCACGGAAGAGCTGCTGGTTGAGGCGCACGAGAAGCCTGACACCCCGCTCATCAGCTCGATGTTCTTCGTAGGGTTCCTCGCCCTCCTGACGCTCGAGGAGATCATGGGATGAATGCGAGCAACGACAACGCGGGCACGCAGGAGCGTCGCACGCTCTGGATCGTGCTGCTGCTGAACGCAGCAATCGCAGCGGGCTTTTTCGTATCCGGCGCGTTCGCCGATTCAAGTGCGCTCATCGCCAACGGCGTCGACAATCTGTCCGACACCGCCGTTTACGCTCTCAGCCTCGTCGCGCTGACCCACGGTAAGACGTGGAAGACGCGCGCCGCGATCGCATCGGGGGTAATGCTGCTGATCTTTGCGGGCGGCATCCTGATCGATGTCGGGCGACGCTATGTGCAGGGGAGCGAGCCGATCGGACCGACCATGATGGTCATGTCGGCGATCGCCGGCGTCGTAAACTACCTCTGCCTGCGGCTGCTCCAGCGGCTCAAGGATCCGGACGTTAACCTACGGGCCGCCACCACCTTCAGCTTCAATGACTTCATTTCCAATGGCGGCATCCTGATCGCGGGCGTGCTGGTGCTGTGGCTGGGCACCAACTGGCCGGACCTTCTGGTCGGCTTCGCTACCGCCATCATCGCCATCAAGGGCGGTGTCGAAATCCTGCGCGACGCGCGCGCCGAAACCAAGAAAAGCGAAAGGAGGTCGTCATGAACGACAAGCTCGAACTCGATATTCCAGTATTGTTGCCGGACCTTCCTGACGCGGCCGACGCTTGCCTGGACCGTCTCGTATCAACCCTGTCAAAGCGCGAAGGCGTCGAGCGGGCGCATGTGATCTGCCTCGACGGCGACACGCCGGCGGCCCTGTGCATCCATTTCGACGCTGCCAAGCTGCCGCTGCCGCGCTTGCGCGAGATGGTGCGCGCCGCGGGCGCCGAAATCACCGAACGCTACGGCCATGCGATCTGGCAGGTGACGGGGATCAGCCACGAGCGTCGGGCGCGCACCGTCAGTGACGCGCTATGCGCGCTGCCGGGCGTGGTGCAGGCGAGTGCCAGTACCAGTGGGTCTGTCCGGGTTGAATATGACCGCCGCGAGACCACCGAAGAGGAGGTGCGTTCGGCGCTTCGCAAGTTGAAGGTCCGGGTGGGCAAGCGGGTCGCCGCCGACGACCATGCCGGCCATGACCATGGTCCCGGTGGGCACGGGGCGGGCGAGGAGAAACACGGTCCTGGCGACGGTCACGACCATAGCCATGCCGATTTTCTTGGTCCCAACACCGAGTTGATCTTTGCGCTCGCTTGCGGCGCGCTGCTGGGAATTGGCTACGCGATCGAGAAGCTGGCCACCGGTGCACCGGACTGGCTGCCGACCGCCTGCTACATCGCAGCCTATTTCTTCGGCGGGTTCTTCACGCTGCGCGAGGCAATCGACAATCTTCGGCTGAAGAAGTTCGAGATCGACACGCTGATGTTGGTTGCTGCCGCCGGCGCCGCTGCGCTGGGCGCATGGGCCGAAGGCGCGCTGCTGCTGTTCCTGTTCAGCCTTGGCCATGCGCTTGAGCATTACGCGATGGGACGCGCCAAGAAGGCGATCGAGGCGCTGGCGAAGCTCGCGCCCGAAACCGCGACCGTGCGACGTGACGGGCAGACCAGCGAAATCCCGGTCGAGGAGATGGTTGTCGGGGATATTGCTATCGTCCGACCAAACGAACGCCTTCCCGCCGATGGTTTCGTCATCACGGGCACGAGCGCGATCAACCAAGCCCCGGTGACCGGCGAGAGCATCCCGGTCGACAAGGTGCCGGTCGCGGACGCGGCAGCCGCCCGCGCCAAGCCCGATGCGGTCGAGGCGGAGAGCCGCGTCTTTGCCGGCACGATCAATGGCGGCGGCGCGATCGAGATCGAGGTGACGCGCCGATCCAACGAGTCCGCGCTCGCCAAGGTGGTGAAGATGGTGAGCGAGGCGGAGACGCAGAAGTCGCCGACGCAGCGCTTCACCGATCGGTTCGAGCGCATCTTCGTGCCCGCCGTCCTGATCCTGTCGGTGCTGCTGCTGTTCGCCTGGGTGGTCATCGACGAGCCGTTCCGCGACAGCTTCTATCGCGCGATGGCGGTACTGGTCGCAGCGAGCCCTTGCGCGCTCGCGATCGCGACGCCGAGCGCGGTCCTGTCCGGCGTCGCGCGCGCGGCACGTGGCGGTGTGCTGGTGAAGGGCGGTGCGCCGCTCGAAAACCTCGGCTCGTTGAAGGCGATCGCCTTCGACAAGACCGGCACGCTGACCGAAGGGCGCCCGCGCATCACCGATGTCGTGCCCGTCGACGGCACCGACGAAGGCGAGCTGCTGTCGCTGGCCGTCGCTGTCGAGGCGCTGAGCGATCACCCGCTGGCCCAAGCGATCGTCAACGACGGCCGCGAACGCCTGAATGGGCGCCCGTTGCCCACCGCTGGCGACCTCAAGAGCCTGACCGGTCGTGGCGTCACCGCGAGCGTGGATGGCGAGACGGTGTGGATCGGCAAGGCCGAGATGTTTGGGGGCGAGGGCATACCGGCGCTGGGGCAGGGGGCGCAGGACGCGATCGCGAAGCTGCGCGAGAACGGCCGCACGACGATGGTCGTCCGCAAGGGAGACCGCGACCTAGGCGCGATCGGCCTGATGGACACGCCCCGCGAAGCGGCCAAGACCGCGCTGCGCCGGCTGCACGAGATGGGTGTGTCGCGGATGATAATGATCTCCGGCGATCACCAGAAGGTCGCCGAAGCGATCGCCAACGATGTCGGAATCGATGAGGCGTGGGGCGACCTCATGCCCGAAGACAAGGTGGCCGCAATCAAGAAGCTTGCCGGCGAGGACAAGGTCGCGATGGTCGGCGACGGCGTGAACGACGCGCCCGCGATGGCGAGCGCCACGGTCGGCATCGCAATGGGCGCGGCGGGGTCGGACGTAGCGCTCGAGACGGCCGACGTAGCGCTGATGGCCGACGACCTGGCGCACTTGCCGTTCGCGGTCGGCCTGAGCCGTCATACGCGCGGCATCATCCGTCAGAACGTGTTCGTCAGCCTGGGCGTCGTCGCCTTCCTCGTGCCTGCCACCATCCTCGGCCTCGGCATCGGGCCAGCGGTGGCGGTCCATGAGGGATCGACACTGCTCGTCGTCATCAACGCGCTCCGGCTGCTCGCCTACCGCGACCCGGCGGGGAACGCGGCATGAAGTGGCTGGTCGCTTTCGACCTCGACGGCACGCTCGCGGAGAGCAAACGCCCGTTATCGGAGGATATGGCCGCGATCATCGCCCGGTTGCTCGCCGTTACCGATGTGGCGGTGATCTCGGGCGGGGACTGGCCACAATTCGAAAAGCAGGTCGCGTCGCGCTTGCCTGCGGACGCAGCGCTCGACCGCCTCTGGTTGATGCCGACCACCGGCACCAAGCTCTATCGCTTCATCGATGGGGCTTGGTGCGTGGTCTATGCCGAGCTGTTCGACGATGCGGAGAAGGCGAAGATCCGCGCGGCCTTCGACCGGGCGCTGGCCGATGCCGGCCTCGCCGATGAACGCATATGGGGCGAGCGGATCGAGGATCGCGGCAGCCAGATTACCTTTTCGGGGCTGGGGCAGGCGGCGCCGCTGAAGGAAAAGGAGGGATGGGACCGGGATCGGAAAAAACGCACTGCATTGCAGGCGACCTTGCGCGCAGTGCTGCCGGGCCTCTCGATCAATCTTGGCGGTACGACATCGATCGACGTGACGAGGGCAGGGGTCGACAAAGGCTACGGCCTGAAGCGCCTGAGCGCCGAAAGCGGCGTGCCGCTCGACGGCATGTTGTTCATCGGCGATGCGATCTTCCCCGGTGGAAATGACTATCCCGCCGTCGAGATCGGCCTCGACACGGTCAGGGTGCGCGACGTTGCGGAAACCGCCGCCGTCGTGGCCGCCATCATCGCATGTCTGCACCGGTAGGTTCGCAGATGTTCACGATCCTCGCCTTAATCACGAGCGCCTTCAAGGCGCTCGGCCCAACATTCGTTTTTAACCTCCGATTTGGAGCGATCGCGTAGAACAGGCAGGCCGGCATGTTTCAAAGCTCATGGTGGGAGATAACCACCCATATCATCAGTCTCGCCGTCGCCTACGCGCTTGCCCTTCCGGTTGGCTGGGATCGCGAGAAGGACGCCCGTAGCGCAGGCATCCGCACATTCCCGTTGGTTGCCATCGCCAGTTGCGGCTTCGTGCTGGTAGGCATCGCGATCCTCGGCCGCACGTCCCCGGCGCAGGCCAGGTTGCTCGAAGGTCTGATTACAGGCGTCGGTTTCATTGGGGGCGGCGCGATCCTGAAGAAGGGTAGCAAAGCCTCGGGTACGGCAACAGCGGCCAGCCTGTGGGCGACTGGCGCGCTCGGGGCGGCCGTCGGCTACGGCCTATACGATATCGCCTTCATCCTGAGCTGCACCACCTTCCTGACCCTGCGCTGTTCTCGTCCGCTCAAGCGCGCTACCAATGGCGACGCCTGTACTCCGGCAAGTCCATGACGACCTCTCAGGCGAGCCGATGGACACATCCAGTGCAAGCCCTCACCCGACGTTGGGCGCCGGCGCGGACTATCCCGGCGCGGGACCGCCAACACCGCTTGCTGCGCTGGGCGACGCTGTTGGAGCGCAATCCTCACCAGATCATCGGCCTGCTGCCTCCCTCTTGGGCAGGCGGTGACGCGCGCGGCCCGATGATCGATCGGCCGAGCGCGATCGATGTCGCATGGGACGATGTGGTGCTGCGTGTGATGGGGCTGGCGGGTCGATCGCGCCGTGAAGCCAAAGCATTCTTCGGGCTGTCGGACGCGGAATTGGATCGAATTGTCGCTGGGTCGTGGCGGTGTCCGATCCGCCCCGCTTGGCAGGTCGCCGCGCGGATCAGGAACGTCGAGTGCCCGCGACTGGAAAACGCGATCGTAGGATCGGTCCTCGCCCTCATCCTCGTGTTCTGCGCCATCTTCTATTGGATCATCTGACGAGGCTGTCTTGTGTTCGACATCATAACATCGATCCTATCGGCACTCGGCGGCTTTGGCGTCTTCCTGCTGATGCTGGCCGAGAACGTCTTTCCGCCGATTCCATCGGAAGTGATCCTGCCCCTTGCGGGCTACACGGCCGCGCAGGGGCGCGGCTCGCTGTGGGTGGTCGTTATCGCTGGCACCCTCGGATCGGCCGCAGGAGCGATCCTATGGTACTATGTCGGGCGCTGGATCGGCATCGATCGGTTGAAGCGCTTTGCTTCTCGCCACGGTCGATGGCTGACGTTGACGGCGGACGAGATCGATCATGTCGATCGCTGGTTCGACCGCTATGGCCGTTGGGCGGTTCTGTTCGGACGAATGGTCCCGGGAGTCCGGACGTTGATTTCGGTGCCAGCAGGGGTCAGCGGAATGCCCCTCGGTCCGTTCCTGCTTTCCACGCTTGCCGGCTCGGCAATATGGACCGTGATCCTCGTGCTAGCCGGCTACGAGCTGGGCGAACGCTATAATCAGGTGGCGAGCGTCATCGAACCGGTCAGCAACGCCGTGCTCTTGCTGGCCGTCATTTGGTATCTCTGGCGGGTCGCGACCTTCGGGCGATCCGGGGATCGCCATTGATGAATGTCAATGGCTCGTCTCCCGTTTTTCCCGCCGGACTTTGGCTTACGGCAGCTTCGATGCTGGTCTTCGTCACGCGCTACGCCAGTGCCCTTGGCCTGGTCCCGCGAGGAACCACGTTCATTCTCATCAAGTGGATCGGGAGGCTTTACCGCATCGGGTTTCGCGCATGGCGTCGCAACGGGGGGAAGTGGCGCTGGGCCGCATCATCAAGATCCACCGCCACAAGGTAAGCGAAGCATCCTATGTACTATCTTGCAGTCAAGGCCATCGTCTCGGGCATACTAATCGCGGCAGCGTCGGAAGTGGCGAAGCGCTATCCCGGGTTCGGAGCGCTGATTGCGTCGCTACCGGTCGTCTCGGTCCTTGGCATGATATGGCTGTGGCACGACCGGCCTGATGCGATGAACATGGCGGCCCATGCGCAGGCGACCTTCTGGTTCGTACTCCCCTCGCTGCCGCTATTCCTACTGATACCAGTCCTTTTGCGTCACGGAATTGGCTTTTGGCCAGCCTTGGCCGCCGGATGCTGCCTGACCGTCCTGCTCTATATCGCGATGGTTCTCGCACTCCGGCGCTTTGGCATCGCTTTGTGATTTCCATGAACAACGAGCGGGTGAACAGAATGACAAACCTCAAGGAACGCGCGCTCATTGCCGCTGTCGCGACCATCGCTCTGACTGGATGCGGACTGATTAAACCACGGGATGCTGGCTATTTCCGTTTCCACGCGGAAGAGGCGAGGCTGGTTGTCACCCGCTGCGAGCGGGGCCAGGAAACCGGCAGCGACTGCGAGGCCGCGGCCCAGGCCGTGGCCGAGCTCGATGCGGCTGCGCGCCGGCAACCTCCGGCCAGAGCCGGACGCCAGCGCGGACATGATGCTACACTGGAGAAGGAACGTGATGATCGGAATTAACGGCACGCTCGCGCTGATGGTCGCAACGGCCGCTGGACTGACGCCACCTGCTGCGAGCGCACAGCACGCTCAACACGGTACGAGCGTGACCCGGGGAGCTGATGCGGGAAAGCGGGCCGACACGCCCGCAACCAGAGCCTACCGGGCCGCGAACGCCAAGATGCATGGCGCTATGGACGTGGCCTTCACTGGTGATGCCGACGCCGACTTCATGCGCGCGATGATCCCCCATCATGAAGGCGCGATCGCGATGGCCGAGATAGAATTGAGGTACGGGCGCGATCCCGCTGTTCGCCGGCTTGCAGCCGAAGTAGTGGCGACGCAGCGGCGCGAGATCGCCGAGATGCGGGCGTGGCTTGCCCGGCGCGAAACCCGCAAGTAGCGGCCCGAAGCCTTACCGCCGTCAATGATGGCGGCGGTAATGCCTCGGACGGGAATGACGATCATAGTGCCGATCGCGCACGTAGTGGCGAGACTGGTATCGCGGAGAGTCGGCATAATAGCCGCCACCATAATAGGGCTGCGCATAGCCATAGCCGTGATTTGACACGACCACACGTCCATGTCCGCCGTAGCTACCATGACCTGTGGAATGACGGCCACCATGGTGCTGCGCCATCGCAGTACCAGGGACCAACGAAGCCAGCAGCCCCGCTGCAATCCAAAATGTCTTACGCATGTCTACTCTCCTACCATCGGACGATAGGATCGAACGACGGCGTATTTGATATTAGGGCTTCTACTTGAACCGACACTGAACTTGATGCCGGTCAACGATACCAGAACGTGCGCATGTAGACTCAAATCTGGGCCTTTGTGGTGCCGACAGTCGAACCTTGTGCCTTTGAGCCTCTCAATCGCATGGACAACGCTGTGATGGCTGGCAGGACAAGAAGGGTCAGGATTGTCGATGTTATAAGCCCCCCGATGACGACCGTTGCGAGTGGGCGTTGCACTTCTGCTCCTGTGCCGGTCGCAAGCGCCATCGGCACGAAGCCAAGAGACGCGACCAGCGCGGTCATCAGCACCGGACGGACGCGCTCCATTGCGCCGCCCACGATCGCATCGTCGTCGGCCGCACCGTCTTCGCGATACTTTCCGATCGCACTCATCATCACGAGGCCGTTGAGGACGGCAACGCCCGATAGGGCTATGAACCCGACCGCTGCGGTGATCGAGAAGGGGATACCGCGCAGCAGCAGCGCAAACACGCCCCCTGCGAGCGCCATCGGCACCGCCGAGAACACGATCGCCGCCGACACGAAGCTGCCGAGCGCCATGTAGAGCAGGGCATAGATCGCGATAAAGCAGATCGGCACGACGATCAGCAGGCGCAACCGAGCCGATTGCAGGCTCTCGAAGGTGCCGCCCCACTCAGTATACATGCCGGCGGGAAGCTGCATCTGGCCGATCCTCGCCTGTGCTTCGTCGACGAACCCGCCAAGATCGCGCCCGCGGACGTTGATCTGCACGACCACCATCCGCTTGCCATTCTCGCGACTAACCTGGTTCAACCCCTGCGTGTAGTTGAACCGGGCGACCTGGCTGAGCGGGATCGAGCGCGCCACCTGACCCTCGGCAGTGGGCAGCATCACCGGGATCGACCCCAGTGTCTCAAGGTCATCCCGTTGCGCATCGGGGAGGCGGACCACGACGTCGAACCGCCGGTCTCCCTCGAACAACAACCCGGCCTCGCGCCCGCCAAGCGCAGCCGAGACCGTGTTCGCCACCTCCTCAACCGACAGGCCATAACGGCCCGCCGCTTGCCGATCGATCTGCACGTCGAAGGTCGGCGCGCCGGACGTCTGTTCGGCACTCACGTCACCAGCGCCCGGGATGGTGCGCATGACGGAAGCGATGCGCCGCGCCTGTTCGCTCATCGCGTCGAGGTCATCGCCGTAGAGTTTGATCGCGACGTCGGCGCGAACGCCGGCGATCAGCTCGTTGAAGCGCATCTGGATCGGTTGCTGAATCTCTGTTCGGTTGCCGATCAGCGGTTTCATCCGCTCCTCGATGCGGCGAAGGATGTCCTCCTTGCTCTTAACCTCCGCCGGCCACTCGTCCTCTGGCTTTGGAATCACATAGGTATCCGACGCATTGGGCGGCATCGGATCGGTGCCGAGATCGGCGTTGCCGTTCTTAGAGAAGACCAGCGCCACCTCCGGCAGCGTCTTCAATGCATTCTCGATCTGAAGCTGCATCTGTGTCGACTGATCGATCGACGCCGATGGCACGCGGAAGTTGGTGACGGTTATGTCCTTCTCGTCGAGCTGCGGCATGAACTCCTCGCCGAGCAAGCCAAAGCTCAGCACTGCCGCGACGAACACGCCGACACCGCCCAGAATGAAGGGCATCGGCCGAGCTACGCCCCTGCCCAGCACGGGGGCGTAGCGTTCCTTGAACCAGCGGATCGGCTTCACTTCCGTCTCGCTGACCCGGCCCTTGACGACGATCGCGATCATCGCGGGAACGAAGGTCAGCGACAGGACGAAAGCGGAGGCGAGCGCCACCATCAACGTGATCGCCATCGGCGCGAACGTCTTGCCCTCAACGCCCTGGAAGGTGAGCAGCGGCACGAAGACGAGGAAGATGATGAGCTGACCATAAACGGTCGGCCGCACCATCTCCTTGGCCGCGAGTGTCGTTTCCTCCATCCGCTCGTCGCGGGTGAGAAGCCGGCCTTCATGCTCCTGGCGCTCGGCGAGGCGGCGAAGCGCATTCTCGACGATGATGACGGCGCCGTCGACGATCAGCCCGAAGTCGAGCGCTCCAAGGCTCATCAGGTTGCCCGATACGCCCAGCCCGTTCATGCCGGCGGCCGTCATCAGCATAGTGATCGGGATGACCGCAGCGGTGATGAGCGCGGCGCGGATGTTGCCGAGCAGCAGGAACAGCACGACGATGACGAGCAGCGCGCCTTCTGTGAGGTTCTTTTCGACCGTCGCGATCGTCGCGTTGACCAGCTTGGACCGGTTGTAGACCGGCTCGGCGAACACGTCGGGCGGCAGCGCCTTGTTGATCTGCGTCAGCTTCTCGGCGGCATCGGTCGCGACGATGCGGCTGTTGTCGCCCACCAGCATCAGCACGGTCGAGATGACCGCTTCCGATCCCATGCGACTGCCGGATCCGGTGCGGACCGCACCGCCGATCACGACCTGGCCCACGTCCTTGACGCGGATGGGAACGCCGTTCCGGGTTGCCACGACGGCTTCCTGAATGTCATCGATCGATTTGAGGCGAGCATCGGCGCGGACAAGGAAGCTCTCGCCGGCACGGCGGACGTAATTGGAGCCGGCAGAGAGATTGGCCCGCTCCATCGCGTCCGCCAACTCCGTCACCGACAGCCCATAGCTAACGAGCGCGTTCAGGTTTGGCTCGATCAGATATTGCTTCACATAGCCGCCGTTGGAATCAACCCCGGCGACGCCGCGCACGGCGCGCATCTGTGGGCGGATGATCCAATCCTGCACCGTGCGGAGATATGCCGCCTTCGCCAGCTCGGTGGTCAGGCGTTCGCCCTCGGGCGTGAGATAGCTGCCGTCCGACTGCCAGCCCGGCTTCCCATCGACCGTCTTCAAGCCCTTGCCGTCGGGGTGACGGAAGGCGACCGAATAGAAGAAAATCTCGCCGAGCCCGGTGCTGAGCGGTGCTAGGATCGGCTGCGCGTTGGAAGGCAGGCTGTCGCGCGATTGTGCGAGCCGTTCCGTCACCTGCTGGCGCGCGAAGTAAATGTCGGTGCGGTCGGTGAAGACCGCCGTTACCTGGCTGAAGCCGTTGCGCGAGATGGAGCGGGTCATCTCAAGCCCTGGGATTCCGGCCAGCGCCGTTTCCACCGGGAACGTCACCTGCTTTTCGATGTCGACCGGCCCAAGCGTCGGGGCGAATGTGCTGATCTGGACCTGTCGGTTGGTGACGTCGGGCACAGCGTCAATCGGCAGCTTGGTGATCTGCCATAAACCAAAGCCAATGACGACGAGGGTCAGGACGGCGACAAGCCATCGCATCCGGACCGAAAGGGAGAGGATGCGGCCGATCATTCCGCCGACTCCTTCTCGATCTCCGCTTTGAGGAGAAAAGCGTTGGTGGTGGCGATCTGCGTGCCGGCGGCGAGGCCGCCGGTGATCGCCACCATCCCGCCTGATCGGCTGCCGACCTGAACCGGCTGTGCGCGGAAGCCTTGGCCGGTGCGGACGAACACTACGGTATCGCTGCCAAGCGTCTGCACCGCGTCTTGCGGCACCATCACGCCACTCTTGGCGGCCCCGCCGCTGGCGAGGATACGAGCCTGCACAAGCTGGCCCGGGGCGAGTGTGCTGCCGCCAGAGGTCGGCGTGATGACGACGGTCGCGGTCCGCGATTGCGGATCGACGACGCCGGTCGACGAACGTACGCGGCCCTCGATCTTGCGGCCATCGGTGGTGGTCAACTCCACCCTGTCACCTTCTCGGACCCGGCCTGCATCGGCGGGGGGAACGCTAGCCGTGATCTGAAGCCGGCGCGGGTCGGCGACGCGGAACAGCTCGGTTTCAGCCGCGACGAACTGGCCGAGATTGGCACCAGCATTGGTGACGCGCCCCGAGACGGGGCTGACGACCGCAACCGATCGGCCGTCACCTGATACGCGGGCAGCGCCTGCGGCGGCGCTAGCGCGCCGGGCATCGGCCTGGGCGACCGCCAGATTGGCTTGTGCGGCTTCATAGTCAGCGCGGGGGGTGACGCCCTGGGCAAGCAAACCGCGTTCGCGTTCGAGCTGGCGAGCGGCGAGAGTGACGCGCGCGGACGCGGCCGAGCGATCGGCTGCGATCTGCGAAGCATCGCGGCTCTCGACCAGAGCGAGCGTCTGGCCGGCTCGCACAAGATCGCCGATGCGGACCATGATACGGCTGACCGTGCCCGGTGCGCGCGCGGTCAGCACCGCCTCGGCGTCGGGCGTCGCCTCGACCGTAGCGGAGGCAAGGATCGCGGCGTCCAGCTCGCCGGAGGCCGCCGGGGCTACAGTGATCTGCGATGCCGAAAGTGCCTGCTGCGTCATCGCGACCGTGTTCGACGGCTTGGCTGGCGCTGCGGCCTCCGTAGGAGCAGGGGCAGGGGCGGGCGATTGGGTGAGGCGCGCAGCGCCGAATCCAAGCGCGGCGGCAGCGACCAGGCCAATGGCGGCGCCGGTGTAGAGGCGAGTTTTATCGGTCATTGCACCGCTTCTCCGGTGATGGTGAGGCCCTGCAGACGGGCGAGATTGGCGCGGGCGTCGAGGCGCGCTGCGGCGGCATCGAGGATGAGGCCGCGGGCGACTCCGAGATTTTGACGTGCGGCGAGCAGTTCGATCAGCGGGCTTTTACCTGCCTCGTAAGCGATGCGGGCGAGGCGGTAGCCTTCTTCGGCGGTTGTCAAAGTCCGCTGCGCGGCAGCGGCACGAGCGTCGGCTGCCTCGACCAGCGCTAGACCAGCGCGTGTCCCGGCCTCGGCTTCGAGCCGGGCCGCGGCGGCGCGCGCTTCTGCTCCTTGCAGCTCAGCGCGTGCCGCCGCGATGTTGCCCTGGTTGCGATCGAAGAAGGGGAGCGGGACCGATATGCCGGCGACTAGGGCAGGGCCGCTCGCGACGCGGAGTTGACGCACTCCAAGCTGCGCAGTGACGTTCGGAATGGCGAGGCGCTGTTGCACCGTCACCGCCCGCGCAGCGGCGTCTTGTTCGGCTTCCGCGACCCGCACCGTCGTCGCCTGCATCGCGTCAATGGGACCGAAAGCCGGCTTGGCATCGAGCCGATCGAGGAGTGACTCCGAAAGACCGGTGAAGGGGGTGGTCATACCGGCGAGCGCCGAAAGACGTGCCAGCGCGACCGTCTTGAAAGCGCGCGCGTTTTCGAGGTCGGCCTGAAGCGTGTTCAGTTCGGTTTCGGCCTGCACTTGCCGGAGACGGGCTTCCTTGCCGGCGCCGACCAAAGCGCGGGCAACCCTCAAGACATCGGTCGCCTGTTTAACCTCTTCTTCGGCGATGGTGATGCGACGATCGGCGATTTCGGCACCAGCATAAGCGCGCGCCAGCTCAGTCGCAAAGACGAGACGGCCGTCACGATCGCGCGCCTTTGCCGCAACGATCCCGGCTTCACCGGCGGCGATCCGAGCGGATCGCTTGCCGCCCAGTTCGACAGGCTGATCGACCTGGAAAGTCGTCTGTTGTTGATTGCGCGCATTGCGATCGTGGTCGCCCACGAAATTCTCTGCATAGACATTGATCGAGGGGTTCGGTCGGGCGCGCGCTTGTAATGCCAAGCCGCGTGCTCGGGCGACGTCTGCTTCTAGCGCCAGGACGCGCGGCACATCACGCGTCTGATTTAGAAGCTGTGCAAAGGGGGGTGCGGTCTGCGACCACGCCGCACCTACGGGCGATAGCGCCGCAAAGGCGCCGGTCAGCGCAACGGTGCGCGACCGGCGAAAACTGCCGTTCATAGTGCATGATCCTCTAGGGTAGTCAGTCGACGCGCGCGGCGTCGGCGAGACTCAACCGCGAGGCGGACGCAGAAGCTTAGATGGGTCGATCCCGCTGGGGAGCGATGGAGTTAATATCGACCACACGCGAGCGGCGACGATGGCCGCAACCGGCGCAGCCCTCGCGCCATCGAAAGCAACCCAGTGGCCTGCGGCGTGGGCAAGAAGGTGAGCTGGCCCGTCGCCGTCGGCCTGCTTTGCCGGAGCCTGATCGTCATGATCGATCATAACCGCATGGTCGTGATCGTCATCAGAATGGGTATCGACCATGGCGACTTGAACCGGGCCGTGATCGTGAACCATGGCGCTATGCCATCCCGATACTGCGACAAGCCCGAGGACAGCGGCCAGCGCCAACACGACTCCTAGGATCGCAACAGAGGAACGCTGCACCGCCATCATTTGCAGCGTAAGCCGACGCAAAAAACGGGGCAAGGAAATCACTTGCCGGTCAATTCGAGCGTTCACGCTATTTCAGCCTGCTCGACATTATACCAGCGCCTTGGCGGCGAGACACGACATCAGGACGTGCCCCCCTTTGCGGAACGGTCGGTCAGCTTTGCCAAGCGGTGTGGCAGGTCGCTCATGACGCGGCGTGCATCACCAGGTCGCAGGTTACGCCAACGCCGGACCTCGTCGCGCGTGCGGCCACACCCCCGGCACCATCCGGTGCGGGCATCGAAACCACATAGATCGACGCAAGGCGATCGCATCAGATCGCGCCGATCCGACTGAGGCCTTGCAAGCCGGAATAGGCCATGTAGCCCGCGATCACGAGCATCAGGCCCGCCGACGCATAAGGCGCCTTGCGCGCGAAGTCGCCGAACCCTGACCAGCGCTTGCGGATGTGCGTGACGCTGAGCGATGCGATGACGCCGGCGCTGACCATCGTCACGGCAAGGCCGACGCTGAACGCGCTCACCAGCACGACACCGAGCGCGAGACGCTTGAGCTGGAGGCAGAGCAGGAGGACGGTGACGGCTGCGGGGCAGGGGATCAGCCCGCCCGTCAGGCCGAACAGCGCGATCTGGCCGGTCGTTACCTGACGATCGGCGAACCGGCGGCTGATATCGGCGGCGTGGGCGCGCTCATGCGCGTTCATGTAGGCATCGTCGCCCGTGACCTTCAGTCCATCATGCCCGTGGCCGTGATCGTGCCCGTGTTCGGCGAATGTGAGGTCGTAGTCATGGCTGTGGCCGCCGTGGCCCAGCGAGACGCGCGCGTTGAAGGCGTGCGGTTCCGGGATCTCCTCGACGCTTTCGATGTAATCGCCCCGATCGACGAAGCGGAATGTCTGCGAACGGCCTTCGCCGCGATCCGTTGTGAGGATAACATCCGCCGCTTTCCAGCCACCCTTGGCAAAGCTCGCCCGCCAGCGCGGCGGCACGCCATCCTCGAAAATCTCCAGACGCATCATGCCGTGGCCGGTGTCGATCGTGCGGATCTCGTCCTCGCCGTGATGGTGGTGGTGATCGTGCGCGGCTTCGGCCTTCTGATCGGCACGCGTGCGCCAAATCATCCATAGACCGATGCCAAGAACGATGACGGCCGAGCCGAGCAGGAGGTAAGGCTCGGTCGTTTCGGTGTTGATGCCGCGCCCGAGATATTGCCCGCCAAGCGCGATGCCCCACACGATCGCGGTGTGCGAAAGCGCCGCGCACAGGCCGAGCAGGACGGCTTGGCCAACAGTGCCACGCACTGCGATAATAAACGCAGCCATCATGGTCTTGGAATGGCCGGGCTCCAGCCCGTGCAGCGCACCGAGCAGCAGCGCGGTCGGGATGAACAGCCAGAGATTGGAGCTGCCCTGTTGAACGAGTTCGGCGAAAGAGGTCATGGTGCGTCCCGGCAAGCCCGGCGGTCGCGACCGATCGGACGTGAAGTTCGGGCAGGTCCATATCCCCCCATGGGGATAGAGTCTATCCCCCCGGGGGGTTGCTCGACAAAGTTCGTCCGTTTGTCTTATAGGGTGACATGGCCCATTACGATCATTCCAATCATCCCGCGATCATCAAGCGGCTCAACCGTGCGACCGGGCACCTGAAAAGCATCGTCGGGATGATCGAAGAGCAACGGCCGTGCGTCGATATCGCGCAGCAGCTTCAGGCGGTGGAGAACGCGATCGCCAGCGCCAAGCGCGCGCTCATCAACGATCATATCGATCACTGCTTGGTTCACGCCGAAGAGGGCGAGGGGACAAAGGTGGCGGTGGAGCAGTTCCGGGCGATATCCAAATACTGGTGATCGCCTAATCGGACAGGGTTGATCGGATTCGGCTTGTACATATGCCCCCCAGGGGATACGGGCGTCTCACTCTTGGGGAGTAGCTACCCGCTGTTGCGGGGCCATCGTCAACATCCTTGAACCTTCCGGTTCGTGGCGATGGCAGCAGATTTTGATCTGCCCGGCGAGACCAACGATGCGCTACCTCTCTCGTGGCCGGAGGTGGATTGCGTCGTTCGGTTGACGGCCCTTGGACGTATATCAATGACGGGTTTGCTAACGCTCGGCGCTCTTGGCGCCAGCTTGTCGGTCGACGCCTTCGCTGCGGCGGTGGGGAAGGGTGCGACCAATCAGCGCAATCGTTGGCGCGATGCCTTACGTGTCGGCGCCGTGTTCGGCTTCTTCGAGGCGATCACGCCGGCGATTGGCTGGGCGATCGGCCTGGCGCTGAGCACTTGGATCGCGGCAGTCGATCATTGGATAGCCTTCTTCCTGCTTTTCGGCGTCGGCGGGCATATGATCCATGCAGCGACGAAAAGCGACGTGGACGCGGGTCAGCGCGCTCAGACCGGCGTGTGGCGACTGGTCGTTACCGCGCTCGCCACCAGCATCGATGCAACGGCGGTGGGTGTCAGTCTCGCGGTCATGCAGGTCAATATCCTGACCGCGTGCCTCATCATTGGCGGGATCACCACGGTCGTCGCCACGATCGGCGTCATGCTCGGCAAGCACGCGGGACGGTATATCGGCCGCTATGCAGAGATGCTGGGCGGGCTGACGCTCATCCTCATCGGCGGCACGATCCTCTACCAGCACCTCACCGCCTGACCTCAAACCAGCGCGCCGCTTGCTCGCTTGGCGGGGAAGCGGCGCGCGATTTCGCAGCTAGTCCGCGATAAAGCTGCCGCGTCCTCCCCGGAACGCGCCGACGACATTGCCACGATCCCAATGGCCGGACAGGATGCCGCGCCGGGGGATGCTTCCGACCGGCTTGCGGCGCGCGGCGAGTAGCCGCGCGCGGCGTGTATCGCGATCGATGGGCAAGCCCGTCATGATGTCGATGGCGGTGCGCAGCGGGGTCATGCGGGCCGCCACTGCTCGACCAGCGCCGCCATCGCGTCGCGGTAGCCCCAAGCATCGGGATAGACGGACGGCTCGGCCGCCAGATGCGCCATGACGATGAGCATGTCTTCCGAGATGCCGGGATCGCAATTGCAGAGGTGAAGGACCGGAAAATGGCCCCATGCACTGCCGTCCCACCATGCCAACAGGAAGTCGGCCGCACGCGAGGCTTGGCCGGTATCGGACCCGGCGACGACGATCAGGCGGGCAATGGCCTCGCCAACGTCCTCGAAGCTGACAGCCCGGATTGCGGGGCGGCGTTGGGGTGGGCTCATGACTATTCGCTTCTGCTCCTTCAAGCGTGGAAGGGGACGGGGACCAACAGCGCATCATCGATCGGCTCGACGTCGCGCAGCTCCACCATCACGATCTTCTCTACCCGCTCGGCGCCGGTCGGATCGAGATAAACATAGGTGTGGCCTGCAAACACCGGGCTGCACAAGCGCCAGATCACGCCTTTCCGACCGATGCGGCGTTCCGCGCGCCCGTCATAGGATGCGAAAGCGCCCGCAATCCGGACCCGCTGCGCGATCCGCAGCCAATTGGCTGCGCCGTCGATGACGACGGCCAGTTCCTCCGGCGAAAGAGCCGGTCGGCCGATGCCGAACGTCGCTTGGGGATCGCGCGCGATCCGGGACAGCTTCTCCTCGACCGGTTCCGGTTTCCAGTCGCTGACTGGCCCGGGGGCGGCCTTGTACATATGCGTTACCGGCTTCCCGCCGAACAGGTCGGGTTGTACGCCGACAAGGCGGCGGTGGAACATCGCCTTGTGATAGTCGCGCCGCCATTGCGCTTCGGGGGTCAGCGGCTTCGCATTTGGGCCATCGCGCATGATCGCGACCAGCTCGTTAAACTCCTCCTCGCTCACCGTGGCGACGCTCGGGTCAAAGACAATGCGCGCCGCCACGCCCCGGCCCCCGTCGGGGCCGGGATCGTCGGCGGCGGTCACGCCGCCGCCTCCAGTTCGGGCGCTGTCTCGACCGCCATGCGGCTCAACAGCCAGTCGGACGCGTCCTGCGCGAGCCGTGCGGCGGTGAAGATGCACTTCTTGTCGTTGCGGAGCGCTTGAAGCCAGTTCGCCAGATAGGCGGCGTGGTCCTCGCGATCGTGGAGCTTGATGCCGATGGTGGCGCTGACGAACGCGGCCCCAAGCTCGGCGACCAGTTCCTCGCGAGCATAGTCCTCGCGCTTCGTGGAAATGAGGGAGGGGCGGGCAAGGCGGTCAACGTGCCCCGTCGCATGGCAAAGCTCGTGCGCTAGGGTCGAATAATAGTCGTCGCTGGTGTGGAAGTCGGCAAACTGCGGCATGACGACATGATCGCCGCTCGGCTGATAATAGGGCTGGGAACCGAAGTGCTTGAGGGTGACGGGCACGCGGGCAAAGAGCGTGTCCAGTTCGGCGTCGCGCTGGTCGGGATTGGTCGCGGTGATGACGGGCAAGGGGGCAGGATATTTCGCCTCGATGCCGTCGATCTGCTCGGCATTGAAGACGGTGTAGCGCTTGAGGAACGCCACCTGACGCTTGCCATCCTCGCCTCGCTCTGCGCCCTCCTGTGCCTTGCTGTCGGCGTTCACCTCGATCTTGTTGGCATAGACGACGGTTGAGCCCTTCTCGCCCTTGCGGACGCAGCCGCCGAGCGCGAGCGCCTGCTTGAAGGTCAGCCAATGCGGGGAAGCATAGCCCTTCGTCATGGCGGCAACCCAAAGGGTCAGGACGTTGATGCCGCGATAGGGAACCCCCGTCGAGCGCAGCGGGATGGTGGGTGCGGTGCTGCCGTTCCACGATTTCGACCAAGGCCGGGTGCCCGCCTCGATCATGGCGATCATCTGATCGGTGATTTCCTGATAGATGTCGGCCCGGTTGTCGGTGATCCGTCCCATGATTGTCTTCCTTTCCTCTGAGGCTGAAAGCCGGTCGCAACAGCAACCGGCTCTGCCTTTCCGGCGAGGAACGGGATGGGGAGGGAGGGCGAGAATCTACCGCTGGCGCGGGCGAGCCGCCCTAGCGTGGCCGACGCCCTGCAGGGCGTCGAGTGCCACGCTTGGCGGATTACACGGGCGGTCGATTGTCGTTCGGGAACGAAAGGGCAGCCGCCCTTGGTGTTCCCCGGCGCTGGATGGCCTCCGGGGGAGGGCAGCGGCGCGAACGGGCTTACGCCGCGCCCTAGGCGCTTCGATCAGGTGTGCCACGTGGCACACCTTTCACGCGAGGATCGTCACCCAATAGGGCCGAGACGGCGGTACGGCGGCTTGGTCGGCGCAGAGAGCGAAAGGAGCGGTGCTTGCAGGGTCGCACCCGGCTTCACGCTGATCCTAGACGTTAGCGTTCTGTAGCAACCCTGTTGAATAGAGCGCCATCTATAAGCTGGATCTCTGCCGTTTTGAGGGGCCGCACACCCTCTTTGGTGAGAACCCATGTCATGTCGTTGGATTGCCCCAGCGTGATACCTGACACCTGCTTTCCTTCGAGATGGTAAATCCACACCTCCCCTCGGGTGATGTTACCTATGCGGTCTTTCGCTCGGATCGTACCTGCAACATGGCCAGCGGCGACCACAATGAGGATGACAATGGTCCCGCACCCCACCCGAGCCATAAACAATGTCAGAGGATCAAAAAACGGCGGCCTATGCGATGCAGCCCTGGCGCGGTCGAAGAGCTTGCCGGCAATCAAAGTAAGCGCCGTCACGATCAGCAGCGGCAGGATCGCTGTAAGCCACGCGCCGGTTGTGGTGATAATGGCACCGAGGCCCTCCACCGCAACTGCAATGTTCGAACCGCCAAGATTGGTCGGATCGATGGCAAAACGGCCGAAATAGGCCTGTCTGTAGGTCCACCCGGCAAAATAGATGGCCGCTAATATGGTGGCGATCACGAAGGCGGAGTCAAACGCCTTGGTGACGAGTTCACGCGGTGAGGAAGATGTTCCAGGGCCTGCGGGCATTTGTCCTCCTTACGGGAATGGCTTTGCGAAGCGGCGTATAGATCCCACGTACACGGGTGGCTGGATCGTCGAGCTGACGAACGCGGCCCCAGCTCGGGAACCAGTTCCTTGCTGGCGTAGCTGTGCCACGTGGCACACCCCTCTTCATCGCTGGAACGATGCGTCCGACCCGGCCGAGTGATATGCCGGCGGATTGACCCGCCGGAGTCAGGCCGGCGTGTCGTCGTTGCCCGGTGCAGGCTGTGCGAGACCTGTATCGACGACGGCGGGTAGGGCTTCCACCGTTTCGACCTCGGTAGCGGCCGTTTGCAGGCGGATCGAGCTTCGCACCGATGCCGCGTCGAGCCGGTCCTGAAAGTAGGTCTGCGACCAAGCCATGTCAGCCCATTCGTCGGGGCGCGCCTGATAGGCGCCGACGCGGCCGACCAGACCACATAGCCAGTCGGCGCACTGGCATGTCTGGTAGCGTTCGCTCTCGACTTGGAAGGGCGGCTCGATGATGCGACGCCGGGGGGAGGGGCCACCATACATGGCTTGGCTCGCGCGAGTCAGGATGGCGTCGCGATCCTGATGCTCGTCCATGACGATGACCATATCGGCGTCGTTCTGATCGGCATATTGGTTGAGGCGCTTCATCGCCTCGCCCAGGACCGTGAGGTAAAGCGCCTGCGCCTTAAACTCCGCGACGGGGCGGTTCTTCTCGAGGCCAACGTAGAAGACATGCCCGCCGCTTGCGCGGATCTTGTTGAGGATGCGATTGGCCGCCGTGCGAACCTGCCGGTATTTCTCGACGTTCATGCTGGTGAAGAGGGCCGAGCCCTTCTTCTCCCATGTCGCGGGATGCTGGCCGCTTTGCCCGATCTCCCAAGCCAGCATGTTGCATTTGAGCTGGTAGAACCAGGTCGAGAATTGCCGCACGGATGAGTAGGGGAGGATCATGCCCCCGAGCCCGAAAACGGGACTGTCATTGTAGGCGGGATCGTCGCGCGCGACATACGGGCCGATGTGGCCAAACTCGTCGAGATAAGCGAAATACAGCATGCAGGTCCCCAGAATCGCGAAAGCCCACGCTAAGCGTGGGCCTCGGAATTGGGGCAGCCCGTGAGCCGCGTCCGTCAACAGATATGAGCGATGAGCCTGGTGTTGTCAAGAACGGACGCTGATTACTCCCCTGAGCGAAAGGCGTCCTCAATGATGGGCAGGTATCGCTCCACCTGCTCCTTGTCGCTCTCCTGCTCATCGGCGGGAAGATCGGCATAGTCGGTCGCAATCTGCTTTTCCCAGCGTTCGACAAGATCGGCGGGGATCAGCAACGAGCCGTCCTCCTGTTTGGTCGCCTTGCCGTGCATGTAGCGCTGCCAATGCGACCAGCGCTCATGTTCGATCGCGGCGAGGCGTTCGACCAAGGTCTTACGGGCGTCAGCGGCGAGAGGCTTTGCCATGTTAGATCAGCCCGCTTTCCACCAGACTTCGATAATGCTCGCCCAATACAGTCAGCTCGCAGGCTTTGCTGCCCATCGCTGCGTGCCACATATGCGGTGCATCGACGGGGCGCACGAGGTTGACCCTCACATACCGTTGGAGCACCGCGAATATCGCGGTTTTCTCCGGGTCCGGCGGTGGAATGGAGGGGTCGTTCTTCTGCTCCTCCGACCGCTCGGGCTCAAATGCCGGATCGAGAGGGAATTGGTAAGTGGCGGTCGGAAAATGCTTCGCCAGCGCCTGAAGATCGGTCAGCGCGATCGGGGGTGCCGCCTTGCGCAGCGACACGAAGGTTTTGACATTCGTCTTGAACACCGGGCGCTGCTTCCACGGCCCAAGCGACTGGTCGATATGAGCATAGACGCTGCCCGGCGTGACGTCGCCCAGCAGGTTGGCGGCGGCGCCGCCGAGCGCGTCGACGAACAGGCTGGTGAACACGCCGGCACCGCCCCCTTCGACCTCCATCGCATATTGCTCGGCGGTGGACGCTGTGAGGATGGTCATGCCGTCGCGGATTTCCGCAGCGGGATGGGTGGGACGTTCCCCGGCAGCGCCACTATGGCAGCTATCGAGGATGATGATCTTGTTCTTCGCCCCGGAATTGGCAGCGAGCGTCATGATGTCTGAAAGCGGCAGGCCATCGTCGCCGCTGCGGCTGTCGCTGGTGCAGAGGTAGCCGCCGGTGTCCTCGATGAAGCCATGCCCGGCGAAGTAGAACAGGGCGATGTCCGCGTCGTCGGCATAGAGTTCGCGGACAGCCGCCTTCAGCTCCTCGCGATCGACCAGATCGCCGGGACCGGTGCCGGTCAGGAGCTTAGGTGTAGCGAAGTTGACGGTGCCGTCGGCGTGGCGCTCGAGCATGGCCTTCACCGAGTGCGCGTCGTTCACGCACCCGCTGAGGTTCCCGATTTTCTCGTAATGGTCGATACCGACGATCAGGGCCTTGCGCACCGTCGCCTCCGGCTCAGAGTGAATCGATGAAGTTGGTGATGTTGGCGTCGCTCCAGGCAACGGTGCTGACGCCCGCGATCGAGGCGCGATCATCCTTATAGGCGTAGATGCCTTGGATCGGCTTGCCCTCTTCCTGGGCGCACTGGATTTCCCACTTCTGGCCCGTCGAGGCTGCCGAGTTCTTGCTGACCAGAACGATCACACCATGCGAGCGCTTGATCCGCGTGCGGACACGATCCTTCCAGTCTTTGTCGTATGGCTCCTTCACCGACATATCGATAAACTCGAATGGCTGCCGCGGATGGAGCGACTGCCCTTTGAGGAAGTCACGCTGCCGTTCATCCTCGATGGCGAACGCGATGAAGAGCACTTTCTTATCAGCCATTTCCAACATCCTCCATTATGGTTCTATTTCGATAATGAATCAGCGAACGCCCGACGACTTTAAGCATGAGCTGCAAGCTCTGGATACCGCCCATGCTCAAAACGAAGCTGCACGCGACAGCTTTGTTGCACTTGCACACACGGCGCTATTTGCCGCTTCTGTGTCATTTGTAGGAAGCGCGGTTCCGCTTGCCAAGGCGGTGTGGCCGTATGCCTTGGTTGCCGGATGGGCGATCGATGTTTTGGGGCTTCTTGCCCTGACGGTGAGCTTCGCGACGGCGCGTAAGGCGGTCGATGCGCGGCGAGCTGCCCTCTACGACGATATCCCGCCGGTAGCGGCTTGGTCCGAACGTCTCAACGGGTTCGCGCTATGGTCATTTCCCGCCGCTCTTCTATGTTTGTTCTCTTTTGTCACAGCGAACGTGGTCAGTATCAATGAGCGAGAAGCCAGCCCCTCCGCCAGCACCGCCGCCATCCCGATCGGGCGGATCGAGGGGGATAGCGCCGCCGCCACGCGCGCCGTTGCCGCCGGGGGGCGTGTCGCAGCCTCAAACGGGCGTTGTTCCGGCGCCACGGGCTCCGGTCGCCCCACCACCGCCGCCGCCGCCTCCGGCGCCTGCCAAGAAGTAGGTTGCGGCGCACCGCGCAGATAGGTGTGCCACGTGGCACACCTCATCGTCGTGTAAGGCGATCCAGTTCGGCGTGGGTTCGGGCGGTGCGCGCTGCGCCACGATTGGCCGATAGGGCGCATAGCGCGGCAAAGGCGACGAGGCCGCATCCGATCAGCGTGAAGGTGCGCGCGTCCCCGTCATCGCCCGACAGGAAGACCGCTCCCAAGCCGATGACGAGCAGGATCAGGCTGAAGCAGATCTCCGTCGCGACGCTGGCGAGCGGGGTGGGAAGGTCGCGCAAGCGGATGCCCCGCGTCTGATTATGCCAGTCGCGGACCAGCATGGGGCAGTCCGGAATGGGCTCGCATACGGCACGAACGCGGTCGCCGACGGCCAAGGCGATATAGTCGCTCGCGCACAGCTTGAGCGTGTGGCCGTTGACCTCGAACAGCATCGCGAACTCGCGGGAGGTATTCACGAAGGTATGCGTCTCCGCGCGGGTCAGGCCGGTCCGGTGGATCGTATCACCGGGATGCGAAATGGGCACGGCGGGGTCTGCGCGGTGGGTCGTGTGTTGGGTCACGCTTACGTCGGTCGTGTCGTGAAAACCGATGATATACGAGACCGGCCCTTCGATGGCGACGAACCGTTGCTGCTTCCTCATAGCCAACGTCCTTGCAAGGCTGCGTCAAACTCGACGGCCAGCGTGACGGCGCCGGCGACCAGCG
>PKED01000150.1 GCA_002863155.1 Sphingomonadaceae bacterium | reverse complement strand
CATCAGGAGTTCATCCGGTTTCTAAACGCCATCGAAGCCGAGATGCCCGTCGACAAGGCCATCCACGTCATCCTCGACAATTACGCAACCCACAAGCAGCCCAAGGTCCGCGCTTGGCTGGAGGTCGGGTAGAAGACCGGACCAGCGGCAGCTTGGCAGATGGTTCGGTAGGGGTCTGCGCCGCAATCCATTCGCCCGGCCCGGGACGGGTGGGCTCTCGCAGCCGCAGGGGACTTCCCGCGGACGGGCGCCTGCAGCCGATGCGCGGCCGCGCATCGGCTGATCAGGACGGAGGGACATCATGGAGCATGCCGAGTTCAACTCCGCTTTCGCGAAGCTTGCACTGGGATACGGCGAAGGCGTCTACGACGGCCGGCGTTTCGGCGTGACGGTCCGGCGATCCCCGGATGGACGGCGCAACAGCCTGTTCGCCAGGGAGTTGGCTGGAACCAACATCGTCAGCTTCAACCTCTACCGGACCGGGTCGGATCAAACCTTGCTTAAGCCCTGCGAAATGTCCGCCGAAAAGGTCTTGGCATTCGTGCTGGATTTCAAACCGGACTCCTGACGGGCAGGTGGAGGTCGCGGCCGACCGGTTCGACTGCGACGCCCGCCCCCTACGATTGCGCATGGCGCTCAAAGGTATCGAAACTATAGCCGCCGGTCATTGGACTTCGTCGGGCGATGAATTCATCTTCTATAAATCGCCATCCGTTGGGGAATCGGTGCTGGCTCTGGTCTACGCCAGATTGAGAAAGTCTAAGCGATGACGAACAACAATGACGCTACCTTTCCGACACCTTCTGATCTTGATGAAGGCGCGGCGATGACTGTCGCCGACGCTCTGAAAATTATTCTGGCGAACAGCTACGCGATTTACCTGAAGACGAAAAATTTCCACTGGCACGTCTCTGGACCCTACTTCAGGGACTATCACCTGCTTCTTGATGAGCAGGCCGCAGAGATCCTCGCCGCCACCGATGCGATCGCCGAGCGCGCCCGAAAGACGGGCAATACCACCATTCGATCGATCGGCGATATCGCGCGCCACCAGACCATCAAGGACAATGATGCTGAGTTCGTGACGCCGCAGGACATGCTGGGCGAACTCCGCGCCGACAATCTCCACATGGTCGAGTCGTTTCGCCGCGCAAAGGACGTCGCGGACAAGGCGAAGGATAATGCGACGTCCGGCCTGATCGACGCTTGGACGGACGAGGCTGAGCGCCGTGCGTGGTTTCTCTTCGAAATCAGCCGCTAGCGCTTCGCCGAGCAAACCTGCGTCAGGAATGACGCCCGGGCGTGGGAGGCGATGATGGCGAAGGCCGGCTTTGGAGGGGGATGCCATTGGTGCACAGAAGGCGTGTTCCAGGCGTTGCGCGGGGTCGCCCAGGTCGACCAGGGCTTTGTCCAGTCGGACGCGCCGGCAGATACCTGGTCAGAAGGGGTGATCGTCACCTTCGATCCATCGGTTATTCCGTTGGCGACGCTGTCCGAGGTGCATCTCAGAACGCATTCCGCTGCCAGGGTCCGCTCACCTCGCAGCAAGTACCGTAGCGCGATCTACGTCTTTGAAGAGAGCCAGCGGCCTGAGGCCGAACAGGCGATCGTCCGCTTCGCCGACGCGTCTGGCAAGGCGGCGCACACCCTGGTCCTCCCGTTTAAAGGTTTCAGGGCGTCGGACGAGCGTTACCAGAACTACTATCGAACCGACCCGAGCAGGCCCTTCTGCCGCCGCTACATCGATCCCAAGCTGGATCATATCCGACGGCACTTTTCGGAACTGGCGCTCCCTGAAGCGACCCCGACTGTCCGGCGAGCCATCGAAAGCGGTGATGGCTCGTAGTTCTAATGCGGCTCTCGAACGCGCCGGCTTAAGCGGCTCGCCGTTGAGCAGCGCGGTATCGTCCGTAGCCAACCTTGATCAACAGTCCCTCCTCGCACATCCGAGTTAGGTAGCACCGAGGAATACCGATCTCCGTCAGATCGCGGGTGCGGGCTTCGCCGAGCTTCTCCACCAACCTCACTGCATGCTCTCGGAGAGTCGGCATCGGCCCGCCGGCAGCGGCAATCCTCTCTGCTCTCAGTCGATCACGCTTACGCACCTTGACGGAGGGCGTTTGGATATGATTGAGGGAAATTGGCAGGTCGAAGTTCGCATTTTCGTCGACCCCGGCGAGCCACCCTCATTCGCTCCAGCGTTGCCATTCGCCGCTCAGCCGCCCTAGGGTGGCGCGAAGGCCGCGACCAATAGCGGCCAAGCGAAGAGGATGCGCGATGCGCCAAACCACCCCTGCCGCCGCTATGATTGCCGCGCTGATGATGCTCGCCAGCTGCTCGACCGGCCCGAAGACCGACGCTCAGGGCTTTACGATCGACCCCGATTTTGAAAAGCGGCTGCAGGAGCAACTGCTCGACGCGAAACCCGGCAGCGTGGTCACCATCCCGGCGGGCAAATATGCCCTCACCCGCAGTCTCAGCCTTGCCGCCAATGGCGTCACCATTCGCGGCGCGGGCATGGACAGATCGGTGCTGTCTTTCGCAAAGCAGAATTCGGGTGCGGAAGGGTTGCTCGTCACCGGCGACGATTTCGTGCTTGAGGATGTCGCGATCGAGGACAGCAAGGGCGACGCGCTCAAGATCAACGGCACGAAGAACGCCGTCATGCGCCGCGTGCGCGTCGGCTGGTCGGGCGAGCCCAAGACGTCGAACGGCGCCTATGGCCTTTACCCGGTGCAGGTCACCAACGTGCTGATCGAGGATTGCGTGGTGAAGGGCGCGTCCGACGCGGGCATCTATGTCGGGCAGTCGACCAACATCATCGTCCGCCGCAACCGCGCCGAGGCGAATGTCGCCGGGATCGAGATCGAGAATTCGACCGGTGCCGATGTGCACGACAATTTGGTCACCGGCAATTCGGGCGGCATCCTGGTGTTCAACATGCCCGACCTGCCCGTTCCCGGCAGCAGGACGCGCGTGTTCCACAATCAGGTGGTGGCCAACAACCACGCCAATTTCGGTGCGAAGGGAACGGCGGTCGCCTCGGTGCCGCCGGGATCGGGCGTGATCGTCAATTCGAACGACGCGGTCGAGATTTTCGACAATGACCTGAAGGACAACAACACCGCCAATGTCATCATCTCCAGCTTCTATTCGCTGGGTTTCGCCGCCACGCGCGGGATCGCGGCCGCCTATGATCCGTACCCCGAGAACATCTATGTGACCGGCAACCGGATCAAGGGCGGCGGCACCGATCCGGGGGCGAAATACGCGCCGCTCAAGGCACTGGGCGGCGGCGCGCTGCCCGCGATATTGTGGGACGGGTTCGCCAATCCGAAGATCGCCAAACCCGGCATCTGCGTCCAGAATGGCGATGCCAAGGTGCTGAACGTCGATGGGCCGAACAAATCGGCGAATCCGCATATCGATACCGGGCTGAACTGCGCCCCCGCGACGCGCCTGCCCGCGATCACCCTGCCGCCCGCCATGACCAAGGGATGAGCCGTTGGCAGTCCGCATCCTGATCGCGCTGGCGCTGTTGCTGGCTGGCTGTGCCGGTCGGCCGACGGCGATCACCTTCCATGCGGAGGAAAACCCCCAGTCGCTCGCCGATTGGGGGCTGTTCGAGCTCAAGGGCGGTCGCATCGCGCCGCGCGACGGGCTGGTCAGCTACGAACTCGCGAGCCCCTTGTTCAGCGATTACGCGCAGAAATGGCGCGCGGTGTTCGTGCCCAAGGGAATGAGTGCGCGCTATGATCCGGTGAAGACCTTCGACTTCCCGGTCGGATCGATCATCGCCAAGACATTCTACTACACCGTGCCGACCGGCGGCAGCGACCGGGTGCTGAAACCGACGCCGGCCAGCTATCAGAGTGGGGCGACGGGGATTGACCTGCGTCACGTCCGGCTGATCGAAACGCGCCTGCTGGTAAAACGCGCGGGCGGATGGGAGGCCTTGCCCTATGTCTGGAACGCCGATCAGACCGAGGCGACCCTGCAACGCACGGGGGCCGAAATTCCGCTCGATTTCGACGACGGCGGCAAGGTGACGCACTTCACCTATGCCGTGCCCAATGTGAATCAGTGCGCGGGGTGCCATGCGACCGATCGGAGCAGGAAAATCCTGCCGATCGGCCCCAAGGCGCGCCATCTGAACCGCGATTTTCCGGGCATCGGCGGCGATATCAACCAGCTGACCCGGCTGACCCGGATCGGCTATCTGACGGGCGCGCCGGCGGCCGCCGGTGCGCCGCGCGACGCCCGCTTCGACGACGCCATGGCGTCAATCGGCGCGAAGGCGCGCGCCTATCTCGACATCAACTGCGCCCATTGCCACAGCGCGACCGGCCCCGCGCGCGTTTCCGGCCTGTGGCTCGACAGCCCGACCGCCGATCTGCGCAAGCTCGGCGCCTGCAAGCCGCCGGTCGCGGCCGGGCGTGGCACCGGCAACCGCGCCTACGGCATCGTGCCCGGCCACCCCGAAAGCTCGATCCTCGCCTATCGCCTCGAAAGCGACGACCCCGGCGAAATGATGCCCGAAACCGGCCGCAGCCTGACGCACCGTGAGGGCGTCGCGCTGATCAGGGAGTGGATCGCGGGATTGAAGGGCGGGTGCGGAGCGGGGGCTTGAGGCGCACGCCGAATCAAATCCCCCTCCGTTCGGGCTGAGCGAAGTCGAAGCCTATGCGGCGCCCCTTGCCCTTTGCACGGCGCCCCGAACCGATCCGAAAGATCGGACGCGACCCACTACCCCCGCGCCTTCCCGTCGATCAGCACCGCCTGCTGCCATTTGCTTGGCTTCTTGTCGGTACGGTGGATACAGCCCGCCCAGCAACAGGGCCGTTTCTTGCCCTCGTGCAGCTCCTCGCGTGTGCGGGCGATGCGCCGTTGGCGCGTGGCGGGTTGCTTCGCGTCCTCGACCCAGCAGATGAACTCGTTGCGGCCGAGTGGCGTCAATGCGGCCCACAGGGCGAGCGTCGCGGCATCTGCCTCGATGGCGCCGCGCAGATCGGCCCCCGCCTCATGCACCGTACCCTGCGGGAACATGCGCCTCAGCCAAGCGCCTTGCGGAGCAGTTCGTTGACCACGCCGGGATTGGCCTTGCCGCCCATCGCCTTCATCGTTTGGCCGACGAAGAAGCCGAACAGCGCCTCCTTGCCTGCCTTGTACTGATCGACCTTGTCGGCATTGTCGGCAAGCACCTTGGCGATCACCGCGTCGATCGCACCGGTATCGCTGGTCTGCTTCAGCCCCCGCTCCTCGACAATCGTAGCGGCGCCCTGCCCGGTTTCGAGCATCACTTCGAACACCTGCTTGGCAAGGCTGCCCGACAGCGTTCCGTCGGCGACAAGGCCGAGCAATTCGCCCGCCTGGACCGGGCTGACCGGCGAATTGCCGATATCATGCCCCAACCGGTTGAGCGCACCGAACAACTCGGACGTCACCCAGTTTGCGGCCGCGACCGGCTTCGCGCCCGTATCCAGCAACGCGTCGAACCAGCGCGCGGCATCGACATCGGCGGTAAGCACGGCAGCATTATAGGGCGTGATGCCGAGCGCCTGATAGCGCGCGCGCTTGGCATCGGGCATCTCGGGCAGGCTCGCGCGGCATTCGTCCAGGAAATCATCCTCCAGCACCAGCGGCAGCAGATCGGGGTCGGGGAAGTAGCGGTAATCATGCGCGTCTTCCTTCGACCGCATCGACCGCGTTTCGCCACGATCGGGATCGTATAGCCGCGTTTCCTGGACGATCCTGCCGCCGCTCTCCAGCACCGCGATCTGACGCTTCGCCTCCTGCTCGACCACCGCCATCACGAAGCGGACCGAGTTGACGTTCTTGGTCTCGGTGCGGGTGCCGAGTGCCGTATCGCCGACCTTACGCACGCTGACATTGACGTCGGCGCGCATCGACCCTTGGTCCATGTTGCCGTCGCAGCTGCCGACATAGCGCAGGATCGATCTGAGCTTCGACAGATAAGCCCCTGCTTCGGCAGGCGAAGTCATGTCCGGCTTGGACACGATTTCCATCAGCGCGACGCCCGAGCGGTTGAGATCGACATAGCTGAGCCGGGGATGCTGATCGTGCATCAGCTTGCCGGCATCCTGCTCGACATGGATGCGCTCGACCCCGATCCGCTTGGTCGCGGCATCGGGGTTCTTGTCGTCGAGGCTGATCATGATCGCGCCCTCACCCACGATCGGGTGATAGAGCTGGCTGATCTGATAACCCTGCGGCAGATCGGCGTAGAAATAATTCTTGCGGTCGAACCGCGACCATTTGTTGATCTGCGCTTCGATCGCCATTCCCGTGCGCACCGCCTGGCGAATGCACTCGCGATTCGGCACCGGCAGCATGCCCGGCATCGCGGCATCGACCAGCGACACTTGCGTGTTGGGCTCGGCCCCAAACGCGGTTGCGGCGCCCGAGAACAGCTTGGCGTTCGACGTCACCTGCGCATGGACTTCAAGGCCGACAACGACCTCCCAATCACCGGTTTCGCCTTTGATTCGGTAATCGTTCATAGCCAATCGCACTCTAAGCCTGTTGTGTCTGCCATCCCGCTGAATGCGTAAGTCTGGCCAGACTTGATGTTGATGACGACCGTGCCCGACCATGGGGTATGGCGCGGAGACATCTCAAACGGCATGCCGGCGTACTTTGCTGTGTCGTCGTCGACTAACCCTCGCCAACCCAAAATTCCGCTGCCGATGTCAACAGCTGATTCATCGATGCGAACCGTAAATGGGTCTGCCAAGTTTCCGTCGAGTGTTTCCATGTAGCCCCACCCATCGATTGGAGTGACCCGAACGCTCACCACCAAGCCTCCGGTCGCGCGACGAAGCCGGCACGTTCTTCCAATGCCAGGCACGCGTTGAGCACACCCTGCTCGTCGAGCGCCTTGCCGATGATCTGAAGCCCGAGCGGCAGCCCAGCCTTGTCCAGACCACCCGGCACGCTCATCGCGGGCAAGCCGGCCAGCGAGGACGGCACGGTGAACACGTCGTTGAGGTACATCGCGATCGGATCGGCGCTCTTCTCGCCCAGCGCGAAGGCGGCGCTCGGTGCGGTGGGGGTGAGCAGGTAATCGCAAGCCTCGAACGCCCGATCGAAATCGCGGGCGATCAACGTGCGCACCTTCGAAGCCTGTGTGAAGTATGCATCGTAAAAGCCTGCTGACAGGACATAAGTGCCGATCATGATCCGGCGTTTGACTTCATTGCCAAAGCCCGTCGCGCGGGTCGCTGCGTACATCTCCTGCAGGTTCGCGCCCTCGGGCAAGTCGCGCAGCCCGTATCGCACGCCGTCATAGCGCGCGAGGTTCGACGATGCTTCGGCAGGCGCGATGATGTAATAGGCCGGCAACGCATATTTGGTGTGCGGCAGCGATACCTCGACGATCTCCGCCCCCGCATCGCGCAGCCAGTCGATGCCCTGCTGCCACAGCGCGTCGATCTCGGCGGGCATGTTGTCGACCCGGTATTCCTTCGGAATACCGATCCGCTTACCGGCCATTTTGCTGTTCAGTCCAGCCTCCCACCCCGGCACCGGCAGTTCGAGCGAGGTCGCGTCCTTGGGATCGAATCCCGCCATCGCCTCAAGCATGATCGCGCAGTCGCGCACGTCGCGCGCCATCGGCCCCGCCTGGTCGAGCGACGAGGCGAAGGCGATCGTGCCCCAGCGCGAGCAGCGGCCATAGGTCGGCTTGATGCCCGAAATGCCGACAAACGCAGCGGGCTGGCGGATCGAGCCGCCGGTATCGGTGCCGGTTGCGCCCGGGCACAGCCGCGCCGCCACCGCCGCCGAGGATCCGCCCGACGAACCGCCCGGCGCAAGCGGCGCGTTGCCGCCGTCGCTGCGCCGCCACGGCGAGATGACGTTGCCGAACGCGCTGGTCTCGTTCGACGATCCCATCGCGAACTGGTCCATATTCAGCTTGCCGAGCATGCCTGCGCCAGCCGCGAACAGGTTCGCCGACACGGTCGATTCATATTGCGGTGTGAAGCCTTCCAGTATCAGGCTGGCGGCGGTGGTGGGCACGCCCTTGGTGCAGAACAGATCCTTCATGCCGATTGGCACACCGGCCAGCGGCTTAAGCGTCTCGCCGGCTGCGCGCGCGTCGTCGGCCGCCTTTGCCGCAGCGAGCGCATGATCGGGCGTTTCGACAAGGAACGCGTTCAGCGCCTTCGCCTGGCCGACCTTATCGACAAAGGCCTGTGCGACTTCGCGCGCCGAGAATTGTCCCCCGCGCACGCCATCGCGGATCGCGGCGATGCCGAGTTCGGTGACGTCGGTCATTATTCGATCACCTTGGGCACGGTGAAGAAGCCATATTGGGCCTGGGGCGCGTTGGCGAGCACCGCATCGCGGACATTGCCGCCGGTCAGCGGGTCGGCGTCGATCACATCGTCGCGCAGCCTGAGCGTGTTGGCGATGACGGCAGTCATCGGCGCGACGTCGCGGGTGTCGACCTCGCCCAGCTGCTCGATCCAGCCCATGATGTTGTCGAGTTCGGGCGCGATCCGCGCAGCCTCTTCCTCGGAAATCGCGATCCGGGCGAGACTCGCGATCTTCTTCACGGTGGGAATATCTACTGCCATGTCGACGCGGCTAGCATCGCCTGCGCGCCCTGCGCAACCATCACGCTGCCGATTGCCTGTGCGAAGCTTGTCCCGCAGGGCAAAAACGGACGACAGAGGCGTTGATGCCGCGCCGCACAACGGCCATATCCGCGTGGCGGGACCACATCCTCGCGCTTTTGGAGTGCCCGCTGGTGGCTCGTAAATTCCTCTATCTGGTTGCTTTCCTGATCGCCATGACCATCGCCGCCGCCTTTGCCTATCGCCTGTTCGGCGCGCAGCTCATGCGGGCAGCACTCGTGCCCTCGGCCGCTTTCGAGGCGCTGCCCGGCATGGACTCGGGCAAATACCGGTCGTCGAAGATGTGGATCGCCCGGCCGGACATCCCCGGCAATCCCGCGCAATGGGCGCCACCGGGCTACGCCACCGCTGCCAAGCCGTCGGCAGCGCTCTTCTTCATCCATCCGACATCCTATCTCGAGCGCGTGCGCTGGAACGCGCCGCTGGACGATGCCACCGCCAATGATCGCGCCGCGCTGTTCCTGCGCGGCCAGGCGAGCGCCTTCAATGACAGCGCCGCGATCTGGGCGCCGCGCTATCGCCAGGCGACCTTCGGCGCATTCCTGACCAACGAGGCAGCCGCACAGCAAGCGCTCGACCTTGCCTATGGCGATGTCGCCGCCGCCTTCGACGCCTTTTTGCGCGACATCGGTCCGGACCGCCCGATTATTCTTGCCGGTCACAGTCAGGGCGCGCTCCACCTGACCCGGCTCTTGCGCGACCGGGTGGCGGGCAAGCCGCTCGCGCGCCGGATCGTCGCGGCCTATGTCGTCGGCTGGCCAGTGTCGCGGACGGCCGACCTGCCCGCGCTTGGCCTGCCCGAGTGCCGCGGCGCGGACCGGACCGGCTGCATCCTGTCATGGCAGAGCTTTGCCGAGCCCGCCGATCCGTCGCTGATCCTCGACACCTTCGATGCATCCACCGGCCTGACCGGCGCCGGACGTGCCGGAACCGCGCTCGTCTGCACCAATCCGATCACCGGCACGCCCGATGCGGAGGCACCGGCCAGCGCCAATCTCGGCACGCTCTACCCCTCTGCGGATCTGAAGACCGCGACAATCGGCGCGGCGAGAGTGCCGGCGCGCTGCTCGGGCCGCGGTTTCGTGCTCATCGGCCCGCCGCCGACCGAATTCGGCCAATATGTGCTGCCGGGCAACAATTACCATGTGTTCGACTACAGCCTGTTCTGGGCGAATGTCCGGGCCGATGCCGCACGCCGCGTGGCGGCATTCCGCGCGCCGTGATCACCACCGACCGATCGGCGTTCCGCGCGGCCTTGCCGCAGGGCGGTCGGCTGCTCGGGCTCGATGTCGGCAGCAAGACGATCGGCACCGCGCTGTGCGACGCCGGCTGGAGCTTCGCCTCGCCCGCGATACTGATCCGTCGGACCAAGTTCACCGCCGACAAGGCAGCGCTGGTGGCGATGATCGCCGATCAGCAGGTCAAAGGCATCGTCATCGGCCTGCCGCTCAACCTGAGCGACGGGAGCGAAAGCCCGCGATCGCAGTCGAGCCGGGCCTTTGCGCGGAACATGGCCGATCTTGGCCTGCCGATCTTTCTGCAGGACGAACGCTGGTCGACCCAGGCCGTCGAGCGTCAGATGATCGCCGAAGACCTGAGCCGCGCCAAGCGGGCCGAGCGCGTCGACAAGCTCGCCGCGAATTATATTCTCCAAAGCGCGATTGACGCGCTGACGATGGCCTAGAGTCGGATGACTTTTGGTTGAATCAAATCCCCCACCGTTCGTGTCGAACGAAGTCGAGACACCCTGCGCAACGCTCGTGGCCTGTTTCTCGACTGCGCTCGAAACGAACGGGGCAAGGTAATGTCATCGGGCTTTAGCCCGCGCCGAGCGCCTTGCGCGCGATCCGCTCGAGCTCGGCATCGAGCGGCGGCGGCTTCATCGGGACATGTGCTTCGAGCTGATCGGCAATCGCGGTCAGCGCCGCGACGCGGGCCGATTTCTTGTCGTTGCCGTCGATCACCGTCCATGGCGCCACGCGCGTGTCGGTACGCTTGAACATGTCCTCGATCGCGTCGAGATACTCCTTGCGGCGTGACCGGTTGCGATAATCATCCAGCCCCGTCTTCCAGCGCTTCCACGGATCGTCGAGCCGGTTCAGTAGCCGCTTGTCCTGCTCCGCCTGGGTGACATGGAGGAATATCTTTACCAGCGTGGTCCCCGAATTGATCTGCTGCGCCTCGAACTCGTTGATCTCGTCATAGCCGCGCTTCCATTCGTCCGCGCTCGCATAGCCTTCGACCCGCTCGACCAGCACGCGGCCATACCAGCTGCGGTCGAACACCGCGATTTCGCCATTTGCCGGCAATCGGGTCCAGAAGCGCCAGAGGAAGTGTCGCGCTTTCTCCTCCGCGCTCGGCGCAGCGATCGGGTGGACGGCGAAATAGCGCGGGTCCCATCGCGCGGTCAGTCGCTGGATCGCGCCGCCCTTGCCCGCTGCGTCCCATCCCTCGAACATCACGACCGCGCGCCGCTTGTGGCAGATATGCGCCACCTGAATCCGCTCCAGCCGCTCCTGCACCGCCGCAAGATCGGCCTCGAAATCGCCGGGATAGTCGTGCCCATCCTCAAAGTCGCTGAGCTTGATCATCGCGCGCTCGCCATCGGCACATGAACCTCCCAATTGCCGCGCGGTCGCAGCACGAGCCTGTAATAAGCGGCCGACAGCAGGATCTGCGCGCCGGTCATCAGCAAGCCGGTACGCCCCTCACCCGGATCAAGCCAGTTGAGCCACACGATATAACCGAGCGCCGCCAGGGTGACGAGCGGCGCCAGCGGGTAGAGCGGCATGCGGAACGGGGCATCGATCGTCTGTCCGCTCAGCCGCCCGACGATCGCTGCAAGCGCGATGCCGGCATAAATCGCGATCAGCCCGGTGCCGCTCAGCACCAGCAGCTGCGCCAGCGGCACGAAGCAACAGGCAGCTCCGGCCAGGCCGACGATCAGCGTCGCGATCCAGGGCGACGCGAAGCGCGGATGGATCGCGGTCAGCAGCTGGTCGATCGGCCGACCCCAGCACCGGTCGCGCGCGGTTCCGTAGAAGAAACGCGCGCAGGCCAGAATGCACGCGATCACCGCGTTGATGATGGCGACTGCGACGCCGATCGCCAGCCAGTCACCCGCCGCCGCGCCACCATAATGCCGGACGACCTGACCAAAGGGATCATCGCTCTGGAACAGCATGACGAGATCGGGCGCGCCGACCAGGATCGCGAGGATCGGCACGGCTTCCACCAAGATCGTCGCCGTCATCGCCCAGAAGATCGCGCGTGCGATCCGGCGTGGCGCCTCCTGCATTTCTTCGGCGAAATAGACGGCGGCGCCGTAGCCGTTGAGGGCGAAGATCGCGATCGACGTGGCGACCCCGATGGCGGCGGCGCTCGCCGGAACGAGATGGGTGCCGCCCGGACGGAGCATTACCGGCGTGCTGAGGAAAGTCGTGGCGTCGCGCACGGCGTGGCCAAAGCCGAACCATATAACGAGCGCGGCGGCGATCAGTTCGACGAACAGAAAGGCGCCGGTAATCAACGCATTGACGCGAATTTGCAGCAACGACACCAAGGTCGCGCCGATGACGATCGCAAGTGCGAGCGGAATCTGCGGCAGGCCGGGCCAGATCACCGCCAGCACGGCGCTTAAGCCCAATCCCGCGACCGGCGGAAAAAGCAGATTGTTGAAGGCGTTGACGCCGAGCATGACGAAGCCGGACATCGGCCCGAGCGTGCGCGCGACCATCACATATTCGCCGCCCGCGACCGGCCAGTTCGACGCCAGCTCGGCATAGACATAGGCGGTGGCGATGCACACGATGGTCGCGAGCAGCATCGCCCACACCGCCCCGGTCCCCGCGACACTGAGCATGCCCGGAACGATAACGAACAGCGACGAAACCGGCGTCGCGACCGACAGCGTCAGGAAGAGCACGCCGAAGACGCCCAGGCTGCGGACGAGCCCCGATGGCGTCTCCGATTCCAGCCCGCTATCCCCCATGCGCCCCCTTTCGTTGCTCCGGCGTCAGGCGCCGGCCTTGGCCACCTCTACGGTACGGAGGTTAAGTTCGCGCAACTGCTTCGGCGTCGCGAAATTGGGCGCGCCCATCATCAGGTCTTCGGCCTTCTGGTTCATCGGGAAGACCACGACTTCGCGAATATTGGGCTCGCCCGCCAGCAGCATCACGATCCGGTCGACGCCCGGCGCGGACCCCCCGTGCGGCGGCGCCCCGCATTTGAAGGCGTTGATCATGCCCGCAAAATTGGTGTCGACCTCGGCCTGGCTATAGCCCGCAATCTCGAACGCCTTGTACATGATCTCGGGCTTGTGATTGCGGATCGCGCCCGACGAAAGCTCCACGCCGTTGCAGACGATGTCGTACTGATAGGCAAGGATATCGAGCGGGTCCTTGGTCTCCAGCGCGGCCATTTCGCCCTGCGGCATGCTGAAGGGATTGTGGCTGAAGTCGATCTTCTTGTTGTCCTCGTCATATTCGAACATCGGAAAATCGACGATCCAGCAGAATTCGAAGCGTTTGTCGTCGATCAGTCCCAGCTGCTCGCCGACACGAGTCCGCGCGAGCCCGGCGAGTTTCGCCGCCTGGGCTTCCTTGCCGGCTGCGAAGAAGATGCCGTCATTGGGGCCGAGGCCGAGCGCGTCGGCAATCGCCTTCATCCCCTCCTGCCCATGGTTGTTGGCGATTGGCCCGCCGAACACCCCGTCCTTTTGTGTCGCATAGCCAAGGCCGGGGAACCCTTCTCCCTGGGCCCAGGCATTCATGTCGTCGAAGAACTTACGGCTCTTTTCGGCCGTGTTGGGCGCAGCAATCGCGCGCACGACATCGCCGCCTTCGACCATCGAGGCGAACCGGCCGAAGCCGCTGCCGCGGAACAGCTCGGTCACGTCGGTGATGATCAGCGGGTTGCGCAGATCGGGCTTGTCGTTGCCGTATTTCAGCATCGATTCGCGGTAGGGAATGCGCTTGAACGGCAACGGGCTGACGGTGCGGCCCTTCCCCTGCCAGTCGGCGAATTCCTCGAAGACGCCGTGCAGCACCGGCTCGATCGCCGCGAAGACATCGTCCTGCGTCACGAAGCTCATCTCGAAATCGAGCTGATAGAATTCGCCCGGGCTCCGGTCGGCGCGCGCATCCTCGTCGCGGAAACACGGCGCGATCTGGAAATAACGGTCGAAGCCGGCCACCATCAGCAGCTGCTTGAACATCTGCGGCGCCTGCGGCAGCGCGTAGAACTTGCCCGGATGGACGCGGCTCGGCACCAGATAGTCGCGCGCGCCCTCAGGCGACGACGCAGTCAGGATCGGCGTCTGGAATTCGGTGAACCCCTGGTCGATCATCCGCCGGCGTAGCGACGCAATCACATTGCTGCGCAGCATGACATTGGCGTGGAGCCGTTCCCGCCGCAGGTCGAGGAAGCGGTAGCGCAGGCGGATATCCTCGGGATAATCGGCCTCGCCTGCAACCGGCATCGGCAATTCCTGCGCCGCCGACTGGACGACGGCCTCGGTCGCGCGGATTTCGATCGCGCCGGTCGGCAGGTTGGGATTGACGACATCGGGCGCGCGCGCCGTCACCTTGCCGGTGATCGTCACCACGCTTTCGGGGCGCAGCTTCTCGATCACCGCAAAGGCGGGGCCATCGACCTCGGTCACGATCTGGGTGATGCCGTAATGGTCGCGCAGGTCGACGAACACCAGATCGCCATGGTCGCGCTTTTTGTGGACCCAGCCCGAAACCCGGACCTCCTGCCCGACATGGTCGGCGCGCAGCTCGGCGCAATTATGTGTGCGGTAAATATGCATGGCGGCCTAACAAGCGTTCGCCCCGCGCTTGTCAAGCGCGCGCTGCGCTCGCTGCATGTCGCAAGGCTGGATGACGTCATCAAGCAATGCTACCGAACGCCATGCATATCCACGACCTGATCACCGACTCCGCCAGCCTCGCCAATCTCTGCTCGCGGCTTGCAAGCGCGCCGTTCATCACGGTCGATACCGAATTCATGCGCGAGAACAGCTATTGGCCCGAACTCTGCCTGATCCAGATCGCCGACGCGAACGAAGCCGCGGCGATCGACCCGATGGCGGATGGCATCGACCTGAAACCGCTGCTCGACCTGCTGGTCGACAATGAAGCGGTGCTGAAGGTCTTCCACGCCGGCGGCCAGGATATCGAAATCGTCTATAACCTGACCGGCAAGACGCCGCATCCACTGTTCGACACCCAGATCGCGGCGATGGCGCTCGGACTCGGCGATCAGATCGGGTACCAGAATCTGGTCGAAACCTATCTCGGCATCGCCGTCGACAAGGGCGCGCGCTTCACCGACTGGAGCCGCCGCCCACTCGACAAGCGGCAGATCGAATATGCGATCGGCGACGTGACGCACCTGTCGGTGATCTTCCCCAAGATGCTCGAGAAGTTGCGCAGGACGGGGCGCGGCGCCTGGCTCGACCAGGAAATGGAGCGGATCGCCGACCCCGAAAACTATCGCAACGACCCCGACGAGGCATGGCGCCGCGTGCGCATCGCCGGGCGCAAGCCAGAAGTGCTTGGGCGGCTGAAAGCACTTGCCCGCTGGCGCGAGCTGGAGGCGCAGAGCAAGGACCTGCCGCGCGGTCGCATCGTGAAGGACGAAACGCTCGCCGATCTCGCTGGGAGTCCGCCCAAGAAGCAGGCCGATCTGGCGCGTGTGCGCGGACTGTCGGCGGCATGGGCGCAGAACGACATCGGCGCGCGGCTGATCGCGGCGCTGGAAAGCGCAAAGCCGATGAGCGCCGACGATATGCCGCCGCGCGACGACCGCAAGCCGGGTCTCGGCAAGGAAGGCGCGCTGGTCGCCGATCTGCTCAAGCTGCTGCTCAAGATCCGCGCGCGCGATATCGACGTGGCGGCCAAGCTGCTCGCGCGGACCGAGGAGCTGGAGGCGCTGGCAGCGGGCCAGCGTGACGGTCTGGCGATTCTCGAAGGGTGGCGGTTCGACCAGTTCGGCAAAGAAGCGCTTGCGCTGGTCGAGGGGCGGCTGGGGTTCGCGGTGAAAAACGGACGGCTCAAGATGACGCGGGCGGAGGAGCCGTAGGCGCAGTAGGCCGTCGTTACAGCTACCGGCTCAGCTTTCCAAACGCTTACCCGTCATGCCTGCCTCATGCTGGGGCTTTCGGCGCATCTGCGCGAGACCCTCAAGGTTCTATCGACTCCCCGGTCAATACGTGAACCCCGATACAAAGCCAGCGCGACGAAAAAGGGGCGCGTCGGCTTTCGACTCTAAACTAAGTCATTCGGGCTAGTCATGTGACAACCTCAATAACTGCCATAATCTGGTGAGCGTGCCGTTGCGAACGGCCGGGGGACGCAATAGCGTGTTGCAGAACCGTGGAGAGATGTCGTGACCGTTGCGATCCCGCCGATGCCCGAGCCATTGAAGGACGACATAGCTCGACTTGAAGAAGCGATAGGTGGGACGCTCCCGCTAGAATATTTAGAGTTCGTCCGCACTCATAACGGTGCGACGCCCGAGAGCAATTCAATGCCGATCGGCTCCGACAACGAATCCGGCGTTAGATGCTTCGTTCCTGTCGCTGAGGCGGTTTCCATCGTCAGTGAGATCAAAGACTTTCCCCGCGGGACGATCCCGCTCGCCGAGGACGGCTGCGGTAACTACTTTTATGTCGGCCTGAGGTCGGGCAGCGTTTTCTTTTGGGATCATGAAATTGCTGACGGCGACACAAAAGTAGCATCCACGCTCGCCGAGTTTGTGTCCGCATTGGAGCCGTTTGATGGCTCGGCAGTCAAGCTAGCACCGGGGCAGGTGATTTACGCTTGGGTCGATCCCTCGTTCAAGCCAGAGTTCGATTAAGGCAGTATTTCACGCTTGCTGGTCGAAAGCCGCCTGTCTGAAAACAACCCCAGACCAGCCGTCCAACCCTACCCCCGCACCACCGCCCCGCGCCCGAGCAACGCGGCCAGCGCCTTGTGCCGCCGCTCGACCGCTTCGCTGTAGAGTGCGCGATCGGCGCCGCTGAGCGTCAGGACGATCGCCTGACCGTCATCGTCGATCCGGCTGCGCTGCAACGGGCCGGCCAGCCCACCCGATAGCCGCTGCCCCAGCCGCATGGCGAGGCCCCAGCCCATCGCCCGTCGCATTTCCGGCGCGCCGGTGAGGTCAGGGATCGGCGGAGGTGACGTCAAGCCGCCGCCAAGCGACGTGAACAGCGCCTGCGCCACCTGCGCGCGGCCAGCCGCATCGATCGCGACCCAATTGCCGTGCAGCGCGATCTCGACGCCGCGCTCCGCCCTGAACTCGGGATTGGCGCGCCAGCCGACATCGGCGAGCAGGCATGCGGCGTGGCGCAGCCGCTGCAATGTCGCGGCCTCGTCCGCGAACAAGGGCGCGATCCAAGTGTCGAGCAAATCGCCATGTTCGGCGAAGCGCCCGAGGCGGCGGCCTTCGTCGCGCGCCGCTTCGATCAGCGGATCGAGCGCGCGGGTCTCGTCATCGAGCGCGCCGTAGAGCAAGCCTTCGCGCAGTCCGAATGCCGACGTCACCGTCGTGCGCGCGTCGAGATGGCGCAGGAGCACGCTCAGCAAAGCACCCGCATCGCGCAGCGTGGGGATACGCGCCGAGGACAAGTTCGGAATGGCCCGCAGCTTGCCCTTTGCGACATGGCTCAGCGTTCGCCCCAGCCGCGCGACCGCCATCGGGGTCATTTCATATTGATGGATGATCGGCAGCGGATAGCCGACCTGATGCATGTCGAGCCGCGCCAGCGCCCGCCACGATCCGCCGACGAGATAGAGCGGCAGCCCCTTGCCCACCCCTTCCCATCCCGAAGCGGCGATCATCTTGCCGACAACGCGGTCGAACCGGCGCGGGCCGTCGGCCTTGAGCGCCGCCAGCCGCAGCACACCGAGCGGAAACGACGCACGCGCACCGACTGCGCCGTTGCGGATGCGCACGAGTTCCAGGCTTCCGCCCCCCAAATCGCCGACGATCCCGTCGGCATCGGGAATCGCCGAGATCACGCCCAGCCCGGCAATCGTCGCTTCCTGCTCGCCCGACAGCAACTCGACCGTCAGGCCGAGCGCCCGGGCATCGGCCAGCAGTTCGCCGCCATTGCTCGCGTCCCGCACCGCTGCGGTTGCGACCGTCCGCACCTGCTCCACTTCCATTTCCCGCGCCACGGCGGCGAAGCGAGCAAGCGCCATCCGCGCGATTTTCAGCGCGTTGGGCTCGATGGCGCCGGTCGCCCCGACGCCGCGCCCCAGCCCGGCCATCACTTTTTCGTTGAACAGGATTGCCGGCAATCGCGCCGGCCCCTGATAGACAACGAGCCGGATCGAATTGGAGCCGATATCGATAATGGCAGTACGCGGATCGCTTTCTGCTTCGGCGCGCGGCCTGCGGAAGAAGAGCGTCGCCACCGTGGTCAGCCGCCGGTCCGTGCCGCGCGGCGCCGGAGCGACAATTTGGGCACCGCATCGCTTTGCGCCAGCGCCGCGCCGCGGCCCGACAGCGACGGATTGGTCATGAAATAGCGATGCAGATTGAAGGGACGATCGCCGGGATCGCTGCGAACATAGCTGCCGTCGGGTGTCAGGTCCCAACTTTGCTCATTGTCGATCAGATTGGCGACCATCACCTGATCGAGCACCTGATCATGGACGGTCGGGTTCAGGATCGGCAGCATATATTCGACCCGCCGATCGAAATTGCGCGGCATCCAGTCCGCCGAGGAAATGAACAGCCGGGCACCGTCATTGGGGAGCGCGCGGCCATTGCCGAACGCCCAGATCCGGCTGTGCTCGAGGAAGCGACCGACGACGGATTTGACGCGGATATGGTCGCTCATGCCGGGCACGCCGGGCTTCAGGCAGCAGATACCGCGAATGACTAGGTCGATCTCGACACCGGCATTGCTGGCTTCGTAGAGCTTCTCGATGATCGCGGGGTCGACCAGCGAATTCATCTTCCCCCACATAGCCGCCGGCTTGCCCGCGCGCGCAAAATCGATTTCGGCCTCGATCAGGTCGACAAGCCGGGTGCGGAGGTTGCGCGGGCTCATGCTCAGCAATTCCATGTCGGTCGGCTCGACATAGCCCGTGACATAGTTGAACATCTGCGCGGCATCGCGCCCGATCCGCGCGTCGGCGGTGAAGAAGCTGAGATCGGTATAGATCCGGGCAGTGATCGGGTGGTAATTGCCCGTCCCGAAATGGCAGTAGGTCCGGTACTCGCCGCCTTCGCGCCGGACGACCAGCGAGATTTTCGCGTGGGTCTTCCAGTCGATGAACCCATAGACCACCTGCACGCCCGCGCGCTCCAGCGCGGAAGCCCAGAGCAGGTTCTGCTCCTCGTCGAAGCGTGCCTTGAGCTCGACGACCGCCGTCACCGACTTGCCGGCTTCGGCGGCGGCGATCAGCGCGTTGATCACCGCGGGCTGCTTGCCGGCGCGGTAGAGCGTCTGCTTGATCGCGACCACATCGGGATCGCTCGCTGCCTGGCGGAGGAAGGCGAGGACGACATCGAAGCTTTCATACGGGTGGTGGACGACGATGTCCTTGGCCCGGATCGCTGCGAAACAATCGCCGCCATATTCGCGGATGCGTTCGGGAAAGCGCGGCGAAAAGGGCGGGAATTTCAGATCGGGGCGATCCTCATCGACGATCGCCTCCAGCGCGCCGACGCCCAGGAAGGCGCCGCTTTCGGTGACAAACGCGTCGCTGCCGCCCAGTTCGTCGCGCAGCACGCTGCCCAGCGCCTCTGGCATGCCCGATTCGAGTTCGAGGCGGATTACCCGGCCGCGGCGCCGCCGCTTGATCGCATTGGCGAAGTGGCGGACGAGATCCTCCGCCTCTTCCTCGATTTCGAGGTCGCTGTCGCGCAAAACGCGGAATTCGGCGGCACCCAGCTTGCGATAGCCCGGAAAGATCAGGTCGGAGAATCGCTTCACCAGCGATTCAACCGCGACATAGCGCGCATGGTCGCCCGGCAACCGCACGAAGCGCGGCATCGGCGCGGGCAGCATCACCAGCTCGCGGACATGCTGGCCATCGGACTCGCGGACCATGTCGAACATCACCGCGAGCCCCTTGTTGGGCATGAACGGAAAAGGATGTGCCGGGTCGAGCGCCTGCGGAGTCAGAATCGGGAAAATCTGTTCGCGGAACTGCTTTTCGAGCCAGACCATTTCATCGGGCGTCAGCGATTCGTCGATCGTGCGCGAACTCAGCACGGTGATCCCGGTTTCGGCGAGCAGCCCGCGCAGTTCGCGCCACACCGTCCGCTGACTTTCGACCAGTGCATCGGCTTCCGCGACGACCGCCGCCAGCTGCTGGCTCGAATTCAATCCGTCGGCCGAAAGGCGGTCGACGTCCTGGAGCTGCTGGCCCTTCAGCCCGGCCACGCGCACCATGAAGAACTCGTCGAGGTTCGATCCCGAAATCGACAGGAAACGCAGGCGTTCGAGCAGCGGATGGGCCGGATTGCGCGCTTCCTCCAGCACGCGGCGGTTGAAAGCGAGCCAGCTCAGTTCGCGGTTGAAGAAGCGGTCACCTCCATTCCCGGGCGAGAAAAGCTCGTTGTCGTCGCTGTCGGCAAGGGCGGCGGGCCGGCTCATGCGTTGCTCTCATCCGATTCGGGGCGCGGGGCCGAAAGCAGCCCGGCTGCGGTCATAGTCGTTCGCGCCAGCGTAATCGACAGGCGTTTACGATTGGCAAGCGCCGCCTCGTCGAGCGCATCGACGGTGCGCTCGATCGCGATATGGCTGCGGTCGACCCGCGCGACCAGCCAGTCGATCAGGTCGCGTCGCGCATCGAGCCGACGGCGCAGAAAAGCACGCTCGAACAATGCCGCCATCAGCGCATCGTCGGGCGGGCCGATCCGCGCGACCGGCGTGGCGGCAAGGCGCGATCGCAGATCGGCCAGCCTGATCTGCCAGTCAGGCGGTGGCGCCTCCGCCACAATCAGCAGCGGGCGCCGTTCGGCTTGGGCCGCGTTCCAGGCATGGAATAGCGCCGTCTCGCCGACGCGTTCGGCATCGTCGATGATCCGGCCGCTGCTCTGCTGCGCAAACAGACGCGCCAGCGTGCTGCGACCGGACTTGCGCGGCCCGACCAGCAATGTCGTCATCACCGGCCAGGCACCCCAGCGACGCAGGTGCAGCGCGGCATGGTCGTTCGAGCTGCTGATCAGGAAATCGTCGTCGGTCGGGTCCGCAGGCCAGCTCAAGGGAAGCGGCAGCTGCGTCATCCGGCAGTGGCATTGTCTGCGGGAACGTCGGGCGGCGGCAGGCCGGGTGCCCGTCGCGATATGCGCAGCGCACCGTTCCCGGTGATGACACTCCAGCCGCGCGCTTCGAGCGCAGTCCGCAGCGTCGCGGCATCGCCCTCATAGCTTACTCGCAGAACGGAGATGCCGCCCAACGCCAGGCTGCTGATCGCGACCCCGCGCACACCCGGAATACCGCGCAACGTCGCTTGCGAGGCATCGAACGCGTTCGCGGTCGGCGTGTCGACCTGCACCACCAGCCCGACCGCCGGCACTTCGGATGCGCCGGCGACATCGGCGGGCAGCAGCGATTCATCGGGCACCGTCGTGTCCTCCTCGGCGGCGGGCGCGCGCGCGAGCAATGCCGGATCGATCCGCAGGATTCCGCTCGACAGCGCCGACTGATAGGCGGCATCGATCCGCTTCACCCCGGCTTCCATCAGCGCGGGCAGCGCATCCGCGTTGCTGACCCGCAGCGAAAAACTCTCGAGCAGGCGGTTGTCGGGGCCGAAACGCGCCTGGAACCGGCCGATGATCGGCCCGCCCGGCCATTGGCGCTCGAGATGGACGATCGGGATCAGCACGTCCGACGCACCATATTGCGCGAGTGCCGAGCGCCACTGGCCGCGCCCCGGGCGATTGATCTGGCCGGCATTGAGCAGCAGCGCGTCAGGCCCCGTCGCTGCCGGGCGGACATAATCGATCGTGCTGCTGCCCGCGTTGAAACGCCCCCAGGCGTCGAGCCAGGCGCTCTTGCGTTCGAAGGCGACGGGCGCGCCGCCGGTCCACATGATCGGCAGCAGCAGGAACGGCGGCGACCGCGTGAACGCCGCCGACACGCCGAGGATCGACGCGGCCCGCGAACGGTCGAAGCGGATGCCCAGCCGGGCGATATAGCGGGTCGGGCCGATCTGTTCGCTTTCGACGACGATTCCCGACACCAGCTGATCGAGCACACCATCCGGCAGGGTGCCGTCGCCGCCGCCCATGCGCCGCGACAGCATCGTCCAGCCCTTGCGCTGGGCAAGCCGCCAGCCTGCCAGCCGGGCCGCCCCGGCCGTCCTGGCACTGACGTCGACCTCGACCCCGCTCACCTCGAAACTGCCGGCGCCGCCATCCTGGGCGGCCAGGCGGCTGCCGCCGAGCGGCGCCAGGATCAGGAACAGGGCCATGAGGAGCAGGGATCGGGACGGACGCATCGCGCGCCCTTTTGGCGAAGGAGGCGTGGAAATCCAAGTGCGATATCGCTAGGCGCATTGGCGATGAACGATGACCGTCCCCCGCCCCCCAGCCCCGCATCCGGCTACACCTATGCCGATGCCGGCGTATCGATCGCCGCCGGCAATGCGCTGGTCAGAGCGATCGGCCCGCTTGCGAAGGCCACCCGCCGCGCCGGTGCCGATGCGCAACTTGGCGGATTTGGCGGCTTTTTCGATCTGAAGGCGGCGGGATTTGTCGATCCGCTGTTGGTCGCGGCGAATGACGGCGTCGGCACCAAGCTGAAACTCGCGATCGAGCATGACCGGCATGACGGAGTCGGCATCGATCTGGTCGCGATGTGCGCCAACGACCTGATCGTGCAGGGTGCCGAGCCGCTGTTCTTCCTCGATTATTACGCCAGTGCCAAGCTGGTGCCCGACATTGCCGAACGCGTCGTCGCCTCGATCGCGCAAGGGTGCCTTCAGGCAGGCTGCGCGCTGATCGGCGGCGAGACCGCCGAGATGCCCGGCATGTACGCGCCGGGCGACTATGACCTTGCGGGATTCTGCGTCGGCGCGGTCGAACGCGAACGCGTGCTGACGGGTGCCGACATCGCGGCGGGCGATGTCATTCTCGGCATGGTATCGTCGGGAGTCCATTCGAACGGCTTCTCGCTCGTTCGCCGCCTCGCCGCCGACAAAGGGTGGAAGCTCAACCGGCCGGCGCTGTTCGATCCCAACACGCTCCTGATCGACGCGCTGATGGCGCCGACGCGGATCTACGTGAAGTCGTTGCTGCCCTTGTTGCGCCAAGGGGCTATCGGCGGTCTTGCCCATATTACCGGCGGCGGCCTGCTCGAAAACATCCCGCGGGTGCTGCCCGAGGGGCTGCATGCGCGCATCGACGCCGATCGCTGGCCACAGCCGCGCCTGATGGCTTTCCTGCAAGCCCAGGGGCAGATCGAGCCCGAGGAAATGGCGCGCACCTTCAATTGCGGGATCGGCATGGCCGTGATCGTCGCGCCCGACCGCGCAGACACGGTAGCGGAAGCACTGACAGCCGCGGGCGAAACCGTCCACCGCATCGGCACGGTCGTCGCCGGGGCGCGTGGCTGTACCGTCGGCGGGAGCGCAGAGACGTGGAGCGCCCGCACACCTTGGGACGCGACTCACCTTGGCTAAGCAGCGCGTCGCCGTGCTGCTGTCGGGCCGGGGATCGAACATGCAGGCGATCGTCGAGGCGGCAGCGGCGGGCCATGCGCCCTACGAAGTTGCGCTCGTCGTCTCGGACAAGCCCGACGCGGGCGGCATCGCCTGGGCGGACGCGCGCGGCATCCCGACCTTCGCCTGTGCCGCAAAGGGCAGGACCAAGGCGGAGCACGAAGCCGCCATCGATGCAGCGCTGCGCGATGCCGACATCGCCTTTGTCGCGCTGGCGGGCTATATGCGCATCCTCTCGGCGGATTTCGTCGCCCGGTGGGAGGGTCGCATTCTCAACATCCATCCGTCGCTGCTGCCCAAATATAAGGGGCTCGACACCCATGCCCGTGCGATCGATGCAGGCGACAAGGTCGCCGGTTGCTCGGTGCATGTCGTGACAGCCGAGCTCGACGCCGGCGACGTGCTCGGGCGGGCGGTGGTGCCGATCCTGGCCGGCGACACGCCCGAGATGCTCGCCAGCCGCGTCCTTAAGGCCGAGCACCGCCTCTATCCGCGCCTGCTCGCGGAATTTGTCAGCCGATGACAGGCGACGCCGAAGAAGCGCTGGCCCGCGTACGCGCGATCTGCCTCGCCTTGCCCCATGCAGCAGAGCGGCTGTCGCACGGCGCCCCCGGCTTCTTCCTCAACATCGGCAAGAATGGCGGAAAGTTCTTCGGCTATTTCTGGAACGATCACCACGGCGATGGGAAAGTCGCGCTCCTCGTCAAGACGAGCGGGCGGGAAGAGCAGACGATGCTCGTCGATATGGACCCCGATTTCTATTTCGTGCCGCCCTATCTGGGCCCGAGCGGCTGGGTCGGCATGCGGGTCGATCAGGACACGACCGACTGGGAACGTGTCGCGGACCGGGCCGCGATGAGTTGGGAAATGGTGGCGCCCCGGCGCTTGCTGGCGGAGCGCGGATGAGCGAATCGGCCGAAACCACCACGCCGTCGGAAGCCGCCGAAGCCGCCGCCGTTCGCCGCCGCTGGATCACGCTCGGCGAATTCGTCGCGGTCGCCGGGCTGGTGATCGCGGGCCTCAGCCTGTGGACCAGCTGGGAGGAGCGCCGCGACGCCCGCGAAGTGCGCGCAGAGGAACGCGCGGCGGCGCGCGAGGCCGCCCGCGCCGCCGCCAGCCGCAGCGGGCTGATCGCGACCGCCACCAATGGCCGCTCGATTGCCTTCAGGGGCGTCGATTGCGCGTTGCAGTCGACCGATATCCGCTTTCCAAAGGCGCTTGGCGTGGCGCCGCAAGGCACCGTCACCGTCCATGCCATCGACGCGGCATGGTTCGACCGCGCGCTGCTCAGGCTGACCGATGGCGGCGCCGACCGCCGACAGGGGCGATTGCCGGTTCTGATCGACAGCGTGTGCACCGGCTCGACGGGCAACCGGCAGGAATCGGCGATCTACGACATTGCCTGGCGGATCGAGCCGCGCCTTTTCGGCCGTGTCGTCCGGCTGCGCGGCATGGCGATCCGCGAACGCACCGCCAATCACCGCGAGGGGGCTGCCCGACTCGACGCGCTCTGGTCGAAACCCTGAAGCGCGTCGGCCTCGGGCGGTTTCAGCCGACGATTTCTTCGGGCTTGAAGAAATAGGCGATCTCGATCGCCGCATTTTCGTCGCTGTCCGATCCGTGGACCGAATTGGCTTCGATCGATTCGGCGAGTTCCTTGCGGATCGTGCCCGCATCGGCATTGGCGGGGTTGGTCGCACCCATGATGTCGCGGTTGCGCTGCACGGCATTCTCGCCCTCGAGCACCTGCACGACGACCGGGCCGGAGATCATGAAGCTGACCAGATCATTGAAAAAGGGCCGCTCCCTGTGGACGGCGTAAAAGCCTTCGGCCTGGTCGCGGGTCATCTGGATCCGCTTCGACGCGACGACGCGCAGCCCGGCTTCCTCGAGCATCTTGGTGACCGCACCGGTCAGGTTGCGGCGCGTGGCATCGGGCTTGATGATCGAGAAAGTGCGTGTCGCGGCCATGACTGGTGCGTCCCTTGTGCTTGAACGGTTGGATGGGTTGGCGCGCCTTTAGCGACGGCACGGCGCCGGGGCAAGCGCCCGGCTATGCCGCCTGTTCCCAGCCGCGCTCGCCCTGTTTCCAATAGCGGCGCTCGACATTGTCCGCCGTCGCAAGCCCTTTCCACGCCGCGCGCGCCTCGGCGATGCTGCTTTCATCGAACAAATGGAAGGCGCGCTCGAAACCAAGTGCCTCGTCGCGCCAGGTCGAATCGGCGATCAGGATGTTGCGCGCGCCGTTGCCTGCGACGGGCGCGTCGGCGATCAGCACCGGCTGTGCCGCGTCGTCGCCTGCGCCGGCCTGCGCATGCGGCAGGAAGCTATCGGGCGCATATTCCCACAGCAGCCGGTCGATCGCCAGCCGCTGCGCCGCATCCGCGCTGACGATCAGCAGCCGCCCGCCCCCCGCCACCACCCGCTCGGCCAGCCGCGGAAGCACATGCTCAAGCGGCTGGCGCGTCAGATGGTAGAAGTCGACCTGCACCGCTCTGCGCGATCAGGCTTCGAAATTGTCCGCGACGAACCGGTCGAGCAGCCGCACGCCATAGCCGGTCGCGCCCTTGTCGAACGTCGCGCCCGGCTTGTCCGCCCAGACCATGCCGGCGATGTCGAGATGCGCCCAGCGGACGCCCTTGTCGATAAAACGCTGCAGGAACTGGGCGGCGGTGATCGATCCCGCGCCGCGCGGGCCCACATTCTTCATGTCGGCAATCGGGCTGTCGATCAGCTTGTTGTACGCATCCGACAGCGGGAAGCGCCACAGCAGGTCGCCGCTCGACCGGCCCGCCGCCAGCAGCTGATCGGCAAGCCCGTCGTCGTTGGCGAACAGGCCGCCATGTTCGTTGCCGAGCGAGATGATCATCGCGCCGGTCAGCGTCGCAAGATCGACGATCGTCTTGGGCCGGTGGTTCTGCTGAACCCAGGTTAGCGCGTCGCACAGCACCAGCCGCCCTTCGGCATCGGTGTTGAGGATTTCGATGGTTTGGCCCGACATCGACGTCACGACGTCGCCGGGGCGCTGGGCATTGCCGTCGGGCATGTTCTCGACAAGGCCGCACACGCCGATCACATTCGCCTTCGCCTTGCGCAGCGCGAGCGCCTTCATCGCACCGGCCACCGCGCCTGCGCCGCCCATGTCCCACTTCATGTCTTCCATGCCCGGCCCGGGCTTCAGCGAAATGCCGCCGGTGTCGAACGTCACGCCCTTGCCGACGAGCGCGAGGTCCGGATCGCCGGGCCCTTTGCCGTTCCACTTGATGACGAGCAACTGCCCCTCGCGCACCGAACCCTGTGACACGCCGAGCAGCGCGCCCATGCCTAGCGCGGCCATTTCCGCCTCGCCCAGCACCGAAATCTCAAGACCGAGACCATCGAGGTCGGCGGTCACCCGTTCCACGAAACTCACCGGATAGATCACGTTCGGCGGCTCGGCCACCAGCGTGCGGGTCAGCGCCAGACCCTCGGTCACGGCGTGTTGCGCCTGCCACGCCGCCGCCGCCCCGTCCGGTGCGCCGGCAATGGTCAGCGCCTTCAGCGTCGGTTTCTGCTTTTCGGGAAGGCGGGTGCGATAGGTGTCGATCCGCCAGGCGCGCGCCACCGCCGCGCCGGCGAAACGGGCGACTGCCTGGGACGACGATACGCCGCCCAGTGCCGAGAAATCGGCCGTCACCGCCGTCACGCCCGAAGTGAGCAGCCGCGCGGTGAGGGCGCCGCCTGCGCGTTCATGATCGGCCTCGCTGCCGTTGCCGATGCCGACCAGCAGCAGATGGAGGACAGCCCCGCCGCTCGCCGGGATGAAGGCATCGACCACTGCACCGGCTTCGCCGTCGAACCGCGCCGCGCGCGCCGCGCCCAGTGCAAGCGCCTGCGCGGCAGCGTCGATCGCGCCGAACGCGACACGATCGAGCCCGTCCTTCGAGACGGGCAGCGCGAGCACGGACGCATCGGCGGCGGGAGTGACGGAAAATTCAATATGCATCATTAACCTCAGTCAGACGTTCGGATGGGTCGGGCGAATGGAGTCGGGGCAAAGGGAGTCGGGGCTCGCGTGAAAGTTTCTTGGGCCAGCGCGCTTCCCCTGTCAAAGCACGGGGCGTTGCGGCGGCACCGCTCCGGTGCAATAGGGCGCGAACAGGTCGGCACAAGTCGTCCGAAGGGGATTTTTGCCGACGTGAGGCAGCGTATTCTATTCCATTCCGGCGCCCTGGTGCTTGCTCTGGCGGCCACGCACCCCGCCCTTGCGCAGGATTTGCAGGACCGCGCGGCCCAGCCGGCGCCGCCGCTGACTCCCGCCGAACAGCCCGCGCCGACCAAGAACGAGGACCAGATCCAGTTCAGCGCGAACGAGCTTTCCTATGACACCGAGGCCGATGTCGTCACCGCCAGCGGCGATGTGCGGATGTATCGCGAAGGCGACCGGCTGCGCGCCGACAAGGTTTCGTGGAACCGCAAGACCGGCCGCGTCGTCGCGACCGGCAATATCGTCGTCACCAATCCGCGTGGCGACCAGGCCTATGGCGATTCGATCGAGCTGACCGATTCGCTGAAGGACGGCGTCGTCGACAACATGCTGGTGGTGCTCGATCGCGGCGGTCGCCTGGCGGCGCAACGCGGGAGCCGCGATACCGCCGGCGTGGTCACCCTAGAGAATGCCGCCTTCACGCCCTGCTCGGTGGTCGATTCGAAAAATTGCCCCAAGGAACCGTCGTGGAAGATCACTGCCGTCAGCGTCGTCTATAACCCGACCCGGCAACGCATCTATTACAAGGGCGCCCGGATCAGCGTGTTCGGCTTCGCAACGCTGCCGCTGCCCGCGCTGTCCAATCCCGTCGGCGACGGGACGCAAAGCGGGCTGCTGAACCCCGACATCCGCTATACGCGCACCAACGGCTTCGAATTCGCCCAGCCCTATTATCTCGCGATCGGGCCGAACCGGGGACTGAAGCTGGTGCCGCGCATCTTTTCGAACGCGCTGCCGCTCCTCCAGGCCGATTACAGCGCGCTCACCAGCACCGGCGCCTATCGACTGAACGTCTACGGCACGGTCAGCGACCGGACCGACACCGGCTTCGTCAACCCGGTCACGTCGCAGAATGTCTTCCGCGGTTATCTGGAGGGGACGGCGCGGTTTCAGGTGGGCGCGCATTGGACGGCGAGCACGTCGTTCCGGGTCGCGACCGACCGGACCTTCCTGCGCCGCTACGACATCTCGCGCGACGACATTCTGCGCAGCAATGTGCGGCTCGAACGGATCGACCGCGACAGTTATTTCTCGATCAACGGCTGGGCGGTGCAGACGCTGCGGGTGGGCGACCGGCAGGGTCTTCAGCCGGTTGCGCTGCCCGAAATCGATTACCGCCGCCGCTTCCGCAGCCTGCTCGGCGGGCAGCTCGACGTCCAGGTCAACAGCCTAGCGATCGGGCGCTGGGCGGGGCAGGATACCCAGCGCGCCTTCGCAGGGGCGCAATGGAACC
>PKED01000095.1 GCA_002863155.1 Sphingomonadaceae bacterium | reverse complement strand
CGCTGTAGATCCCCACACCTCCCTGACTCGGCAGAAAGGCTTCAAGGTGGACGACTTTTACGCCGCCCGCAGCAGGACTATCCCGCCGCTACCGTGGTCGAATATTGCTCCGCCGTTCTCAGTAGATCATGGCTGCCTTCGTTCTGCGCAGCGAGTGCGTTCCATAATCAGCCCGGCGTAGCCCTATCGCGGTCACCCATTCATCCACGAGCCGGGCGTATTGTCGTGTGCTCAAATGCCCGGCGCGATCGACGCGGCTGGGAAAGGCGTAGGCCTCCACGGTACCGCCCCGCCGCTCAAGCCACGCCAACAGGCTTGCCCGTACATCAGTCGTCAGTTCAAATTGCACGGGGCGCCCGGTTTTTTGCTGAACTACCATTGCGCGGTTCCTGATCTCAGCGCCCGCAACGAGGTCCCCGATCTTTATTTTGACGAGGTCACAGCCCCGAAGCTTACTGTCGATAGCTAAGTCGAAAAGCGCCCGGTCGCGCAAGCGCCCCTCCCGGTCGAGGAAAAAGCGAACGGCCCAAATCTGCTTTTGGGTCAACGGCCGCTTCGTGCCGACCATCTTTCCGGCATTCCACGCCGGCCGCGACTGCATGGCCGGATCAAATGTTGAATGTCCCATGTTCCGTCTCCTTGGCCTGAACTGGCCGAGGAGCAGCATGCGCTCATGATCTTGCGCGTCGGTATCGCCCGCAACCGCCCACAGCCGTACTTGTAGAGATACGCCATCTAAGTGCTCACGATCGTCCGCTTTCGGGGGTGGTCTTGGCATTGCCGAACGGCTGCCATTAGGGCGCATTCCCGCCCCCCACGCCCACCCCTCAAACCACCTCGAACAGCCCCGCAGCCCCCATGCCGCCCGCGGTGCACATCGACACCACCACCCAGCGCACGCCGCGCTTGCGGCCTTCGATCAGGGCGTGGCCGACCAGCCGTGATCCGGTCATCCCGAACGGGTGGCCGATCGCGATCGCGCCGCCGTTGACGTTGTATTTCTCTGGATCGATGCCCAGCGTGTCGCGGCAGTAGAGGCATTGCGAGGCAAAGGCTTCGTTCAGTTCCCACAGGCCGATGTCCGCCACGCTCAGGCCAGCGCGGGCGAGCAGCTTGGGGACCGCGAAGACCGGGCCGATGCCCATTTCGTCGGGCGCGCAGCCCGCCGCCTGGAAACCGCGATAGAGCCCCAGGATCTCCTTTCCCTCGGCCTCGGCGGTGGCGCGGTCCATCACGATCTGTGCGCTCGCGCCGTCGGACAGCTGGCTGGCGTTACCTGCGGTAATGTTGGTGCCGGGGCCGGTGAACTCGCCGCCGGGCCAGACGGTGCGCAGGCCGGTGATCGCTTCATAGGTGGTGCCGGGGCGGATGCCTTCGTCCTGCGACACGGTCACCTGTTCGCGCCCGGTTTCCTTGCCTTCCTTGTCGAGGATCGCGCGTTCGACGGTGATCGGGGCGATTTCCTCGGCAAAGGCGCCGGTTTCCAGCCCGCGCGCGGCGCGCTGCTGGCTTTGCGCGCCGTAGCGGTCCTGCGCCTCGCGACTGATGCCGTAGCGCTGGGCGACGATTTCCGCCGTCTCGATCATCGGGATATAGGCGGCAGGCTCGTTCGCGATCACCGACTGGTTGACGTAGCGCGGGGCATTCTGCGCGGTCATGCTCACGCTTTCCATGCCGCCGGCGAGCGCCACGTCGATCTCGTTGCAAATGATCGAGCGCGCGGCGAGCGCGACGGCGGTGAGGCCGGAGCCGCATTTGCGGTCGAGCGAGAAGGCGGGGACGCTTTGCGGCAGCTTGCCCGCGAACACCGCCATGCGGCCGGCATTGCCGCCCTGGCTGCCCCATTGGTTGCCGACGCCCCAGAACACCTCGTCGATCCGCGCGGGGTCGATCCCGGCGCGCTCGACCGCGGCGTTCATGACATGGCCCGCCAGCACCGGCGCTTCGGTGACGTTGAACACCCCGCGCATGGCCTTGCCGATGGGGGTACGGGCCGTGGCGACGATCGCGGCTTCGCGCATTGGGGGGCTCTCCTGACGGTGACGTGCGCCACGAGGCTAGCCGAGGGGTGCGCGCTTGTCAGCCCTGACGAGCGGCGGCCGGGGGTTGCACCGGCCGCCGCCCGGTGACCCGGGAGGCCTGAAGGGTAGGTCACATCCGGGGTTCGCGCGGACGACCGCAATGGTTACAAGCGGGGCGCCGGGCGCTAAGCGGCCCGCACGAAAAGGCGTTGTAACCAAAACACTGGACCGGACGAATGGCTCTAGCAGGAGCGCATGGCAGGGCGAACGAGGACCAGCTGAAGGTCTGGATGGTGCGTGGCCTGGACGGCGACGCGACCGCCCAGAACCGTCTGCTGAGCGCTCTGGCCCCGCTGATGCGCGCCTTTTTCGCGCGACGGCTGCGCGGGGCGGGTGACGATGTCGAGGATCTGGTGCAGGAAACGTTGATTGCCATCCACACGCGGCGCGCAAGCTATGACCGCGACCGGCCCTTCACCGCCTGGGCCTATGCCGTCGCGCGCTACAAGATGATCGATCATTTCCGCCGCCGCCGCGAACATGTGCCGTTCGAGGGGCTGGAGGAGATTCTGGCCGCCGAAGGGTTCGAGGACGCGTCTTCGGCGAAGATGGATGTCGATGCGCTGCTCGGCGAGATTTCGCCCAAACAGGCGCGCGCGATCCGCCGCACCAAGATCGACGGGCTGAGCGTTGCCGAAGCGGCTGAGGCCGACGGCATCAGCGAGGCCGATGTGAAGGTTTCCGTCCACCGCGGGCTGAAGGCGCTCGCGGCCCGGTTGAAAGGCAAGTGATGCGTACCGAAGATCTGATCCAGTCGCTGTCCGCACAGACTCGCGCCGTGCCGCGCAACGCGGTCGAGCAACGCCTGGCGATCGGGCTGATCGCGGGTGGCGCGCTCACGCTGGCGCTGGTGCTGTCGACGCTGGGGCTGCGCGCCGACCTGCCCGGCGCGATGACCAACGCGCGCTTCCTGATGAAGGCGGCCTATACGATCGCGCTGGGCGTGGTCGCGATCCTGGCGGTGCGGCATGTCGCACGTCCCGACGCGACCGGCACCGGCGGCGGCTGGATGATCGTGCTGCCGGTGCTGCTGCTCGCCGGGCTGTCGGCGATCGAGCTTGCCGGCACCCCGAGCGATTACTGGATGCCGATGTGGCTGGGCAGCAGCTGGCGGCAATGTTCGATGCGGGTCGGCGTGCTGTCGCTGCCGGTGTTCGCCGGGCTGCTCTGGTCGTTCCGGCAGCTGGCGCCCGCCAATCTGCGCGTCGCAGGCGCTGCGGCGGGGCTGGCGGCGGGGGCAGTCGGCGCAACGCTTTATGGCCTGCATTGCCCCGAAGTGTCGGCGACTTTCGTGCTGACCTGGTATACGCTCGGCATCGCGATTCCGACGGCGATCGGGGCTATTTTCGGCCCGCGCCTGCTGCGCTGGTAATCGGCTGTAACCGGCAGCGGGGCAGCTGCGAATAACAGGGCATGGAGCGGCCCGGTGGTCGCTTCCCGGATCACGGAGATAATATGATGCGTGGTATTGTTGCTCTTTCGACTGCCCTGTTTCTCGCGGCCTGCTCAGGCGCGACCGCCTCGCCGTCGCTGTCGGGCGAAGGCGCCGGTGCCAAGGCGACCCCGGTCGGCGACGCCGCCCACCCGGTTGTCGTCGAACTCTATCAGAGCCAGGGCTGCTCGAGCTGCCCGCCGGCGATCAAGGTCGTCAACCGCCTTGCCGATCGTGCCGATGTCATCCCGCTCACCTTCGCGGTGACCTATTGGGACCAGCTCGGCTGGAAGGACACGTTCGCGACCCCGGCCTATACCGCGCGTCAGTGGGACTATGCCCATGCCGCCGGCCGCAGCCAGGTCGCGACGCCGCAGGTGATCGTCAACGGTCGTGACGCCGTGCTCGGCAGCCGCGAAGGCGAGTTGAACGCCGCGATCGCCCGCAACGTCGTGAAGACCGGCCCGGCGATCACAGCCGCCAATGGCAAGGTGACGATCGGCGCCGGCAAGCCGCAGAACGCGACCGTCTGGGTCGTCCGCTATGACCCGCGCACGATCGACGTGGCGATCCGCGCCGGCGAGAATGGCGGCGTCACCCTGCCGCACCGCAACGTCGTGAAGCAGCTGGTCAATGTCGGCAACTGGTCGGGCAAGAGCGCGAGCTTCGCGCTGCCCGCCGGTGCCGCCGGCCTGAAGACCGCCGTGCTGGTCCAGCACGGCAAGGGCGGCCCGATCGTCTCGGCCGCGCGCATCTGAACCGGCTCCCGCCTACCTGCGCGCCCGTCTCCCCCTTCGGGCGCGCAGGACCGGAAGCGGCGGGCCTGACCGGCATTGATTAAGGAAAAGGCAAGCCACCGGCCCCTTGCTCGGGTGCCGGTGGCTTTGTCGTTTTCGTCGCCAGTCTTTGGCCGCTCGAAATGACGGCTGCGTCAAAGTCGACCGGGGCAAGCCCCGGCTTAGCCCCGTCCGCGCGGAGCGCCGCGATGCGGGGGGCGGGTCGGGCGGACGGCGCCGCGATGCGCGGGCGGCTGGGCGCCGCGGCGCGGGCCGGTGTCACCGGGGCCGTTCGGCGCCGGCACGATCTCGCCACCGTCTTCCGACACGGTGCGCTTGAGCGCGTCCTGGAACTTGCCGGCGACGCGGCGCGGAATCTGGAAAAAGGTTTCGTTCGGTCCGATCCGGATCGCGCCGACTTCCTGCTTGGTGATGTGGCCGCGGCGGCAGAGCAGCGGCAAGATCCAGCGCGGATCGGCATTCTGGCGGCGACCGATGTCGAGCTTGAACCACAGCACGTCCTCGAACCCCGCGCGGTGATTGGCGGCGGTGCCCGGCGCGGCCTTGCCCGCGGGTTGCGCGCCGCGCTCGATCAGCTCCTCGGGCTGCGGCATCGCCGCGCGGTGGGCGCGGACCAGCATCGCGGCGATATCCTCTGCGCTCTTCTCGGCAAGCAGGCGGGCACCGAGCGCGCGGTCGTCCTCGTCGAGCTCGACCGGGGCGAGCAGGGTTGCAAGCAGCCGCTCGCGATCCTTGGCGCGAATGTCGTCGGCGGTGGGCGGGTCGGTCCATTCGGCGGCGATCTTGGCACCGCTCAGCATCCGCTCGACCATGCGCCGCCGCTGATAGGGGACGATGAGCACCGCCGTGCCCTTCCTGCCCGCACGGCCGGTGCGGCCCGAGCGGTGCTGGAGCGCCTCGGCATCGCGGGGCAGCTCGACATGGACGACGAGCGTCAGATTGGGCAGGTCGATCCCGCGCGCAGCGACATCGGTCGCGACGCACACCCGTGCGCGCCCGTCGCGCAGCGCCTGAAGCGCGGCATTGCGCTCGTTCTGGCTATGCTCGCCCGACAGCGCGACCGCGGAAAAACCGCGATCGATCAGGCTGGCATGCAAGTGGCGGACATTGTCGCGGGTCGCGCAGAACAGGATCGCGGTCTCCGCCTCGTGCAGCCGCAGCATGTTGACGACGACATTTTCGGTGTCCGACGGCGCGATCGTCACCGCCTGATAGGCGATGTCGCCATGCCCGCGATCCTCACCAACGGTCGAGATGCGCAGCGCGTCGCGCTGATAGCGGCGGGCAAGCGCAACGATCGGCTTCGGTATCGTCGCCGAGAACAGCAATGTGCGGCGGTCGGCGGGCGTCGCGTCGAGGATTTCCTCCAGATCCTCGCGAAACCCCATGTCGAGCATCTCGTCGGCTTCGTCGAGTACCGCGACCTTCAGCGCCGACAGGTCGAGCGCGCCGCGTTCGAGGTGATCGCGCAGCCGCCCCGGGGTGCCGACGACGATATGCGCGCCGTGGGCGAGCGAGCGGCGCTCCTTCGATGCGTCCATCCCGCCGACGCAGGTGGCGATGCGTGCACCCGCCTTGGCATAGAGCCACATCAGCTCGCGGCTGACCTGGAGCGCGAGCTCGCGGGTGGGCGCGACGACCAGCGCCTGCGGCGCGATGCCGTGGGTGAGGCCATGCTCGCCGAGCAGCTGATTGCCGATCGCAAGCCCGAAGGCGACGGTCTTGCCCGATCCGGTCTGCGCCGAAACGAGCAGGTCGCGCCCGACCGCATCGGGGGCGGCGACCGCGGTCTGCACGGGCGTCAGCGCTTCATAACCACGCGCGGCGAGCGCTTCGGACAGAAGCGGGGGGAGTTCGGCTAGGGTCATCGTCTTCCAGGCTGGGGGCCGCAAAGTGGCGGCGGGTCATTCGGGCACAGCTATGCCGATTGATCAAGGCGCGGCCCTTGCGCCCTTTGCGGCGCAGCGTCAAGTTTGGCGAGCGTGAAGTGGGGAGCTTCTGTTGCTCGGTGCTCCCCGTACCGCCGGAACTGCTTCTGTTGCCCGGTGCAGCCCGACCGCGCTTTCGTCGTACTAACCTAGACCGTTAAGTCTTGGGTTAGGCCGCAATTGCGAGCGCCTCGTTATCGTTGGCACTTAGTTATGGGCCGTCACGGTGGTCCCATTCCGAGCAAAAGACAGCGCCGTTCAACACACGTCGATCCTGGTTCGGCCCCGTCATAGCCCCTTGGAAGCCCAAGGGGTTATGGTGGAGCCGCCGGGTACTGCCCCCGGGTCCGCTGCGCCTAGTTCACGCCATCGTTTATCGCCATAGTCGGGCGAACCCGACGCCTGCCAATATAGGTGCTGTGCCGTTAATGAAAAGACCGCCTTTCACTCGCCACAAAGTAGGTCCATAGAGCCGCCCATCATGTTGACGCAGCGTTCCCGATATGCGCTTCGCGCGATGCTCTTTCTCGCCGAGGCACCCGCAGGCGGCCCGCCCATCCCGATGAACCGGATTGCCGAGGCAGCCAATGTCCCGCGCAAGTTCCTGGAGCTGATCCTTGCCGATCTGCGCGAATCCGGGCTGCTCCACAGCCATCGCGGCAAGATGGGCGGGTACTGCCTGTCGCGCCCGACGCACATGATCTCGCTCGGCGAGATCGTCCGCGTGATCGAGGGGCCGCTGGCGCTGGTTCCCTGTGTCAGCCGCACCGCCTATCGCCGCTGCGCCGATTGCAAGGACGAGGCGACCTGCGCGATCCGGCACGCGATGGCGCGGGTGCGCGACGAGACCGCGCGCATCCTCGACGGCACCAGCCTGGCCGACGCGATCGCCGAGGATCTGGCGGCGGCCTGAGGGAGGGGGCGGGTCGGTTCCTGTCAGACCCGGTCATTTTTCCCGACAAAGCCGTCATTGCGAGCGTAGCGAAGCAATCCAGTACCAGGCTGGATTGCTTCGCTACGCTCGCAATGACGATCTACATGAGCGATCTTTGGCTTAGTCCCGCTTGACCAGCGCGTCGCGGATTTCGCGGAGCAACGCGATATCGGCGGGCTCGGCGGCGGGTTCGGCGGGCGCTTCGGGCGCGGACGGCATCATCCGGTTCACCGCGCGGACCATCAGGAAGATGATGAAGGCGATAATCAGGAAATTCACCGCCGCCGTCGCGAAGGCGCCCCAGCCGAGCAGCGGCACGCCCGCCTTTTTCAGCGCCGCATAGTCGGTCGACCCGGCCAGTTCGGCGGGAACCGTGCCCAGCACGACGAAATAGCTGGAAAAATCGAGCCCGCCGAAAATCTTGCCGATCACCGGCATGATGATGTCGTCGGTCAGCGAGGTGATGATTTTGCCGAACGCCGCGCCGATGATGACCGCGACCGCGAGGTCCATCACATTGCCGCGCGCTATGAACGCCCTAAATTCCTTGAACATTGCCGCTCCCCGGTCAGCATTCCGATTTGGCTTGGGGGCGAATGCTGCCTCGCGTAGAATGCGTTGGCAAGTGGTTGGGCTTGGCTTTGGAGGGATTGGGCCATGACGTTTCGTATTCGATTGGGGCTGGCGGCATCGGTGCTGCTGCTGTCCGGCTGCGGGCTGAACAGCATCCCGACCGCCGATGAGGAAGTGAAGGCGCGCTGGGCCGACGTCCAGAACGACTATCAGCGCCGTGCCGACCTGATCCCCAATCTCGTTGCGACGGTGAAGGGCGCGGGGCTGCAGGAAAAGGACATTCTGGTGCAGGTGACGCAGGCGCGTGCGGCTGCGAACACCATCCGCGTATCCGCCGACGACCTGTCGGACCCGGCCAAGCTCGCGCAGTTCGACCGCGCGCAGAGCTCGCTCGGCTTTTCGCTGCAAAAGCTGCAGGAGGCCTATCCCGAGCTGAAGAGCCAGGCCAATTACACGACCCTGCTTAGCCAGCTCGAGGGGACCGAGAACCGGATCACGATCGCACGGCGCGATTACAACGCGGCGGTGCAGAAATATAACACCACGATACGCACTTTCCCGACCGCGATCACCGCGAGCGTCGTCTATGGCGCGAAGCCCAAGGTGCCGTTCACCGCGACGACGCCCGGCGCCGAGGCCGCACCGAAGGTCGATTTCGGCAGTTGATCCGCTTCATCGCCTTCCTCGCCGCGCTGCTGATGTTCGGCAGCGCGGCCACCGCGCAGACCTTCCCCAAATTCACGGGGCTGGTCGTCGATGCCGCCAATGTGCTGCCACCCGAAACCGAGGCGGCGCTTACCGCCAAGCTGGAGGCGTTGCAGAAGGATACCGGGCGTCAGCTGGTGGTGGCGACGATCCCGGACCTGCAGGGCTATCCGCTGGAGGATTACGGCTATCGGCTGGGTCGCGCCTGGGGCGTTGGATTGAAGGACGTCAACAATGGCGCGATCCTGTTCATCGCCCCCAACGAGCCGAAGGGCAAACGGGGCCCCCGGATCGAGGTCGGCTATGGCCTTGAACCCTATCTGACCGACGCTTTTTCATCGCGGGTGATCCGCGAGATCATGGTGCCGCAGCTTAAGGCAGGCGATGTGCCGGGCGCGATGACGGCGGGGACCGATGCGCTGATCGCCCAGCTGCGCGCCAATCCCGATGAGGCCAAGGCGCGAACCGATGCCGCGATCAAGGAATTCGACCGGACGCACAAGCGAGCACGCAGTTCGGGCGGTGTCGGGGTCGGCGCGGGCGTGATCTTCTGGCTGCTGGTGGTCGGCTTCATCGTGCTTGCTTCCAGCCGCCGCCGATCCGGTCGCAGCTATCGCCGCCGCGACAGCGACTGGGGCACGGTCGCGCTGTGGACCGCGCTGGAAGTCGCACGCGCCGCCGCCGACAATAACCGCCGCTCGGGCTGGGGCGGCGGTGGCGGCGATTGGGGCAGCGGGGGCGGCAGCGACGGCAGCTGGGGCGGAGGCGGCTTCACCGGCGGCGGTGGCGGCTCGTTCGGCGGCGGCGGCGCTTCGGGAGATTGGTGATGCGGCTGACCCCTGCGGAACGCGATGCGGTGAGCGCGGCGGTCAGCGCCGCCGAAGCGGGCACCGATGGCGAGATCGTGACGATGATCGCGCCGGTGTCCGACGCTTACCGCGACGTGCCGCCGCAATATGGCCTGCTCGCCGCGCTGCTGGTGCCGGCGCTGGTCGCGATCGATCCGGCCCGGCTGCCGCTGATCAGCGACGGCTGGAGCGCGCCCGAGCTTTGGCTGGTGATCTTCGCGGTCATGCTGCTGCAAGTGATCGCGTTCCTGATCGTCCGCTATGCGCTGGCGCGGACGGCGTGGCGGCTGCGGCTGACGCCCAGGGCGACCAAGCGCCGCCGGGTGCGCGCGCGTGCGGTCGAGCTGTTCCGGGTCGCGGCCGAACAGCGCACTGCGAAGCGGGTCGGCGTGCTGCTCTATCTGTCGACCGGTGAACGCATGGCCGAGATCGTCGCCGATGCGGCGATCCACGCGAAGGTGCCGCCCGAACGCTGGGGCGACGCGATGGCGGCGCTGGTCGAGGAAGTGCGCCAGGGGCGGCCCGGCGCGGGCATGGTCGCGGCGGTCGGCGCGATCGGCTCGATCATCGCCGAACATTTCCCGAAGACCGACGCCGATACCAACGAACTGCCCGACCGGCTGATCGAGCTGTGACCGCCGAAACCGTCTGGCAGGGCCGCTTCATCGCGATGAAGGTCGACGGCAAGTGGGAATATGCGTCGCGCGCACGCGGCATCGGCGCGGCGGTGATCCTCGCGATCGACGCGGGCGAGGTGATCCTGGTCGAGCAGTACCGCGTGCCGATCGGTGCGCGCTGCCTCGAACTGCCGGCCGGGCTGGTCGGCGACGAGACCGCCGGCGAGCCGGTCGAGATCGCGGCCGCGCGCGAACTGGAGGAGGAAACCGGCTATCGCCCCGCGCGGGTCGAGGTGATCGGCCATTTCCACTCCTCGCCGGGCATGGTGTCCGAAGGCTTCACGCTGGTGCGCGCGGATGGGCTCGAGCGAGTAGGGCCAGGCGGCGGCGACGGCGATGAGGACATCACCGTCCACCGTGTCCCGCTGTCGGCGATCGAGGCCTTCGTGGCGGCGAGGCGCGGCGAAGGCGTCGCGATCGACGTCAAGCTGCTGATGCTGCTCGGGCCGGGGCTGGTGGGCTAGGCTTTGTCATCCTGGAATTGAAACACCCGTCACTGCGACCCCGGCCCAAGGCCGGGGTCGCAATGACGGATGTCTTTTCAACGGCACAAAGTTCTGACCGTCTCCGCTCTTTCCGTTCGTGTCGAGCGAAGTCGAGACACCTTGTCCACCGCTTGCGGCCCGTTTCTCGACTTTGCTCGAAACAAACGGGCTCGTGGGGAAAGGCTTTCCCCTAACCCGGCCGTTTCATCCGGAAGCGCGCGGCTTCGGAAATGCCGAAATAATCGCCCCAGCCGCCGCCGCGCAGCACCGGATCGGCGGCAAGCGTGCTGAAACTGCCGTCGACGATCGTCCGTTCGTCGATATGGATGCCGACGACTTCGCCCATCACCAGCCATGCCTCGACCGGATCGCCATCGGCGCTCCTCAGCTGAATCGTCTGGCTGTGGCGGCATTCGAACTGCACCGGGCTCGCGGCGACGCGGGGCGGGGCGACGATCCGTGACGGCGCGGTCTCGATCGCGGCGAGGTCGAATTCGTCGATATCGCCGGAAACGCTGGCCGAGGTGGCGTTCATCGCCTCGGCAAGGTCCCGGCTGACGAGATTCCAGACGAATTCGCGCGTGGCCTCGATATTGGCGATGCTGTCCTTCGGGCCGATCGAGCAGAAGCCGATGATCGGCGGCACATAGTTGAACAGATTGAAGAAGCTGTAGGGCGCGAGGTTGCGCACGCCGACCGCCGACAGCGAGCTGATCCAGCCGATCGGGCGCGGCGCGACGATCGAATTGAGCGGATCATGGGCGAGGCCATGGCCTGCCCGCGGCTCGAAGAAGTGAAAAACCCCCAAATCGGTGCCCTTTTCGTCGGTTACTTTTTGCTGGTTGGCATCGTATCAGTCGCTAGCATAGGAGTCGGCGCCACGCGCGCACAAGTGACGGGGAGTATGATGGACGCAGCGATCGATCCCACGGCCCAGCCGCCAGCTGAACCGGCACCGGTCAGCGAGCCCGCTACCGGCGGTCCGCGCTATATCTACAAGCATTTCCTGACGACCCGGCTCTGGCACTGGATCAACGTCGTCGCCGTGTTCATCATGATCGGGTCCGGGCTCGGCATCCTTAACGCGCACCCGCATCTTTACTGGGGGCCGCACGGCGCGCAGCCCGACATGCCCTGGCTCGAACTGCCGCACTGGCCGAGCTGGGCGACGATTCCGGGCAGCTATAATCTCGCGCTGTCGCGGCGCTGGCACCTGTTCTTCGCGCTGATCCTGGCGTTCGGGCTGCTCGGCTTCATGATCACCAGCCTGATCAACCGCCATTTCCAGAAGCAGCTGACGATCCGGCCGAGCGAAGTCACGCCGTCGCATCTGTGGTACGACATCAAGGAGCATCTCGCGCTCCGCTTCCACGATCCGAAGAATCCCGGCGCGTTCAATGTACTGCAGAAGATCGCTTATGCGACGCTGATCTTCATTCTGCTGCCGGTGATCATCTTCACCGGGCTCGGCATGTCGCCGGGGATCAACGCATCGATGCCGTGGATCCTCGACCTGTTCGGCGGGCGCGCATCGGCGCGGTCGATCCATTTCCTGGCGATGTGCGGCATTGTCGGCTTCATCGTCGTCCACCTGGCGCTGGTGGTCCTGGCAGGGCCGATCCGCGAGGTCGGATCGATGATCACCGGCTATTGGAAAGTTCCCGAGGAGGACCATTGATGGCCAACATCATCACCCGCCGCGCCCTGATGGCCGGTGCCGGCACCGGCGCCGGGCTGTTGCTGTCGGGTTGCGACAAGCTGATCCAGAACCAGAGCTTCCGCAGCCTTATCTATAAGGAGGACGAAGCGCATTATCAGCTGCAGCGCGGTCTTTCGAGCCATGCGACGCTCGCGCCCGAATATCGCCGCGACCAGATGTCGCCGGTGTTCCGTGCGAATGGGTCGATCAACCCCGGCACGCCCGAATATAATGGCTGGGTCGCCGACAAGTTCGAAAGCTTCCGCCTGAAGATCTATGGCCTGGTCAACAAGCCGCTCAACCTGTCGATGGCACAGATCAAGTCGATGCCCGCGCGTACCCAGATCACCAAGCACGACTGTGTCGAGGGCTGGACCGCGGTCGGCGAATGGCACGGGCCGACGGTGGGGTCGCTGCTCAAGCTCGCCGATGTCCAGTCCAAGGCGAAATACATCGTCTTCCACTGCGCCGATCATTATCACGGCGCGGCGCTGCCCTATTATGAGTCAATCGACATGTTCGATGCGTTTCACCCCCAGACGATCTTGGCCTGGGCGATGAACGGATCGCCGGTGACGGTGCCGCACGGCGCCCCGCTGCGGCTGCGCGCCGAACGCCATCTCGGCTACAAGCAGGCGAAATATGTGATCGGGATGGAAGCGGTGGAAAGCTTCGCCGGCATCCAGGGCGGTCATGGCGGCTATTGGGAAGACAATGTCGATTATGATTGGTTCGCCGGAATCTGAGCGCTAGCGTACACAGACAATGGCACTGATCGACCTGTTCCTGGCGCGCGCGGTCAAGCGCGGGCAGCTCATCGTCCGCCACTTCGACGGCACCGAAAAGCGGTTCGGCACGCCCGAGCCGGGCTTTCCCAATGTCACGATCCGCTTCACCGATGCGGGCGCGGCGGGTTCGATCGTGCGCGATCCGGCGCTCGGCGCGGGCGAAGCCTATATGAACGGGCGGCTGGTGCTCGACGAGGGCGACGTGCTCGATCTCGTGTCGCTGCTGACCGCGAACGACCTTTGGGAAGAGGGCGCCGACCGGCTGAAGGCGTCATGGCTGACCCGCGCCGTCGAAGGCGTGACGCACCGCATCGGCCGGGTGAACATGGCCCGCGCGGCCAAGCGCAACGTCGCCCATCACTATGACCTGAGCGACCGGCTCTACGACCTCTTCCTCGACGCCGACCGGCAGTATAGCTGCGCCTATTTCACCGATCCGGCCAACAGCCTCGAACAAGCGCAGGCCGACAAGAAGGCGCATATCACCGCCAAGCTCGCGCTCGAACCCGGCATGCGCGTGCTCGACATCGGTTGCGGCTGGGGCGGGCTGGCGCTTTACATCCACGCCAGGACCGGTGCCGAAGTGCTCGGCGTCACGCTGTCCGAAGAGCAGATCAAGGTCGCCCGCCAGCGTGCCGCCGACGCGGGCGTCGCCGACAAGGTAAAGTTCGAGCTGATCGATTATCGCCACGTGACCGGTACGTTCGACCGGATCGTCTCGGTCGGGATGTTCGAACATGTCGGGCCGCCCAACTACCGCACCTTCTTTCGCCAGTGCCATGATCTGCTGAGCCGTGACGGGGTGATGCTGCTCCACACCATCGGCCGCGCGGGGCCGCCCGGCGTCACCGATAAATGGACGGTCAAATATATCTTCCCCGGCGGCTACAACCCGGCGCTGTCGGAAATCGTCGCGGCGAGCGAGGGGCTGAGGATGCACCTGACCGATGTTGAGGTGCTGCGGCTCCACTATGCCCATACGCTCCAACACTGGTATGACCGCACGGTCGCGGCGCGCGACGACATCGTCGCGCTTTATGACGCGCGCTTCTACCGGATGTGGCAATTCTATCTGGCGGGTGCGCTGTGCGCGTTCAAATATGGCGGGCTCGTCAATTACCAGCTGCAATATGCCCGCAGCCGCCACGCGCTGCCGATCACGCGCGACTATATGGGCGCGCGCGAAGCGGCGTTGCGGGCATAGCGCGCCTCAGACCAGCGTCGTCCTGATCACCGGGTGCGATTCGAGCGTGCGGTGGACCGGGCATTTGTCGGCGATGACGAGGAGGCGCGCGCGCTGCGCCTCGCTCAGGTCGCCGGTCAGCGTGATCGCACGCGACAGCACTTCGATCTTCGGGCGGCCTTCGCCGACCGCGAGGCAGTCGGCCGAGTGGCAGCGGTCATGCGCGAGATCGACCGACACGCCCGTGAGCGGAATCGCCTCGCGATCGGCGACCAGCTTGATCGTCATCGCGGTGCAGGTGCCGAGCGCCGACAGCAGCAGGTCATAGGGCGTCGGCCCCAGATCGGTGCCGCCGACCTTCAGCGGCTCGTCGGCCAGGAAGCTGTGGCCCGATGATTCGACGATGGTCGTGAACTTCGCGTCGGTGGAGGTGACCCGGACGCAGCCCTCCGCCGGAGCTTCGCTCGCCGGGACGGGGGGCAGATAGGGTTCGACCCAGGCGGCGATGATCGCGGCGGCATAGGCCGACGGCGCAACCTGGCTCAGCAGGTGATCGGCGCCGTCCAGAGAGACGAAGCTTTTTGGGTGTTTGGCCGCGCCGAAGATCTGGGCGGCATTCTCGATCCCGACGGTTGCGTCGGTCGGCGCGTGGAGCACGAGCAGCGCGCGCTTCAATTGCGCGAGCCGCCCGGCCTGATCCTGCCCCTCGACCGCGTCGAGAAAGGCGCTCGACACGTCGAACGGGCGGCCGCCGATCGTCACCTTTGCCTGGCCCTCGGCACGGACCTTGGCGACCTGATCGCCGAGCTGGTGGAGGACGTGCGCGGGATCGAACGGCGCACCGATCGTGACGACCGCGGTGCATTCGGGAATCGCGCTCGCCGCCGCGATCACCGCCGCGCCGCCCAGTGAATGGCCGACCAGCAGCGACGGCGCGCCGATCGTATCGCGCAGATGGGCGGCCGCCGCGACCAGATCGTCGACATTGGCCGCGAAATGGCTGTCGGCGAACGCACCTTCGGACTTGCCGAGCCCGGTGAAATCGAAGGCGAGCGTTGCGATGCCATGTTCGGCGAGCGCGGTGCTGATCCGCCGCGCGCCATGGCTCTGGATCGTGCAGGTGAAGCAATGCGCGAACAGTGCGACGGCGCGAAGCGGCCCCGGCGGCATCTCCAGCCGCCCGACCAGGCGGGTGCCCTTGGCATTGGTGAACTGGACCTCGCGTCGCATCGCTCGTCTCTCCTCGGTTGGTCGGCAGTCAGGCTAGCACGTAAGCGGCCCCGCCGCACCGGCAAGAGGGGCGGCGCGCGCGATCCCGCATCCGGCGACTGCGGGTCAGCCCCGCCGGGTGATGCCGCCAATCCCGCGGCTGATCGCCGCCCCTCCGCGCCGAGTGAAAAGCCAGCCGAAGTTCAGGAGCAGTACGACCAGCCCCAGCGGCACGAACAATTGCCGGGCCTCTGCCCAGAAACCGGTCACCACCAGCACGATCAGCGACGGCAGGAACAGGTAAAGCCCGAACAGCAGCAGGCGGATCGCCTTGATCAGATTGCCCATCGTCCCCCCATTCGCGCCAGCAGTGCCGCCCGATCACGCTCACGCTGACCTACTGCGGATCGCCGCGCCGGCATCGGGGCGATCAATCGGCGAACAGCAGCACCGGCGTTTCGAGCAGCTTCTTGAGCGCCTGGACGAAGCTCGCCGCGTCCCAGCCATCGACGACGCGGTGGTCGCAGCTGATCGACAGGTTCATCAGCTTGGCGCGGACGATGTCGTCGCCGACGAATATCGGCCGCTCGACGATCTTGTTCGGGCCGATGATCGCGACTTCGGGGCGATTGATGACCGGCGTGGTCGCGATGCCGCCGAGCGGGCCGAGCGAGGTGACGGTCAGCGTCGACCCGCTGAGTTCGGCCGAGGTTGCCTTGCCGGTCCGCGCCGCTTCTGCCAGCCGGGTGATTTCGGTCGCGAGCTGCCAGACATTGCGGTCCTGCGCGTCGCGGATCACCGGCACCATCAGCCCGGCATCGGTCTGCGTCGCCATGCCGAGATGGACCGCGCCGTGCCGCGTCACGACGCCCGCCTCGTCGTCATAGCGCGCGTTGATCATCGGGAAATCGGGGAGCGCGCGGCAAATTGCGACGATCAGCAGCGGCAGCATCGTCAGCTTGGGCCGTGCGCCGCGATTGGCGTTCAGGTCGGCGCGCACCCGCTCGAGCTCGGTCACGTCGATCTCGTCGACATAGGTGAAGTGCGGGATGGCGCGTTTCGACGCGGCCATGTTCTCGGCGATGCGGCGGCGCATGCCGATCACCTTCACCGGCACATCGGCGCGCGCGCGGCTGGCATGCGGCGGGTGATAGCCCTCGCTGCTGCCATAGCGGAGATAGGCGTCGAGATCGGCGTGGCGGATGCGGTCGCCGTCGGCCTTCACCTGCGACAGGTCGATGCCGAGGTCGCGCGCGCGGGCGCGCACGGCGGGGGAGGCGAGGACAGCGCGCGATGCGGGTTTAGACTCAACCGGCGAAGAGGCGGGCACAGGCTCCGGCGGCGAAGCGGCGGCAGGAACAGCGTCAACCCCCGGATTCTCGGCGCCGTATTGTTCGGCAACTTCTTCCTGCGCGGCGCTCGGCGGGGCAACCTTCAAGTCGGTGTCGACTGGCCCCAGCGCGGGGGCTTCCTCTGCCGACACATCGCCATCGGTTTCGATCACCACCAGCATCGCGCCGATCGCGATCTGGTCGCCGACCTCGCCCGCGAGTTCGACGACGGTGCCGGCGACGGGCGATTCCATTTCGACCGTGGCTTTGTCGGTCATCATGTCGGCGATCTGCTGATCCTCGGCGACGGTATCGCCGACCGCGACGTGCCACGCGACGATCTCGGCCTCGGAAATGCCTTCGCCGATATCGGGGAGCTTGAAGGTAAAGCGGGCCATCACATCACTCCGTTCGTGTCGAGCGAAGTCGAGACACGCTGATGCCGTATCGAAACCCGTTTCTCGACTTCGCTCGAAACGAACGGGGGAAGGGACGCCATCGGTTTCAGTCCTTCATGATCTTCTTGAGCGCTTCGCCGATCCGAACCGGACCCGGGAAATATGCCCATTCGAGGCTGTGCGGATAGGGCGTGTCAAAGCCGGTCACGCGTTCGATCGGCGCTTCGAGGTGGTAGAAGCAGCGTTCCTGCACCAGCGCCGACAGTTCCGCGCCAAAGCCGCCGGTGCGGGTCGCTTCATGGACGATCATGCAGCGCCCGGTCTTCCGAACCGATGCCTCGATCGTGTCGATATCGAGCGGGACGAGCGTGCGCAGGTCGATGATCTCCGCATCGACGCCCGCTTCGGCGACCACCGCCTCGCAGACATGCACCATCGTGCCATAGGCGAGGATTGTCAGCGCCTCGCCCGCGCGCGCGATCCGCGCCTTGCCCAGATCGATCCGGTAATAGCCGGTCGGCACGTCGCCTGCCGGATGCTGCGACCAGTTCTGTGCAGGCCGGTCCCAATAGCCGTTGAACGGGCCGTTATAGAGCCGCTTGGGTTCGAAGAAGAGGACGGGGTCGTTGTCCTCGATCGCCGCGATCAGCAGCCCCTTGGCGTCATAGGGCGTCGCGGGGATGACGGTCTTGATGCCGCAGACATGGGTGAAGATGCCTTCGGGGCTCTGGCTATGCGTCTGGCCGCCGAAAATGCCGCCGCCAAAGGGTGAGCGTACCGTGATCGGCGCAGTGAACTCGCCGCCCGAGCGATAGCGCAGCCGCGCCGCCTCCGACACCAGCTGGTCGAGCGCGGGGTAGATATAGTCGGCGAACTGGATCTCGGGGACGGGGCGCAGGCCGTAAGCGCCCATGCCGATCGCGACGCCGATGATGCCGCATTCGGTGATCGGCGTGTCGAACGCGCGGGTCTTGCCATATTTCGCCTGCAGGCCCGCGGTCGCGCGGAACACGCCGCCGAAATAGCCGACATCCTCGCCCATCACGATGACATTGGGGTCGCGGCCCATCATGATGTCCATGGCGCTGTTGATCGCCTGGATCATGTTCATGCGCGTGGTGTCCCCCACGGGCGCCTCGGCCTCGGTCGCGGTCATTTCTTCGCCCATGGCCGTCCGCTCGCGGTTTCCTCGGCGATCATCTGCGCCTGCTGTTCCTTCAGATGCCATGGCAGTTCCTCGAACACGCCTTCGAACAGCGTGTCGAACGGCTGGTGAAGGCCGTGGCCGAGGATGCCATTCTTCTCGGCTTCCTTCTGCGCGGCCTTCACCTGTTCGGCGAGTTCGAGATCCTGCGCGGCGTGGCGATCCTCGTCCCATTCGCCGAGCGCGATCAGGTGATCCTTCAGCCGCTTGACGGGATCGCCGAGCGGCCAGGCATTGGGCTCGCCTGCCGAGCGGTAGGCGCTTGGATCGTCGGAGGTCGAATGGCCTTCGGCGCGGTAGGTGAACAGCTCGATCAGCGTCGGCCCGGCGTTGGTGCGCGCGCGCTCCGCCGCCCAGGCGGTTGCGGCATAGACGGCGAGCGCGTCATTGCCGTCGACCCGAAGCCCCGCAATGCCATAGCCGACCGCGCGCGCGGCAAAGGTCGTCGATTCGGCGCCCGCGAACCCGGAAAAGCTCGAAATCGCCCATTGGTTGTTGACGATGTTGAGGATCACCGGCACGCGGTAGACGCTGGCGAAGGTGCAGGCGGAGTGGAAGTCGCCTTCCGCCGTCGATCCCTCACCGCACCAGGTGGCGGCGATGCGTGTGTCGCCCTTGGCCGCCGATGCCATCGCCCAGCCGACCGCCTGCGGATATTGCGTCGTCAGATTGCCCGAGATCGAGAAGAAGCCGCATTCCTTGACCGAATACATGATCGGCAGCTGCTTGCCCTGCAGCCGGTCGCCCTTGTTCGAATAGATCTGGTTCATCATGTCGACCAGCGACCAGTCGCGCGCGATCAGCAGCCCCTGCTGACGATAGGAGGGGAAGCACATGTCGTCGCGGTCGAGCGCATAGGCGGCGGCGACCGCGACCGCTTCCTCGCCGGTCGACTTCATGTAGAAGCTGGTCTTGCCCTGCCGCTGGGCGCGGAACATGCGCTCATCGAACGCGCGCACCAGCGCCATGCTGCGCAGCATCCGCCGCAGCATATCGGGCGAAAGCTGCGGATTCCAGGGACCGACCGCGCGGCCTTCGTCATCGAGCACGCGGACCAGCGAATAGGCGAGATCGGCGAAGCTCGACGGGTGCGCACTGGGTTCGGGCCGGGGCGCGGCGCCCGCTGCCGGCACCGCCACTTCGGCGAAATCAACCGGATCGCCGGGACGGAAGCGCGGCTCGGGCACGTGCAAGGTCAGCGGCGGCAAGTTGGCGCGCAGATGATCGCCAGCCATGGTCTCTCCCGATTGAGTCGCGGCGCGCGCGGCACCCGCCACAGGCTTTGCGCGGCCTGTTATAAAATTTCAACGGCAATATTGGCGGCTCAGCGTCCGCCAAAGGCCGCCAGTGCCGCCCGCGCGATCGGCTCCCCCCATTCCTGCACGAAATGACCGCCGCCGGCGATCATCATCGGTTCGGGGCAGCCTTTGATCTGGCGGCGCAGCGCCGCCATCTGTGGCGGGCCGAGCACGGGATCGGCGTCGCCGACCGCCATGAAGGTGGGGCCACTCCACTGCGTCGACCACCATGCGGCGGCCGCCCGGCCATGATCGGCGCCCGGCATGTCCGGCTCGACCGGCACCAGCGCGGGAAACACCTGCGCCCCCGCCTTGTAGCGCGCGTCGGGATAGGGCGCGTCATAGGCGGCGATCTCATCCGGGGTCAGGTGCGGCGTCCCGCGCGCGATCAGCGCGCCGATCGGCAGGTCGGGCGTCGACAGCGCGTAATTCTTCCACGCCATAAAGCCCGGGCCCGGCGACACGCCGGTCGCGATCGCGGTGTTCATCACGATCAGCCGGTCGAGCCGATCGGCAAAGCCCGGCGCGATCGGCAGCGTCAGCCCGATCAGCCCGCCCCAGTCCTGCACCACCAGCGTGATGTGGCGCAGGTCGAGCCGCTCGACGAGCGCGAGCACATGGTTGCGGTGGAAATCGACGGTGTAGTCTTCCTGCCGCACCGGCTTGTCCGATCGTCCGAAACCGAAAAAATCGGGCGCGACGACGCGCGCGCCGCTTTCGAGGAAGACCGGAATCATCCGGCGATAGAGGTAGCTCCAGCTCGGCTCGCCATGGAGGCACAGGAAGACGCGATCGGCGTCGCGCGGCCCCTCGTCGATATAGGCGGCGCGCAGGCCTTCATAGCCAGGCAGGTCGCTTACATAATGCGGCGCCCAGGGAAAGCCGGGCAGGTTGACGAATCGGTCGTCGGGCGTACGCAGCGCTTCGATCATGATGGGGCACCTCGATTGAGCAACGGGGGTTGGTGCGGGCGTCAGGCCGCCTTCACGGTCTGTTCGATCACGCCGAAGATCGGGTGATGGCGGTCGTCCTCGGCCCAGATGCGGACGGTGTCCCCGGCCTTCAGGAACGGGGTAACCGCCGCGCCGCCGCGGATCGTCTCGACGGTGCGCACTTCGGCGAGGCATGAATAGCCCACGCCGCCCTCCGCGATCGGCTTGCCCGGCCCGCCATCGGCATCGCGGTTCGATACGGTGCCCGAGCCGATGATCGTGCCCGCGCCCAGCGCGCGCGTCTTCGCTGCATGGGCGATCAGCGTGCCGAAGTCGAAGGTCATGTCGATGCCCGCCTCGGCGCGGCCGAATGCCTGGCCGTTCAGATCGACCATCAGCTTGCGGTGGAGCTTGCCGTCCGCCCACCAAGGCCCAAGCGCATCGGGGGTGACGAAGACGGGCGAGAAGGCGCTGGCCGGCTTCGACTGGAAAAAACCGAATCCCTTGGCGAGTTCGCCGGGGATGAGGTTGCGCAGCGACACGTCGTTGGTCAGCCCGACCAGACGGACGGCGGCCAGCGCTTCGTCGCGGGTCACGCCCATCGGCACGTCGCCGGTCACGACGACGACCTCGGCCTCCAGATCGCAGCCCCAGCTTTCGTCGGCGAGCGGGATCGGATCGCGCGGCCCGAGAAAGCCGTCGGAGCCGCCTTGATACATCAGCGGATCGTGCCAGAAGGTCTCGGGCATCTCCGCCCCGCGCGCCTGCCGCACCAAAGCAACATGGTTCACATAGGCCGAGCCGTCCGCCCATTGATAGGCGCGGGGCAGGGGAGCGGCGGCGTCATGCTCGTGGAAGCGCCGCATCGGAATCATTTCGTGCTGCAGGTCGGTATGGAGATTGCGCAGCGCGGGCAGCAGCCTGTCCCAGTCGTCGAGCGCGGCCTGCAGCGTCGGCGCGACATGCGTCGCATCGGCGCACCAGGCGAGATCGTTCGACACGACGACGAGCTTCCCGTCACGCCCATGTTTCAGGCTGGCCAGTTTCATGCATGCTCTCCTTTTGCCGCGACCCTATCCGCACGCATCGCGCGAAGTCGAGCGGCGTTTCGCGAATGGGTTGACCGGACCGGATTCGGCACGCACCCTGCCGCGCAAGGAACCTAGAGAGGATCGCCATGCTCGACACGCTGCCCGGCCGCTTTGCCTATAACGAGGATCATGAGGCGTTCCGCCAGACGGTGCGCAGCTTCCTGACGAAGGAAGGCGTGCCCAACGTCAACCAGTGGGAGCAGGACCGGCTGGTGCCCAAGGATTTCTGGCGCAAGGCGGGCGAGGTGGGCATGCTCTGCCCGACCGTGCCCGAAGCATATGGCGGGCTGGGCCTCGATTTCGGGTACAACGCGATCGTCGATGAGGAGATGAGCTATCTCGGCGTGCCCGCCGGCTTCTCGCTGCAATCGGACATCGTCTGCGATTACATCGTCGCGTATGGCAGCGAGGAGCAGAAGAAGCAGTGGCTGCCGCGCCTCGTGTCGGGCGAGACGATCACCGCGATCGCGATGACCGAGCCGGGGACGGGGAGCGACCTCCAGGCGATCCGCACGTCGGCCAGGAAGGACGGCAATCACTATGTCGTCAACGGCAGCAAGACCTATATCACCAACGGCCAGAATGCCGATCTGATCCTGGTCGTCGCCAAGACCGATCCCGATGCCAGGCCCGCGTACAAGGGCATGTCGATCATCCTGGTCGAGGCCGATCGCGAAGGCTTCAAGCGCGGGCGCAAGCTCGACAAGATCGGGCAGGAAGCGGCCGACACATCCGAGCTGTTCTTCGAGGACGTGCGCGTGCCGATGACGAATTGCCTGGGCGAGGAGGGCAAGGGCTTCATCTATCTGATGAGCCAGTTGCCGCAGGAACGCCTGTCGATCGCGATCGGCACCCAGGCGAGCGCGCAGAAGGCGTTCGACGAGACGGTCGAGTTCACCAAGACGCGCAAGGCGTTTGCGGGGATGGTGTTCGATTTCCAGAACACCAAGTTCGTGCTCGCCGATCTGAAGTCCAAGCTGCAGGTCGGCTGGGCGCATCTGGACTGGGCCATCAAGCGGCATCTGGCGGGCGAACTGACACCGACCGAGGGCGCCGCGGCCAAGCTGTGGCACACCGAGCTGCAATGGGAAGTGATGGACAAGTGCCTCCAGCTGCACGGCGGTGCGGGATACATGAACGAATATCCGATCGCGCGCATGTGGCGATCCGCGCGCGTCAGCCGCATCTATGGCGGCACGAACGAGATCATGAAGGAACTGATCGGGCGATCGCTCTAACGCACCCGCGCTCAGCGCCAGCCCTTTGCCCTTGCTGCCTCCTCGGCGGCGGCGTCGAGCGGCTCGCCCGCCATCATCGCCTGCGCGTCGGCCATCAGCGCGGCATCGGCCGAGCCTGCCTGGCGAAATTCGCTGGCCGTGGCCGTGCCGCCGCCGCGCGTTTCGCGCAGCACCCAGCCCGCCTCTTCCTTGCAGGCGATGCCGCTGAGCGCAGCACCGCTGAAGCTGCGGCAATAGCGCCCGCTGCCGTCGCGAAAGCTGACGAGAATGTGCGGGGCTGAATTGCCGCCATCGGCCGATGCCAGCTGCGTGTCGAGCGCGCGACCAAGCCCGCCCGAGGCGACGAGCATGCCGTCGCGGCTCTCGATCGGGCCATTGTCGGCGCCGCGTCCGACCAGCACGCCCAGGACCAGGGACGCCGCCATCATTCCGCCCATTCCCGCCCAGAGTCGCCAGCGTCGCTCTGGCGCGGCCGCTGCCCGAGCGCGGGCGGCGCGCGCGGCGGCAAGATCGACGACCCGCGCATCGGGCACCATTTGTATCAGCCGGTCGGGCACCGGTGCGGCGGCGATGGGGGCGAAGGCGGCGGCGAGCGTCGCACGCAGCGCGCGGTGCCGCTCAACCTGATCGGCAAGCGCCGGATCGGCGGCGATCGCGCGTTCCACCTGCCGCGCGGCGAGCGGATCGAGCTCGCCATCGGCATAGGCGGCGAGCATCTCCGGCAGCTGTTTGGGATCGATCGTCATGCGGCTTCTCCCAGCATCGTCATCAAGGCCTCGCGCCCGCGCACCAGCCGCGACGTGAGCGTGCCCATCGGAATGTCGAGGATTTCGGCGGCTTCCTTATAGGCGAACCCCTCGACCAGCACGAGCGCGACCGCCTCGCGCTGATCGGGCGGGAGCTTCCCCATCGCCCGGCCGACCTGCCCGAGTTCGACCACGGCCTCGATCCGGCGATCGCCTGCATCGCCCACCGAAAGCCCGGCTTCCTCGTCGACGAAAGTCTGGCCGTGGCGGGTGCGGGCCCGCGCGGTGTCGATCCAGGCGTTGCGCATGATACGGTACATCCAGCTGTCCATCCTTGTGCCCGGCGCCCATTGGCTGCGTGCCTTCAGCGCGCGTTCGATACTGGCCTGGCAGAGATCGTCGGCATCGGCGGGGCTGCGCGCGAGCGCATGCGCAAACCGCCGCAATCGCGGCAGCAGCGCCAGCAGCTCGTCCTCGAAACTCACCGATATCGGTCCTTTTCGGCCAGGCGGCCCTTGCGTGTCGTGGATGAAACGGGCGGCGTGGAACGTTTAATCCACCGGATGACATTTTTTTCAAGCCGACTAGGTTTCACGCCGAACGGGATTTTGCCGATGCGCCGCCGCCTTGCCTTTCTGCTGCCGATGATCGTGCCCGCCGCTGCCGCCGCGCAATTGCTGCCGCGCGTGCCGGTGCCGGTGCTGCCGTCGCCGGGGCAGCTGATCGGGACGGTCGACGGCGCGACCGGGCTGGCGCGTGACGCGGTCCGGCTTGCGCAGGCTCGGGTGGCGCGGATCACGGCGCTGGTGCGCGACAATCCGAGCCGGATCGCGCTCGACGATCGCGGTGATCCGGCGCGGGCGGGCGAAGTCGTGATCGCCGATCCCGATGACGCGCTGATCGCAACGGCGACCGCGCAGGGCTTTACCGTGATCGAGCGCGCGACGATCGAGGGCACCGATATCGGCTTCGTCCGGCTGGGGGCGCCGCCACGCCGGTCGCTGCCCGCCGCGATCCGGCTGGCCCGGAAGTTCGCCGGCGGCCGGGCGGTGAGCGCCGACCAGCTCCATTTCGGTGCAGGTGCGGTCGCGCCGGGCGGCACTGCTCCAGCGAAGCCAGACGACGATCCGGCGCCGGGGGCCCGCATCGGCATCATCGACGGCGGCGTGGCGGCGGTCGGCACCTCGGCGATCGTCCAGCAGGGGTTCGCGCGCGGTGCGCCGATGCCGAGCGACCATGGCAGCGCGGTCGCGTCGCTGCTGGTCGGCACGCCCCGTATCCGGGGTTCGGCGGCCGGTGCGCGGCTGTGGTCGGCCGATGTTTACGGCAATGATCCGGCGGGCGGTAGCGCGCTGGCGATCGCTCGTGCGCTCGGTTGGCTGACGACGCAGCAGGTGCCGGTGGTCGTCATCAGCCTGGTCGGGCCGACCAACCCGCTGCTTGCGCGCGTGGTGGACACGGTGCAGCGGCGCGGCGTCATCATCGTCGCGGCGGTGGGCAATGACGGCCCGGCCGCGCCGCCCGCCTATCCCGCTTCCTATCCGGGCGTGGTCGCGGTGACCGGGGTCGATGGCCGGGGCCGCGCGCTGATCGAGGCGGGGCGGGCGCTCCATCTCGACTATGCCGCGCCGGGTGCGGATCTGCTTGCCGCCAACCGGGCAGGGGGTGCGGGGGCCGTGCGCGGCACGTCGTTTGCCGCCCCGCTGGTCGCCGCGCGGATCGCCCGACAGCTTGCCGCCCGGCCTGGACAGGCGCGCGCGGCGATCCTTGCCGCGATCGATGCCGAGGCCGTCGATCTTGGCCGCAAGGGCGCCGACCGGCTCTATGGCCGCGGGCTCGTCTGCGGGCGCTGCGCGACCCCGGCGAAATAATTTTCGCAAGCCGGGATTAAAACCCGAAGCCCTTCCGTTTTCCCCATGTGCCTGACGCCAACGCGGCAGGCCCGGTTCGACAGATTATTCGATCAGGGAAAGGATATCATCATGTTCAAGCTTCTCTTCGGCGCCGCCGCAATTGCTCTGGCAACCGCCGCACCGGCATCCGCGCAGCTGCTGGGCGGTGGCGGTGGCGGTGGTCTGGGCGGCGGGCTCGGCGGCAATCTGGGTGGCCGACTGGGCAGCACGCTGCCGTCGCTGCCCTCGGCGCGCGACCTGCCGACGAACACCGACGCGACCTCCACCATCAGCCGCCGTGCGCGTGGCTCGGTGCAGAGCGAGCGCCGCGTCGATCGCCGCAGCGGCACGGTTTCGACCAGCAATTCGGCGGACGGCAGCCTCGACGGCTCGCTCACCAACAGTGCGAACATCGCCAACCGGCCGCTCGGCACGGCGCTTGGCGGGTCGGCCAGCGGTAGCGCGAATGCAAATGGCGAGGCGCAGCTGATCGGCACCGATGCGGTGCGCGGCACCGTCGGCTCGGCGCGAGACCGGGCGGGCAATCTGCGCGACCGGGCGGTCGACACCGCCGGTACGGCGCGGGACCGCGCGCTGACGACGGCAGGCACCGCCCGCGACCGTGCGCTGACCACGGCGGGTGCGGCCCGCGACCGTGCGGTCGGCACGGTGGGATCGGCCCGCGACCGGGCGACGGGTCTTGCAGGCTCGGCGCGCGATCGGGTCGGCGGCCTTGCGAACGCGACCGGGAACGCCACCGGCGCCGCGGCCGGCACTGCGTCCGGTAGCGCCCAGGGCGGCCTGCTGAACGGCACCGCATCGGGCTCGGCAAGTGGGTCGGGCAATGGTTCGGCCAGCGGCTCGACCAGTGGCAGCAGCCCGCTGGCGATCGCGCCCGGCATGCCCGTCACCGACACCCGCGGTCGCGTGATCGGCACCGTCCAGTCGGTGCGCAACAGCGCCGGCGGCCGCATTGAGGCGATCCGGATGCAGGTCGGCAAGCGGATCGCCGAAGTGCCGGCGTCGAACTTCGCCGCCGAGGGCGATGTGCTGGTCTCGGCAATGGGCAAGGGCGAGCTGAAAAAGGCCGCCAACGACGAATAAACGGTCCCTCCCGGCGCGCGCCCGGCGGCAAGAGCCGTCGGGCGCGTTGCCGTGCGCCGGCCTGACCCTGCGCTTGCCATATCCGTTTGACAGCGCGCGGCGTTATCGTCGAAACTCCCCACCGGACCGGCGCGAACAGCCGGCAAAGGGGATAGCATGGCATCGGTTGAGGGAATCCGGCGGCTGCGCATCGGCGCGGCGATTTTCGCGGGCGCAATGACGCTGTCTGCCTGTGCGACCACCGGCAGCGCGGCGCCGAAATCGGCGGATGCGGCGTCCGCAAAGCCGGCCGGGCCGGGAAGCGGCAAAGGCTATAGCCACGATCCCTTCCCATCGACCTATCGTGCCTATCCCAGCGTGCCGACGCTGATCACCAACGTCACCATCTATGACGGCGAAGGCGGCAAGATCGAACGCGGCCAGGCGCTGTTCGCCGACGGCAGGATCGTCGCGATCGGCCAGACCGTGCAGGCGCCAGCCGGGGTGACGACGATCGACGGCACCGGCAAATATCTGACGCCCGGCATCATCGATATCCACAGCCATCTGGGCGATTATCCATCGCCCGGCGTGCAGGCGCATTCGGACGGGAACGAGGCGACCGGCCCGGTCACGGCGGACGTCTGGGCCGAACATAGCGTCTGGCCGCAGGATCCCGGTTTCAGCCGCGCGCTGGCCAATGGCGGGGTCACCACGCTCCAGATCCTGCCCGGTTCGGCCAATCTGTTCGGCGGGCGATCGGTGGTGCTCAAGAACGTCTATGCCCGCACCGCGCAGGGCATGAAGTTTCCGGGCGCGCCTTATGGCTTGAAGATGGCGTGCGGCGAAAACCCCAAGCGTGTCTATGGCGGCAAGGGACGTCAGCCCTCGACCCGGATGGGCAATATTGCGGTCGACCGCCAGACCTGGGCGCGTGCCGCCGAATATAAGCGTCGCTGGGACAAATATGAAAAGGACGGCGGCGAACCGCCCGCGCGCGACATCGGCATGGATACGCTTCGCGGCGTGCTCGCGGGCGAAATCCTGGTCCAGAATCACTGCTACCGCGCCGATGAAATGGCGCTCGTCATGGATATGGCAAAGGAGTTCGGCTACAAGGTGACGACGTTCCACCACGCGGTGGAAGCGTACAAGATCGGCGATTTGCTGAAGGCCAACGGCACCTGCGCGGCGGTGTGGGCGGATTGGTGGGGCTTCAAGATGGAGTCCTATGACGCGATCAGCGAGAATCTGCCGCTGCTCGAAAATGCCGGTGCCTGCGCGATGATCCATTCGGACGACGCCAACGGCATCCAGCGGCTCAACCAGGAAGTCGCCAAGGCGCTTGCCGCCGGGCGCCGCGCGGGCATGCAGATCAGCGACGCGCGGGCCTGGACCTGGCTGACCTACAACCCCGCCAAGGCGCTCGGCATCGCCGACAAGACCGGCAGCCTCAAGCCCGGCAAGATGGCCGACGTGGTGCTGTGGAACGGCGATCCGTTCAGCGTCTATACCCGCCCCGAAAAAGTGTGGATCGACGGCGCGCTGCTCTATGATGCCAACAATCCGAAACTGCGACCGGTATCGGATTTCGAACTTGGCCAGCCCGGATCGGGAGATGTGAAGTGAAGCGCCTGTTGCTCCTCACCGCGGCGTTCCTCGCCAGCCCCGCCGCCGCGCAGTCGGTCGCGATCACCCATGCCCGGCTCGTCATCGGCGACGGCTCCGCGCCGATCGAGGACGGCACCGTGCTCGTCCAGAACGGCAAGGTCGTCGCCGCCGGGCGCAACGTCGCCATTCCCCAGGGCGTCGAGACGGTCGATGCCGGCGGACGCTATGTCACGCCGGGCATCGTCGCAGGGTTCACCCGGATGGGTATCATCGAGGTCGACGGCGTCGACGAGACCAATGACGCGGGCGCGAGCAATTCGCCCTTCCATGCCGGGATCGACATCGCCCCGGCCGTCAACCCGCGCACCAGCTCGATCGCGCTCAACCGGGCAGAGGGGATCACCCGGGCCGTGGTCGCGCCGACGACGCGCGGATCGGTGTTCGCCGGCCAGGGCGCGATCATCGACCTGGGCGCCGACAGCGACACCGTGTCGAGCCCGCGTGCCTTCCAGTTCATGGAATATGGCGAAAACGGTGCGCAGGCAGCGGGCGGCAGCCGCCCGGCAGCGATGACGGCGATCCGCGATGCGCTGAAGGCGGCACAGGCCTATGCCCGGGCCCCAGGCGCCTATCTCGACCAGGGGCGCGACGTGCTCGTCAACCGCGTCGACGCAGCGGCGCTCGGCGCCGTCGTGACCGGGCGGGTGCCGCTCCTCGTCCATGTCGAGCGCGCGTCGGACATGCGCGCGCTGATCGCGCTGCGAAAGGATTTTCCGGCGCTGAAACTGGTGTTTGTCGGCGCGTCCGAGGGCTGGATGGTCGCAAGCGAGCTTGCCGCCGCCAAGGTGCCGGTGATCGCCTCGGCACTTAACGACCTGCCCGAAGCGTTCGAATCGCTGGCCGCGACCCAATCGAATGTCGGGCGGATGAAGGCAGCCGGGGTGCTCGTCGGGCTCGGCATGATCAACGACAATGAAGCGCGCCAGGCCCGGCTGGAAAAACAATAT
>PKED01000013.1 GCA_002863155.1 Sphingomonadaceae bacterium | reverse complement strand
AAATTACACCAATGCCGGGGGGAGTGGCCCTCGGGCTACGCCCTCACGCCACTCCCCCCGGCATGTAACACGATGGCCTGGTTTTACGCCGCCGAATGGCCGACTTTTGCTCCGCCGTTGACACGGGATCGTAGCGCGGTCCTCCCGGCGAAGCGGCACAAATATGCGCGCCGTGTCCGGTCTCCAATCCGCGTGAACTGTCGTGAGACGGTCCCGCCGTGAGTTTCAGGCATCGCGGATTGCTGCAAAAATGGGCAGCGCGAACGGCCAGCGTACGCCGAACAGCCACTGAGAAATTGTGTCGGGATGTCGCAGTCATATCAGCACGCTACACTATGAGCTCACGAAACATCAGAGTGAACTCCTCCCAGAAAAAGCCAGCAAACAGCCCAGCGTTTGGTCCTGTCAAAGACCTAGAAGGTACTTCGCCAAACCCATGTTCTGCGCATAGTCGAGCCCCAGAGGCGCGAACTCAGCGGCGATTTCGGGCTTCAGACTCCTACGATCGAGAAGATACTCGTTGATGTTGGACGAGAGGAACACGATGGGTTCCTTGGTTCCGGCTCTCCGGAGACCCGAGGCCAACTCCAGTACCGTCTCGTAGACCAGGCAGTCCTTGGAGGATTCCTTACCGCGCGTTGCCGGTGGGGTTGCCATGTTGACCCGGGCGAATGCCTTCGCCGGAGCGTCGTCCCCTGGCTTGAAAGTTTGCAGTCGTGCCAGCCAACGGCCGACGATTCCGCGGGCGCGGCCGACGTGGCCGTCCAGATGCGCCAGGTTAACGGCATTCGCGGTGCCATAAACGGCGTCGAGCGCATTGATCCGGCTAAGCTGCTCCCGAACCTTCTTGATGGCCCGTTCCGCCTCCTCTTGGGTTGAGGCATCATGCTCATTGAACTCGGTCACGACCTGCTCGGGCAGGAAGCATCGGAGCCGCCCAGTCTCGGCGGCCTCCAACAGTTCCAGGCCGGCGATCCGATCCGGCACGCGCACGGTATCCCTCGAAGGGTCGCGCATGATGTCGAGCAGCGAGCACGTGTCGAAGCACAACACCGGCACCGAAGACATTGCAAGGCCTGCGGCCGAGATCATCCGGGTCAATGCTCGTCGTAATAGGTCAGCAGCGCGAGCGCGTTCTGATAGTTGCCAGCAAGATCGTAGGCAGTTTCCTCGTCCCAGCCGTCCACCTCGCGTAGCCAACGGGCGAGCGTCTCGACGTCGAGCTCCTTCCCGGAGCGATGTGACGCCACGAGGAAGTCGAACCAGCGTCGCTGATCCATCGGGTGACTGGCCCCGGTCGACTTGTTCGCTGCGGCTGAGAAACGCCTAAGGCAGGTGGCCACACCTTCTGTTGTCCAGTCCTCGAGCGATTGACTGCCAGAGGATAGCTCGATTCCGACGCCCAGGCGATCGCAGACCGGCCGTGCGACGCGATCCACGAAGTCCGTCAGGATGGCATTATATTCACTGTAGGACAGACTCCGCGCCTCGAGAGGCACGATATTGGGTACATAGTAGCCGCCATCCCTACCCCACAGTGTCAGTCCGGCCGCGGGAAGCTGATCGCTTGCGTCGTGACGGAAAAGTAGCACGTCCTCGGAACTCACCGCGTTGCGTTTGATCTCGTCGGCACGCTCGGCATCGAAGCGCCACGGAGCCACGGCGGCTTCGATGAGTGCGGTGCGCAAAGCTGCTATCACACCGGGCGGCACGGTCAGGCTCATGTCGCGAAACATTTCAATGCCGTCAGCCATATACATTCCCTTGAAGCCGTTAGCCTCTCTAGCCTGAAGATCGGCGTCCCGCACTTCTCGAGTTTACGACGTTAGTGACTGTGCTTCTGAGGCGGGACAGCACGCAGGTAGAATAGATACGCAATCGCTGCTGGTGGAACCTAGCGGCACTTCAGAAGCAGTCCCCAGCTATCGAGGCAAGTTTGACTAATCCTCAACGCACCTGCCGGACCGAACGCATGATGCTTAGAGCGACCGAGAGCGTCAGGCCCATGTCCAAGCATAGCTTGAAGAACTCTTCCGAGGCATGACGCGGCTCCAGCCCATATTGACGCACGAGTTTTCGGGCGTGCTTGCCCAGTGGGATGGCATCGCTGAGCGATACCCATTCTGGGTTCCCGGCCTGTTGCTCGAAATCGAAAATGATCGGGTCAGGCAAATCGGCACCGAGCAATATGTAGCGAAGGTGCTTTATGAAATGCGGGTGGGTATAAATGTCTTCGCCAAGACAATTATTTCGCTCAAACGCCCCCTTCCTCGATGCCTTGATCCGTCCCGGATTATATTCGGCATCGTTCCAGTAGCGCAATCTCTGGGGCGGCACGCCGTCCCGTGCGCTCAATGAAGCAAGCAGGGCGAGGATTGGCTCAGCATTCGCGTTGTAGGCGGCATGGGCTTCATCGTGATTGCGGTGAGAAAGGCGCAGGTCGATCTTGGAGACGAGCGTTTCTTCGGCATGGGTTAGCGGGATGCGATACTTTTCCATGTCATCCTTTCATCCACCTCAGGCACAGGCGATGTATCCTTTTCGATGCTGCCCTGCGCTGCCAGAGAGACGATGACAATCTTATGGCCAGAGCCGGCAATCTTCACAATCGCTTGGCGAAATGTAGATTGGGTCACCGCAGGTGACATGTGACAAAACCTCTGATAAAAATATGATCGATTAGAGGATTTGTCACATGCTCACATCGGGAGATTCGCAAAAGGCAAAGCTTAGAAGCCTGCTCGACGCACGCACCATGATGCGCGCTCAGGAACTGCGTGAGGCCGGCATCAGCGCGCAAACGATCGCACGTGCTGTTGAGAATGGCGAGGTCGAGCGCATCTCGCGCGGGGTTTATCAGAAGCGTGGCGCGGAGATCGAAGAGAACCAAATCCTCGCCGAGGCCACCATGCGCGTCCCAAAAGGTGTGATCGCTCTGGTGTCGGCGCTCGCCTTCCACGAACTGACCGATCAAATGCCGCGGCGCATTTGGATGGCGATTGGGGCAAGCGATTGGACGCCCGTGCAGTCCTATCCCCCGCTGCGCATGGTCCGCTTCACTGAACCTTATCTGCGCCAGGGCATCGAGCATCATACGATCGCTGGGGTCCAGGTGCCGGTCTATTCAATCCCAAAAACCCTTGCCGATCTGTTCCGGAACTCCAAGCTGGTTGATCGATCGGTCGCGGTGGAAGGCCTGCGCGCCGCCCTCCAGCAGCGCAAGGTAACTCCGAGCGCTATCGCCGAAGGCGCCAGGGCCGGCGGTGCCTGGAAGGTGATGAAACCCTATCTCGAGGCACTTACCTCCAATGGGTAGAGCACCGACCAACATGGCGAAGTCGGTCAAGGACCGGCTACTCAATATCGCCCGCAAGGAAGGCCGTGCGTTCGATGTCCTGCTGGTGCGGTTCGCACTCGAACGGCTGCTCTACCGCCTGTCGATCTCAGCGCATCGCGACCGCTTCGTCCTGAAAGGCGGCATGCTGGTAACGGTTTGGGTGGCCGACGACAACCGAGTGACGCGGGATGCAGACTTTCTCGGACATGGGGACGCCGATCCGGATCGCCTGGTCGCCGACTTCCAAGAGATCATGGCGATCGACAGCGACGACGGACTCGCCTTCGATACTGATGCACTCGCCGCGACGGTCATCCGAGAGGAGATGGAATATGGCGGCGTCCGTTTGAAGACTGCGGCCTACCTTGAAAGGACGCGCATCCCCGTCACGATCGACATCGGCTTCGGCGACGCCATGGCCGACGCGACGCAACGGCTCGACTATCCAACCTTGCTGGATCTTCCCGTTCCACAGGTGCGTTCCTATCCTCCAGCAACGGTGATCGCCGAGAAATTCCAGGCGATGGTAGCGCTCGGCGTCCTCAACGGACGTATGAAGGACTACTACGATCTGTGGGCGATCCCGCGCGCAATCGATATTTCCGATGACGATCTGGATGCAGCCATCCGCGCGACATTCGAGCGCCGCGGAACGCCGATCCCGAATGAACGTCCCCTAGGCCTCTCGGCCGAAATGGTCGACGACGCAGGGAAGCAACGGCAATGGCGTGCCTACGCCACATCGCTCCAACTCGACAATGTTTCCCTGGAGTCGATCATTGACGCCGTCTGGGGGCTGGTAGGTCCGTCATGCACGCGAATTGTATCGCAAGCCGGGGGTGAGACATGATGTCTGCCAACCCGCCCGTGAAGCACCACTATATCCCGCAGTTCCTGCTCGCTCAGTGGGCGGTGAACGACGGCAAACTCTGGCGGTTTCTCCGGCCAATCCCCGGCAAGATCGTCACCAAGCTCGTCGCGCCTGCCGAGATTGGCTACGAAAACCATCTTTACGCTACGCCCGGTCTGCCTGCCGAAAAGGCGCAGCAGGTCGAGCAGCATTTCATGTCTCGGCTCGATGCCCAGGCGGCCGAGGCGCATCAGCTCTTGCTGCAGGGCAAGGCGCATCAGATGCCTCAGAAGCAGCGCAGCGCCTGGAGCCGCTTAATCATGTCCCAGTGGTTCCGCACGCCCGACGGGCTTCGCTACTTCAAGGAGGCGATGAAACTCGTCCTTACCGCGCGGGACGAGGCTCTGAATATACGTTACGCGGAGGTGAAGAAGGAAGGCTACCCAGACAGCCTTGAGGACGTCATCGCGATGATGGGCCCGGAATTTGCCGAGCAGGCGGCGATGGACCTCTTCCGCAAGATGACGGACGATCCCAAGAACGGGCTGCGGCTCAACAATATGCAGTGGTTCATCATCGAGACGATCGAAGAGCCGGAGTTTCTGATCTCGGATGCCGCGCTCCAGCAGTCCAAGGCCGGCATCTTCTCGCCCAAGGGCTACATCACCATGCCGATCGCGCCGCGAAAGCTGTTTGTTGCCGTGAACGAGATCGGCGTGGCCAAGGCCATCGACGACCTGCCTCGAGAAGATCTGGTCGCCGGCAACAATGGCGCCGTCGTCCGGCGGGCGTCGTTGTTCATCGGCGCAACGGACTTGTCGCAGGAGCCGTTCATCACAGCTAATTTCGGCGAGGAAGAACACTCAACCATGATCAAGAGCCTCCTCGACCGATACCGCGCGGATGTCGGCGTTCACGCTGGGGCAACGGCTTGACGCAGGGCGCCATCATCGACGTCTGGAACGTCGAAACCTTCGACGGCGAATTGCGCGGCGATCTCGATGTCCACACCGATGTCATCCGTGACTACATGATCACTTCGCGCCGCCAATGGCTTGAGCGCGAGGCTTCCGACCATACCATGCCCTATCCCGAGAACCCTTTTGCGGGCGAGTTCATGTGGGTGAAGGAGCACATCATGGGTCTGATGGAGGCCCGCACGATCCGTGCCTGGCACTATACTCGCCTGACCGATGCTGAGATCGACGCCCTTCGGCAGGGCGGCATTTATCCGTCCAGCCTCGATACCATCCGAGCGCGCTTCGCCGCCCAGGTTGCTGCTGGCGCCTTCACCCAGGAAGTCGCGGATCGCCTGTTCGCCGACAGTCCGTATCAGAGCGACCAGCTCGACTCCCGCTCCGACAAGTTCTGGATGGTCTCGCATCCCGTCGACATCGAAGATGGAGGCGTCGAATTGCTCCTCGAGAGCTGGGGTGGCGAGTCCGCCTATTTCTGGCAGCGGGACGCCGCGCTTCAGGACATGCTGAAACAGATCGGCCGGCCGCGCGTCCTGGAGATTGCCATGCCGCTCGTCCATTCCCGGCATAGCTACTCTGCGGCCGAGGCCGTCGTCGCCACCTATGGCCGGATGCTCGGCTGCCGACCGGACAAGCACGCCTTCGACCTCTACACCCATCAGCCGCTCGGTCCCGCGCATGTCCTCGCCGTCCACAGCGAAGGCGAACCAAATTTCGGCGCCATGGCTCGGGGCTACCCGATCGGCTTCGTCGACGTGAACCTCGGCCGGTGGGACGAGGAATGAGCGAAGCGGACATCCCGCCCGACGCGGTGGCCTTCCTGCGCGGGATCGCTGATGAACTCGCCGAGATTCATCGTGCCCGCGACTATTCGCTCTGGCGCAGCGAGGCAAAGCATCGTGTCGATCAATATCTCTCCCACGCGAAGCCCTTCGCTGACTTCGTAACCGCTTGGGTCTTCATGGGCGATGGTGGCGGCTCCGTCGTCGGCGGCCGCTTCGGCGAATGGGCGATCGATCGGCTCGTCGAGAAAATGGTGCCCGAGAACATCATTGCGCTCTTTGTGGACGAAGTGGCGCGGAATGCGGCGGTCTATGAGGACGTCTCGCCGGTGCTCGGCATCGAAATCACCGAGTCCTGCGATCTGGGCGATGGCATTCGCCTTGTGCCACCAGCGGCTGACATCTTCAGCGCGTTCGACCATTCTTGGCGATATTCATGGCCGAACATGCCCACTGGGACCGGCTTCCTCGTCCAGTCCTACACGGTCAAGCCCGCGTTCGAGCAGCTCCCGCCCGGCACGGCGGCGCCCGCCGGGATCAGCGCTACACAGCCAGCCTCACAGATGCGCGACGCTATTCGGCGTCGTTGTCGACTCGCCTGCCTTATTGGCTCCAGTGGTGGGGTCGAGCTGCCGACGTCAGTCATCATGGCTGAACACCAAGCGTTGTTGTCGGTCGGCGGCACGATGTCGAGCCATCCCTTCGCAGCCCATCCGGTTGTGGCCTTCCCGGCGGACATGGGGATGATCCAGCACGCGTTCGGTCAGTTGGCGGCTTTCGCCGAGGGCGACAGCTTGACCCGCGCGATCGACCGGCTCGGACGCTCGCGGCTCGCGGTCCATCCCGTCGATCGCGCGCTCGATCTGGGGATGGCGGCGGAAATCTTGCTGATGCACGATAACGGCACGTCTAACACGGAAATCACCCATAAGATCGGCAGCCGTACCGGCTGGCTCCTGGGCGAGGATGCCAACGAGCGCGCCACGATCTTCGACGAGATGAAGCACCTTTATAAGGCTCGGTCAGACGCGGTCCGTTCGGGTGTGCTTCCGCCGAAGTCCAAGGTTGACCTCGACCTCGCCGATCAGCTTGTGGTCCGCGTAGTGCAGGCCATCCTTGAGCGCGGCAGCTTTCCCGACTGGACGAGTCTGACGATGGGGGGCGAAGGCTGACGGGATCTCGGACGATCGGCGTCCGTCAAGTGATGCATGGAATACGGGGGATAGCGTGGAGACGATTTGCAGCCAGATCAGTCAGTGCGCGCTGATGAGCTTCTTCTGTTTCGTCTACGACTTTCAAACGCTGCTCACCGGCGCGGTTGCGATTATTGTCGCGATCATTGCCGGTATTCCCGTCTGGCGGCAGCTCAAGGACACCAATCTTCAGACGCGAATCTCCCACCGTGAAACGCTGGCAAATCTCCTGCGTGATGCATTGCGGCGTTACGAGAGGGTCGATCAGTCGATCCGCGAGCCGCTTTCGATGGCTTTCCGCGTGACGAGCGATCCGGAAGGCGAATCGATCGATATCGACCCGCACGATGCCCATCACCTCGACCAGATGTTTCATGGCGTGCTGGACTGGTATCTCGTCGTTCTCGCCGACACCGAGCATAGCGACATCGAAGCCCGCAAGTCGGCGTTGAAGTCGGCGCTGGGCACGTTAGGCGATACCCTGAATGAGGCGCACTGGGCGGACCATAACGAACAGCACGACGAAGATCACAACATCCCTGATGATGAATGGGCCAGGATTATCGCCCGTTGCGCTGAGGCGAAGACCGAAGCGTCGCAGCGCGTGGGTGAGGTGCAAGCGGCTTATCGAGCGCTTCGTGAGGCCCAGGAGACATGGGTCCAATCCCTACGCGGACAAATCGCTAAGCTGGATTTGCAGATCGCGAAACCACGATAAAAGAAGGGAAAGCCTTCTCCCGACAGCAAGCCGCCGTCTGGCTGCCCTCTGTGGGTAGGCTCCCACCGCGATCCACGCACAATACGCGATCAAGAGCGCGCGCACAGCTGCCTTATTGCGAAGCCGGCCACCCTCATTGCGATTTGCCGGGACAGTTCGAATCCTCCGTGCGCTACCCGCTTCCTTTGCGAATTGTGGTGAAGGAAATGATCTAATGGCGCGGGGTTCAGAAGCAAAAAACATCGTGTCCCATCGCGCGCCGATTATGTAATCACCGGGTAATCACAGCCCCGAAAATCGACGCCATTCCATTGATTTTTAATCAATATATTGCGGGTAGGGCATGAGGTTTTTGGCCTATTTTGTGTCCGATCGCCGATATTTCATGTACCACACCTCATGGCCCCTCGCCCGGGCCTTGCGTTCGTAGCGGGTCTGCGGCCAGTCGTCGGGACGGGTGAGGAAGTCGGCGGCGGAACTTGCCTGCCACGCAAAGTCGGCGCGGGTGTGCATCACCATCATCGCCCAGCGGCAATAGGTCGGGTCGTCGGTGCCCAGCCGAAATTCGCCACCGGGTTTTAGCTTTGCCGCGATCAGATCGAGCGGGCCGGGGTTGACCATCCGGCGCTTGGCATGGCGCGCCTTGGGCCAGGGATCGGGGTGGAGCAGATAGATGCGCTCGAGGCTCGCATCGGGAAGGCGCTCGAGCACGCCGAGCGCGTCGCCCATGTGCAGGCGCACATTGGCGAGCCCGCCGTCGCGGATATGGCCGAGCGCGCCGACGACGCCGTTCAGGAACGGCTCGCAGCCGATGAAACCGGTCGCGGGGTTGGCCGTCGCCTGCGCCGCCAGATGCTCGCCCGCGCCGAAACCGATCTCGAGCTGGAGCGGGCGCGTGTCGCCGAACAGCCGCTCGGCCGTCAAAGCGCCGTGTTCGGGCACCGCGACTTGCGGCAGCAGTTGCTCGATCAGCGCGGCTTGCCCCTGCCGCAGCTTGTGCCCTGCGCGGCGGCCATAGAGACGGCGGATGGTTGTGGGATCGTTCATGGCGCGCCCGGGTAGCGTAGCCCGCGCGAAAGTCCAGCCGGGGCAGGTGCGGGCGGTCGTGGCCGACCGCGGATGACATCAAAGGCCATGACCATTCCGCGCGGCCCGACGCGACCGCCGCCGCGCCGGGGCCGCTGGGTCCGCGATTACTTCGTGTTGATGGTGATGTTCGAATTCTTGCCCCAGGTGCGCGCGCTGCCCTGGCTGGGCTCGCGGGTAACGATCGCGTAGAGTTGATCGGGCGGCGGCAGCCGGTCGAACCGGCGATAGAAGCTGCTCTTGCCCAACTGCAACAAGGTCACGGTCCAGTTTGGCGGCGCATCCTTGTCCTTTACCTTCAGAAATTCCTCCAATGCTCCATCGGCGGGCGCCGACATCGCCCCGACGCCGGCATCGCCGAACGCGATCAGATAGCGATCGGTGGTATCGACCGGGCGATAGACGCCGTGGCCCTCAAGCCCATCATAGCGACCGGCATCCTGGCACCAGCGGATCGCGGGCGCGGGGGGCTGCTTCTTGCGATCCTTCGAGTCGATCGGTACCGCGACGATCGACGTCAACAGTGCCGCTGCTATAGCGTTGTCGTCCACGACCGGGTTGGCTTGGCCCGACAGCGCCAGGGGCGTCGTGCAATAGGCGATCGGGGCGGCATCCGGCTGCGCTTCGATCATCCTCGGCCATTGGAGGGCGGCAATCACCGCGCGCAGCCTGCCGTCGAGCTCGTCCGGCTTGAGCGCAACCGATGAATAGCGGAATGCGACATACCATTCGGCGCCGAGCGGCATGAACGCAAAGGCGGTGCTGCGATACGGCCCCTTGCCGGGCGTATAAATGCCGATCAACCCGCTGGGGTTGGCCTGGCCGGGCGGCGTGAAGGCGGCAATCGGCGCGGCGAGCTTTGCCCCGCCATAGACGTCGCGATGCTCGATCTGCCAGGCGACGCGATCGGCCCAGACCGGCACCGAGCCATTGACGTGACGAAAGACGTAGACCGTGATGTCCTCATCGCCCTTGGCGGTCTCGAATTCGACGAACTCGTCGAGATCGACCGTCAAGGCACTGGCTCTCGTGCGCGCGATGTTGTCGAGCACCGGCGGGATGATCAGCCCGGTCGGCTTGTGGCGATAGGGCTTGGTCGCCGAGAGCTTCAGGTCGATCGGTTCACCCGCCCGTGCCGGGGCAAACAGCGGCAGGCCAGCGATCAGCGCGGCGGCGAGCAGTGCGGGCAAAAATCGCATCATGGTTTCTCCCTCGGCCATCGGCGCCGAGCCTAATGCTTCAGAAACAAAGCACAATCGCGATCGGTGGAGCAAAGCACGGGCGTGATCGTTGAGCATGCGCAACCTTTACGGATGGAGCGCATGGCCGACAGCAAGGACAATGACAGTGTCGACGATCTGAAGGCCGCCAATGCGCGCGAGCTGCACCGTGCCGTCACCGAGGAAGGCGAGGCGGAAATGGCGCGGCCGCTGCGTTCGCTGTTCTGGTCGGGGCTGGCAGCGGGAATCACGATCAGCGCGTCGCTGCTCGCCGAAGGCTCGTTGCGGGCACGGCTGGCCGACACGCCCGCGCGCGAGCTGATCGTCGCGATGGGTTATCCGGTCGGTTTCCTGCTCGTCATTCTCGGCCGGATGCAGCTGTTCACCGAAAGCACGATCACCGCGATGCTGCCGCTGGTCGCGCGGCCCAGCACCGACGCGCTGTGGCGGACGCTGCGGCTGTGGGGCATCGTGCTCGGCGCCAATCTGGTCGGCTCGTCGCTCGCGGCGGCGGGGGTCGCGCTTGCCTGGTCAGGCGATCCCGCGGTGCGCGAGGGGATGATCGCGGTATCGATGAAGATCACCGAGCTCGGCCCGTTCGCGACCTTCCTGAACGCGGTACCGGCCGGATTTCTGATCGCGATCATCGCGTGGTCGCTGCCCAATGCGCGCGACCAGGCGTTTCTGGTGATCTTCGCGATCACCTATGCCATCGGCATCGCCGGGTTCAGCCATTCGGTGGTCGGATCGAACGAGGCGTTCCTGCTGATCTTCACCGGTCGGGGTGAGGCCTTGCCGATCCTGTTCGGTTTCCTGCTGCCGGCGATCCTCGGCAATCTGGTCGGCGGTGCCGGGTTGTTCTCGGTCCTCGCGCACGCGCAGGTGAGCGAGGAAATGATGGCCACGCCGCCGAAGCGGCCCCGGCGCAGGCCGGGGCCGAAACGCGATTAGGCCAGCGCCGCCTTCAGCTTGTCGACCAGGTCGGTCGCTTCCCAGGTGAAGGCATTGCCCTCCGCCTTGCGGCCGAAATGGCCATAGGCGGCGGTCTGCTGATAGATCGGCGCATTGAGCTTCAGATGCTCGCGAATGCCCTTGGGCGTCAGGCGGACGAGCTGCGGCAGCACGTCCTCCAGCTTCGCTTCGGGCACGGTGCCGGTGCCATGCGTGTCGACATAGACGCTCAAGGGTTCGGCGATGCCGATCGCATAGCTCAGCTGGATCGTGCAGCGGCGCGCAAGCCCTGCCGCGACGACATTCTTCGCCAGATAGCGCGCGACATAGGCGGCCGAACGGTCGACCTTGGTCGGGTCCTTGCCGCTGAACGCGCCGCCGCCGTGCGGGGCTGCGCCGCCATAGGTGTCGACGATGATCTTGCGGCCCGTCAGCCCGGCGTCGCCGTCGGGACCGCCGATTTCGAAGCGGCCGGTCGGGTTGACGTAAAGCTTGGTCTCGTCGGTGATGAAGCCTGCCGGCAGCACCTTGTTGAACACGCCGATCACGTAATCGCGGAGCACCGCGTATTTTTCCGGATCGCTGCCCTCGGCGCCGTCGTCGCAATAGCCGGGCGCATGCTGGGTCGACACGACGAGCGCGGTCGCGCGCACCGGCACTTCGTTTTCATAGTGCAGCGTCACCTGGCTCTTGGCATCGGGCTCGAGGAAGGGTGCTGCGCCCGAATGGCGGTCGTCGGCCATCGTCTGGAGGATGCGGTGCGAATAATAGAGCGTCGCGGGCAGCAGGTCGGGCGTTTCGTCGGTCGCATAGCCGAACATGATGCCCTGGTCGCCGGCGCCTTCTTCCTTGTTGCCGGCTTCGTCGACGCCCTGCGCGATGTGCGCGCTCTGGCCGTGGAGGTGATTGGCGAAATCGAAATTCTGCCAGTGGAAGCCGTCCTGTTCATAGCCGATGCGCTTCACGGTCGCGCGGACGGTGGCTTCGATCTCCTCGAGCGCGCCGGGCGCCCATGCACCGTTTTCATACACGCCCTTGCAGCGGATTTCGCCCGCCAGCACGACGCGGTTGGTCGTCGTCAGCGTTTCGCAGGCGATGCGCGCGTAAGGATCCTTCGACAGGAACAGATCGACGATCGCGTCCGAAATCTGGTCGGCGACCTTGTCGGGATGGCCTTCGGAAACCGATTCGGACGTGAAGAGAAACGAAGAGCGCATGAAATTCCCTCGCAGTTTTGAGCGCGTTGCGGTCCCGGCGGACCACATATAAAGCTTTCCTTATATGCGCCCCTATCGCGCGCGACGACCGATGGCAACACCAAGCGCTGCCAGCAGCACGGCGACCGCGAGCGCGAGCCAGTTTCCGAGCCGCGCGAAGAGCGTCGGCGCTCGCGCAAGCGGAAGGGGGTATTCGGTCGCGCCGGTCTTGCCCCAGGCGATGCTTGCGCGGATGCGGCCATAGGCATCGACGATCGCCGAAATGCCGGTCGGCGTCGCGCGAACGATCGGCAGGCCTTCCTCGATCGCGCGGAGCCGGGCCTGCGCCAGATGCTGTTCGGGGCCGAACTTTGCGTACCAGCTGTCGTTCGACGGGTTGAACAGGAAGCGGGGGCGGTGCCTGGGGTCGACGACTTGGCCGGAAAAGATCACTTCGTAACAAACCAGCATGCCCGCCGTGCCGAACCCGGGCAGCGGCAGGCTTTGCGGGCCGGGGCCGGGGGCGAAATCGAACTCGCCGGGCACCAGCCGCGAAATGCCGATCCGCGACAGCAACGGCCGCCACGGCAGATATTCGCCCCAGGGCACCAGATGCGCCTTGTCGTAGCGGCCAAGGATCATGCCGCGCGCATCGATCGCGAAGATCGAGTTGGTGACTGCGGCAATCTCGCCGTCGGGACGAAAGGTCAGCGCGTTGCCGCCGGTCAGCACGATGTCGCGCGGGCCGATGGCGGCGGCGATGCGTTGCCGGATCGCGCGCGGATCGCCGCGCCAGTAATAGCGCGACGGGTAGCCGTCTTCGATCAGGTAGCGCAGTGCGCCTTCGGGCCACATGATAAGGCGCGGGGCAGGGCCGGGGGCGCCGCTGCCCGCGAGCAGCGCCTGCAGATTGGCCTCGGCATAATCGTCGCGCGGGCGCTGTTCCTGGTCGAGATTGGGCTGGACAACGCGGACGACCGGCGTGTCGTCGCTGATGAAGTTGAGGAACGGCGGGAAGTAGCCGGGCAGCGCCAGCAGCGCGAGCACCGGCAAGGTAACCGTAGCCATTCGCCATTTCCGCACCAGCAGCAGCGTCAGCGCACCGGCCATCACGACCGTCAGCCCTGACAGCGCGTAGGTACCGACCCAGGCCGCGCTCCACGCGACGCCCAGCACCGGCAGCCAGATCGTCGCGAGCGGTGGCCAGGGATAGCCGGTCAGCGCCCAGCCGCGCAAAGCCTCGGTGACGATCCACGCCGCGCCCGCGATCAGCACGAAGCGAAGGTCGGGCGCTCCTCCGGCCCGGTGATCCTTTCCCCAGCGCCAGGCGAGGCCTGCCGCCATCATCGGGTAGATGGCGAGGTACAGGCACAGCAGCGCCACCGCCGGCACGCCCAGCCAGTGCGGCATCGCGTCCTGATAGGTAAAGGCCTGCGCAATCCACATATTGGCAAGCGTCAGCTGCGCCCAGCCGAACAGCCAGCCGCGCCACAGCGCCGCGCGCGCGGTCGGTGCCGCATGCACGAGCGCAAGCCACAGCGCGACACTTGCCAGCGTGACCGGCCAGAGCAGCAGCGGCGCGAAGCCGGTCGACGCGGCCGCGCCCAGGATCAGTGCGGCGAGCGCGGGGCGGCGGTCAAGAATCGCGATCATCGCCCGCCTCGCTATGCGCTGCGCCGGGATCGGACAAGCCCGGTGACGCGTCCCGGGGACTGCGATAGGGTGCTGCCATGGCGCGCCCGTTCCATCTCGCTTTCCCGGTCCATGATCTGGACGCCGCGCGCGCCTTTTACGGCTGCCTGCTCGGCTGTGCGGAGGGGCGGTCGTCGGAGCGGTGGATCGATTTCGACCTGTTCGGCCATCAGATCGTCGCGCATCTTTCGCCGACGGCGCGCGCGGCGGTGCATCACAATCCGGTCGACGGCCATGACGTGCCGGTGCCGCATTTCGGCGTCGTGCTGACGATGGCCGAGTGGCAAGCACTGGCTGCGCGGCTGACACAGGCGGGTGTCGCCTTCGGCATCGCCCCGCATATCCGTTTTCGCGGCCAGCCCGGCGAACAGGCGACGATGTTCTTCCGCGACCCCAGCGGCAACGCGCTCGAGTTCAAGGCCTTTGCCGACGACGCGATGATCTTCGCAACCTGAGCGCGGCAGTCACCGTCAGGGCCTGTCGGCGCCACCGCAACCCGCTTCTGGATGGCAACCTTGCCGGTCGGAGCGGCCGGGTTCATAGGAGGCGGCGCGCCCAAGCGCGTATGGAGATTTTTTGACCACGATTGCATCGATCAGCTGAACCTTATCGGGTTCGGCTCTTCCAGCCAACGAGACGGCGGGCGCTGCTCGGCCGATCCGTTCTGCGTGCCAATGCATTCGAAGGACAATCCATGAATATCGATCCCATCCGCCCGCTCGTGCGCGGCGACCTTCCGCATGTTGCGCGTCTTGTCGACGACAACCAGATGTTTCCCTCCGACATGCTTGACGACATGACCCGACCGTTCTTCGCCGACGACCCCGGCCAGCGCTGGCTCGTCCATGATGACGGGCAGGTCGGTGCCGTCTGCTATTTCGCGGCAGAGGGCCTGGCAGACCGAGTGTGGAATCTGCTGATGATCGCCGTGCACCCCAGTCGCCATGGCAAAGGGCTGGGGCAGGCGCTGATGCGGCAGGTCGAACAGGATCTGGCGCGCGATGGCGCCCGGATGTTGATCGTCGACACCTCCGGCGCAGAGTCCTTTGATCGGACACGCCGGTTCTACGATATGCTCGGTTACGAACGGGAAGCGCGCATTCGCGACTATTGGGCCGAGGGCGACGACAAGATCATCTTTCGCAAGACGCTTAGAGTCCGATGACATTACCTTGACCCGTTCGTTTCGAGCGCAGTGGAGAAACAGGCCACGAGCGTTGCGCAGGGTGTCTCGACTTCGCTCGACACGAACGGTTGGGGATCTGATTCAACCAAAAGTCATCCGGCTCTAGGTGACTGAGGGAAGGGGCCGGCGCGCGGTCGGCCCCTTCCCTTTGAACGCGGCTTGCGAGCAAAGGCGATCGCGCCCGCCGTGCAGGCGGGGTCCCTGGGGTTCAGCCCTCGGCGCGGTCGATCACGCCCTGGCGGATCAGCATTTCGGCGGTGCGGCAGAATTCGATCATGATCGGTTCGAGGATCGGCGTTAGGCCGAGCTTTTCGACCATGCCCTGGGGCGGGGTGACGCCGCCGCGCGGGTCCTCGATCAGCAGCTCCCGCGCGATCATCTTTTCGACATGGCGGCGCACGGTTTCGCGCGGCAGCCCGGTGGCGGAGGCGATCGCGTTGCGCGATATCGGCACCACCCATTCGCGCGGCAGGATTTCGGTGCCGCAATACGCCTCGGGAATGTGGCGTTCGCGCATCAGTTTCTGCACATTGGCGACGGCCACGGTCAGGTAGATTTGCAGCTCGGTCGGGTTGATCTCGGTGTCGGTGCTCTGAAAGGCCCGGTGGGTCGCCAGGAACAGATTGGCGAGACCGAACATCGCGATCCGCCAATTGGCGGCCATACGCTCGGGATTGCTCACTACTCTGACAGCCATATTCACCTCCTCGCCGACGCGCCGGCCGCGCGCGCCTGCGGCATTCCTGTCAAACCCATGGCTTAGGTCACATCGCCGCAACTCGCCAGATGCGATTCCCGACATCGTCGGCGACCAGCAACGCACCGGTGCGATCGGTGATCACGCCGACCGGCCGCCCCTGCGCGCGCCCCTTTGTATCGAGGAACCCGCCGAGCACGTCGACCGGCTTGGCCGCCCGCTCCGGAAAGCCGAGCTTGTTGAAGGGCACATAGACGACCTTGTATCCCGACACGGGCGACCGGTTCCACGATCCGTGCTGGCCGACAAAAGCGCCGTTGGCAAAGCGGGGCCCGAGCTTCGCATCAGCCGCGAAGGCAAGGCCCAGCGAGGCGGTGTGCGGCCCGAGCGCATAATCGGGGCGCTTGGTATATTCGACCAGATCGGGGCGCTGCTCGTCGACGCGCCGGTCGGCATAGCCACCCCAATAGCTGTACGGCCAACCGAAGAAATCGCCGAGCTCGACGCTGGTCAGATAGTCGGGCGCGAGATCCGATCCGAGCATGTCGCGTTCGTTGACGGTGGTCCACAGCCGCCCGCTTTGCGGTTCGAACGCCAGGCCCTGCGGATTGCGCAGGCCGGTTGCGAATTCGCGGTACTTCTTCGATGCGGGATCGACTTCGAGGATCACCGCGCGGCGGGCTTCGAGGTCGAGGCCCTTTTCGCCGATATTGGTCGCCGAACCGATCGCGACGAACAGCCGCGTCCCGTCCGCGCTGGCGATGACATTGCGTGCCCAGTGATTGCCGCCGCCGGGATAACGCACGACCACTTCGGGCTTGGCGGTGATCCGCGTCTGGCCGGGCGTGAATGGCACGCGCACCAACGCATCGGTGTTGGCGATGTAGAGCGTGTTGCCGACCAGCGCCATGCCGAGCGGCGAGTTGAGCCCGGTGATCAGCGGCGTCTTCAATTCGGCGACCCCATCGCCATCGGCGTCGCGCAACAGGGTGATGCGGTTGGCCGAAGGGACGCCGGCGCCGGCTTTGTTGAGCAGATAGCCCATCACCCAATCGGTGACGCTGAATTCCTTCTTGCGCGGCGGCGAGTTCGTCTCGGCGACCAGCACATCGCCATTGGGCAAGCGATAGAGCCAGCGCGGATGATCGAGCCCGGCGGCGAACGCTTGCACCTTCAGGCCCGGCGCCGGGGTCGGCTTGGCGCCGCCCTGCCAGCCGACGACATCGGCCACCTTGATCGTTGGGATCATCTGCGGGCGCGGTGCGGTGATTTCCGGGCGGACACCCTGCACGCTCGCGACGTCGAGCTTGGCCGTGTCCGGCTGGCTCGCCCAGATCCACCAGCCAACAGCAAGTGCCGCGAGCAGGCCGGAAACGATGAGAATATGACGTATCATGGCGACAGGACTACTCTGGCGATCGGCGGGCTGGAAGCGGAAACGCGCAGCGCCGCGCAAAGTCTCCTCCCGCGCCCGCTATTTCCGGGAAGCAGAGCCTTTTCAGCTGCTTTCGGCCAACCGTTCTTCGCTTTGCGCGGGCGGATGAAGCCGAAGCTTCTGGATGCGCTTGGTATCGGCGGCGATCACTTCGAGCCGCCAGCCGCTCGGATGGTCGAGGCACGTCCCCGGCTCGGGCACATGTCCGGCCAGCACCGCGGCGAGCCCGCCGATGGTATCGATGTCGTCCTCGGTCTCGGCGAGCCGTGCGTCGACCGTCTGGCCGACATCCTCCAGCTCGGCGCGGCCATCGGCTTCCCAGCCGCCGCCGTCAATCGGCACCAGCAGCGCCTGCGGTGCCTCGTCATGCTCGTCCTCGATATCGCCGACGATTTCCTCGATCAGGTCCTCGATCGTGACGAGGCCCTCGGTGCCGAAATATTCGTCGAGCACGATCGCCAGGTGGACCCGCTTGTGGCGCATATCGGCCAGCAGATCGAGCGAGCCGCGCGACATCGGCACGAACAGCGGCTCGCGGATCAACGTGGCGATGGTCGGCGGATGCGGGGCACCGGTCGCGAGGATGTTGAAGACGTCCTTGATGTGAACCATGCCGATGATCGTATCGAGTTCGTCGCGATAGACCGGCAGGCGGCTGTGCCCTGCTTCGGCGAAAATGCTCACCAGATCGGCAAAGCTGATATTTTCGGGGACCGCGACGATGTCGGCACGCGGCACGCCGATGTCGCCCGCGTCGCGCTCGCCGAAATGGAGAAGGTTGCGCACCATCTGGCGTTCGAGCGGCGACAGGTCGCCCTTGGTGTCAGGCGCGGGATCGTCTTCATGCGCGTCGATCGCTTCTTCGAGCTGGGCGCGCAGCGAATCGTCGGCGGGCTCCCCGAAGATGAAGGTACGGAAGGAGCGCCATAAGCTGCCTTCGGATGCGCCGGCATTGCCGGTCTCAGTACTGGGGCCGTCGGCCATCGGGGTTGGTCAGTCCTCGTCTTTGTCGTCGTGTCGATAGGGGTCCGCGATGCCAAGCGTTGCCAGCACATCGCGTTCGATCTGCTCCATCGCCTCGGCCTCGGCCCGATCCTGATGATCATATCCTAGCAGATGCAGCGTTCCGTGCACGATCAAATGCGTTGCATGGTCGCGCAGGCTGATACCCTTCGCCGCAGCTTCCGCCGCGCAGGTTTCACGCGCAAGCACGATATCGCCGACCAGCACTTCGCTGTCATCGGTATTGGCGACGGCGTCGAGCAGGTCGGGCGCGATCATCGGGAAGGAAAGGACGTTGGTCGGCTTGTCCTTGTGCCGGTAATCGCGGTTGAGCGCCTGCACTTCGGCATCGTCCGTCAGGCGGACGGAGATTTCGGCGGTGAAGGGCTGGTCGATCCACGCGCCTTGCGCCGTCGCGGTCAGCGCGGCGGTGGCAGCGCGGGTGGCGATCGCATCCCAGTCGATACCCTCGGGCCAGGCCGGTTCGATCGAGAGGGCGACGTCAAGCATCCTTCCCCTCATAAGCCTCGACGATCCGCCCGACGATCGGGTGGCGGACCACGTCGCCGCTGCCGAAGCGGCAGATGCTCAGGCCTTCGACGCCCTCCAGCCGGCCGACCGCGTCGTTCAGGCCGCTGGCGTTGATGCCGCCGGGCAGGTCGGTCTGCCTGGGGTCGCCGCACACGACCATGCGGCTGTTCTCGCCAAAGCGGGTGAGGAACATCTTCATCTGCGCAGGCGTGGTGTTCTGCGCTTCGTCGAGGATGATGAAGGCATCGGCCAGCGTCCGCCCGCGCATGAAGGCAATCGGCGCGATCTCGATCTCGCCGCTCGCGATCCGCCGCTCGACCTGTTCGGCGGGCAGGCAGTCGTTGAGCGCGTCGTACAAGGGGCGCAGATAGGGATCGACCTTTTCCTTCATGTCGCCGGGCAGGAAGCCTAGCTTTTCGCCCGCCTCGACCGCCGGACGCGAGAGGATGAGGCGCTGGACGCTGCCGGTGATCAGCTGCGCGACGGCTTGCGCGACGGCGATATAGGTCTTGCCGGTGCCCGCCGGCCCAAGCGCGAAGATGATGTCGTGGTTCAGCAGCTCGCGCATGTAATGGGCCTGCGCGACCGTCCTCGGCACGATCGTCTTCTTGCGGGTGCGGATCATGATCGAAGGCGGCGCGGCGGCTTCTGCACTGATGATGCCGTCGAGCGTCGGTTCGGCGGACATCGCGATCACCGCTTCGATCAGCCCGGCGTCGATGATCTCGCCGCGCATGATCCGCCGGTAGAGCCCGTTCAGCACGTCGCGCGCCGCCGCTACCGCTTCGGCGGTCCCTTCCAGCCCCACCTTGTTGCCGCGCGCGGTGATGTACACGCCCAGCCGGTTTTCGAGCAGCAGCAGGTTGCGGTCGAACTCCCCGAACAGCTGCGCCATCAGCTGCGGCCGGTCGAAGGTGAGTTCGGCGCGGCTGCGATCGCCCGATTGGGCAGGGACGGGCTTGCGACTCATGCGGTTCCTTGGCGAAAGAGAAGGGCGAAGTTGCGGAAGTTGCGGGTTGCCATCGCTTTTTGAAAGGGGCCGGCGGCACCCACGCGGCAATCAGGGCCGGGAGTCGCGCGGGAAGGGCGAGCGTGCTGCATCCGGGCGCAAGTTTGCCAGATCAATGCCGACTAGGACAGGGAAAAAACCGGGCAGCCACGCTTTGCCCCGATAGTGTTGCACGCTTGCCCCAAGCTGGTGGAGGTGCGATAAATGGTAGGAAAAACAGCTGTTTACCACAGTGAGAGGGTTTACGCGCCGGTTTTCGTGAGCAGCGCGCCCATCACCGAATTCGCGCCTGCCTCGACGATCTCCACGTCGACCAGATCGCCGATCGCGGCATCGCCCAGCAGATGCACCGATTGCAGCCACGGGCTCTTGCCGATCAGCTGGCCCGCCAGTTTCCCCTTGCGCTCCAGCAGCACATCGCACCGCCGCCCGACGCTTGCCGCGTTGAACGCCGCCTGGTCGCGGTTGAGCGCGGCTTGCAGGCGTTGCAGGCGATCGTCCATCACCTCGGGAGCGATCTGATCTTCCATCGTCGCGGCGGGAGTGCCGGGACGCGGGGAATATTTGAAGCTGAATGCCTGGGCGTAGCCGACCGCGTCGACGAGGCTCAGCGTTTCGGCGAAATCGGCGTCGGTCTCGCCGGGGAAGCCGACGATGAAGTCGCCCGACAGCGCAATGTCGGGGCGCGCGGCGCGGACGCGGTCGAGCAGGCGGAGATAGCCGTCGCGGCTGTGGCTGCGGTTCATCGCCTTCAGGATGCGATCGCTGCCCGATTGCACCGGCAGATGCAGGAAGGGCATCAGCTTGGCGACGTCGCGGTGCGCGGCGATCAGGCCGTCGGCCATGTCGTTGGGGTGGCTTGTCGTGTAGCGGATTCGGGCGAGCCCCGCGATCCGGTCGAGCGCGGCGATCAGGTCGTGCAGGCCCTTCCCGTCATCCTCCCAGGCATTGACGTTCTGGCCCAGCAGCGTGATCTCCTTCGCGCCGGCATCGACCAGCGCCTTTGCCTCGTCGACGATGGCGGCGAACGGGCGGCTGACTTCGGCACCGCGGGTATACGGGACGACGCAATAGGTGCAGAATTTGTCGCACCCCTCCTGCACCGTGAGGAAGGCGCCGGGCGGCACGCGGCGGCGGGCGGGGAGGTGGCCGAATTTGAGCTCGACCGGCATGTCGGTGTCGAGCGCAGCTTCGCCCCGGCTCGCGCGTGCGACCAGATCGGGAAGGTTGTGATAAGCCTGCGGGCCAACCACGACATCGACCTTTGCGCGGCGGACGATCTCCTCGCCCTCCGCCTGCGCCACGCACCCGGCGACGGCGATCATCGGGTCGTCGCCGTGCTTCCTCAGGCGGCCAATGTCCGAATAGACCTTCTCGGTCGCCTTCTCGCGGATATGGCAGGTGTTGAGGATGACGAGATCGGCGCCGTACGGGTCGTCGGTCGCGGTCATCCCCTGCGCGGTCATCAGCTCGGCCATCCGGTCGCCGTCATAGACGTTCATCTGGCAGCCGAAAGATTTGACGTGGAAGGTCTTGGTGGCGGTCTTCATAATTGGCGCGGCCTATAGGCGCTTATTTGATCCGCGTGAAATAGTTCGTCCGCATGATCGGCTTGCCGTCCTCGCCGAAATAGACCGACGTCTCGATCATCGTCCGCCCGCCCGGCTGGACGGCATAGATACGGGTCGATGCTGCGATGCCACCTTTGCCAAGTGCCAGGACCAGCACGTTCGGCGCCGGCGACTTCGCGCTGACGATATCGGCCTCGAGACCGTTCTCGATCGCGGTCGGCGAGCCGGCCAGGTCGCTGGTCGAAGTCTGGTGAGTCGCCCTGCCGGCCGGATCGACGATCTCGACATCGATGTGGAGCCTGTCGCTGCCGGTCCTGTCGAAGGTGATGACGACGCGCTTCGGCCGGTCCCCGGGCGGGATCGGCAATCGGCTCACGTCGACCGACCATGCCCCGATCAGGGGGGCAGGCATTGCCGCCTGGGCCGGGGGCACCGCGGATGCTGCCGCCATGATCAGAACCGGCGATGTGATCGCTTGCAACATGGTCATCGAACCCCCTCCTTCACGTCAGCGATACGCCCGCGAGCAAGCACGGGATTGGTGCAGAGGCAAGACACTCAGCCCGGCAGCGACGTCTCAGTCGTTTCGGGCACCTCGTACGCCACCCCCGGCGGCACCGTCGCCAGGGCGTCGTGGCCGGGGAAGGGGCGGAGCGGGTGGCCGAGGTTGTGCTCCATCGCCTCGGCGATGCGGCGGCGGGCTTCGGCGCTGATCGCCTTGCGCCCGGGAAAATCGCGCGGGTTGAACGGCTCCAGGAAATGCACCGTCACCGGAAAGCTGCCCTTGCGGCTCAGCACGCGGACCGCATTGTCCTGCCCCGCCTCGACGCCGACCCAGGCGATTTCCTGGGCGACCGCGCCATAATCGATCGCCACCGGCTGAACCATGATGCCCGGCGGCGGCGGATCGAGCACGGCGAGCAGCGAGGGCTTGAACGGCAGCAGCGACAGACCGTCGGTGGTCGTGCCTTCGGGGAAGATCGTGATCGCCCACACATCGGCGAGCGCGTCGCGCAGCTGGTTGATCTGTTCGGCGACGCCCATCCGGTCGGCGCGGCTGACGAAGACGGTGCGGTTCATCTTGGCGAGCCAGCCGACGACCGGGGCTTCGGCCAGTTCGTGCTTGGCGATGAAGGCGGTGCCATTGGCGCTGGCGATGACCGGGATGTCGAGCCAGCTCAGGTGATTGGACACGAAGAAGACGTCGCGCTTCAGCGGCACGCCGACCGTGCGGCGGCGCACGCCGCACAGCCTTGCGGTGCCGATCATGAACCAGCGCGGCCAGGGCGACGGCAGGCGGACCAGCCGCCACAGGCAATGCGGCACGACGCAGCCGAAGACCAGCACGGCCAGCAGGAAGGTACGCAGCGATAGGCGGAGCCAGCCGGCGGCGTCAGCCCTTGCGTTCAAGGGCAACGCCGTAGAGCTCCATCCGGTGGTCGACGAGGCGGAAGCCAAGCCGTTCGGCGATCAGCTTTTGCAATTGTTCGAGCTCGGGGTCGACGAATTCGATCACCTTGCCGGTTTCGACATCGATCAGATGATCGTGATGCGCCTCGGGCGCAGGCTCGTAGCGCGAGCGGCCGTCGCCGAAATCGTGGCGGTCGAGGATGCCCGCCTCCTCGAACAATCGGACGGTGCGATATACGGTCGCGATCGAGATTCCCGGGTCGATCGCGGAGGCGCGCTCATAGACCTTTTCGACGTCGGGATGGTCCTCGGCGTCGGACAGGACGCGGGCGATCACACGGCGCTGATCGGTGATCCGCAACCCCTTTTGATTGCACAGCGCCTCAAGATCGATTTTCCGCGGCAATGGTCCTCGCCCGATTCAGTTGACCGGGCCAGTGTAGCGGCGAAGCGCGGCGCCGCAAAGTGCTCCCGCCCGATCGCAAGGATCCGCGGCGGGAGCAGGCATGGCGGCTCAGCGCGTCGTCTTGCGGCGCTTGGTGCCGAGGCCGATCTTCTTGGCCAGCGTGCGGCGCTGTTCGGCATAGTTGGGCGCGACCATCGGATAGTCGGCCGGCAGGTTCCACTTGGCGCGATACTGTTCCGGCGTCATCTGATAATGCGTCATCAGGTGGCGCTTGAGCATCTTCAGCTTCTTGCCGTCTTCGAGGCAGACGATGTAGTCGGGCTTGATCGACGCGCGCACCGAAACGGCGGGTTCCTGCTTCACTTCGGGTTCGGCCACCGGGCTGCCAAGACCAGCCAGAGCATTATGCACATTGGCGATCAGCGCCGGAAGATCAGACACGGCGACGCTGTTGTTGCTCACATGAGCGGCGACGATGTCGGCAGTCAAGGTGATCCAGGTTTCCTGCATATCGGTGCGTGTGTCCATTTTGGTTCCTTCATATCCCGTAAGGCATAAATAGGCCTTGACACCGCGCCTATCCTACGATGCGCCAAGTGACGCAAGCAAAAATCACAGAAGAGTGCCCCAAAACTAAACGATCTGACAGCGAAACGTATAGGCGTCAAATAGCTGAGCCTGTTGGCCGCGGTAATAATTGCGTCGCTCGCCGACTTTGACGAAGCCCGATAAGCGATAAAGTTCAATCGCTTCGTTGCCCGCGCGTACTTCCAGGAAGACGTGCTTGAGCGACCGACTCCGCGCTTCGTTTAGGACCGAGCGCAATAGGGCACTTCCGACACCATTTCGCCGCACCGCCGGGTCGGTGGCGAGGAGTAAAAGTTCACATTCATCGGCCTGGGCGCGCGCCATGGCAAAGCCGGCCGGGCTGCCGTCGATGCTGGCGATGGTCAGCCACACGCCCGGCATCGCCATGATCCCCAGGCACTGGCCGCGTGTCCATGCTTCGCCGAACCGCGGATCGAACGCACGCCGCATGATGGTGTCGACCACGCCCAGGTCCGCTGCCGTACCATGTCGCAGATCGATGAGGTTCAGCATGGCGTGGACGCCGGTTTGGCGTCGGGCGCGCGCCCGTAGAGCGGATGCGGCGCAAGCGCGCGGAACGAGGCGGGCAGCAATCGCGCATCGGCGGCGCTCGGCAGCCGGTCCTCGCCGTCGAGATCGCCTGCCAGCGGGACCAGCCAGCGCCTGCCGCTGCCGATGACCGGCAGGGAAGCGACGACGGTGAGTGCCGTATCGGGCCTGAGCGAGACGGGCGGCGCATCTGCGGCGAGCGGCGCGGTAAAGGACTGCACGAACAACTCGCCATGCCCGCCCTCGATCGCGACCGCGAGCGCGGTGCGGTCGGGCCGGTCGGCAAAGGCGGCGGCGGCCATCAGCGGCAGCGACGAATAGCCGGCTAGCGTCGCTCCCCAGCCAAAGGCGAGCGCGCGCGCCGCCGCCAGGCCGACGCGGATGCCGGTGAAGCTGCCGGGGCCGCAATCGACCAGGATCGCGGGCGCGCGCCCGTCATCGGGCAGGGCGGCGATCATCGGCAGCAATTGTTCGGCATGGCCGCGCCCGACGACCTGATGCGCTTCAGCGATCAGCGCGTCGCCCTCGATCAGCGCGACCGAGCAGGCAGCGGTCGCCGTTTCGATCACCAGCGTGCGCACCGGGGCGGCGGACTCGCGCGTGTTCAGCGGCGCCGCGGCGGCTTCGCAGGCGCGGTCGCGGCGGCCGGCGGGGTCGGCTTGGGCGCGGTGGCGGGCTTGGCGCCGGGCAGAGTCACTTCCGGGCCCAGATCGGCGCCCGCGCTCGCCGCCGGCGCGGGGGGCGCGGGTGTATAGGCCGGGGGGTTGTCCGCCGCGATCCAGGCATGCTCGATCTTCGCGGGGTCGATCGGCGGCTCGCCGCGCGCGATCGCGTCGACATATTGCATGCCGTCGATGACGCGGCCGAACACGGTATATTTGCGGTCGAGCTTCAGGGTCGGTTCGAAGATGATGAAAAACTGGCTGTTCGCGCTGTTTTCGTCCTGCGCGCGGGCGGCCGACACAGCGCCGCGCACATGCGGCAGATAATTGAACTCGGCTTTCAGGTCCGGCAGGTCGGAGCCGCCGGTGCCATTGCCCTTCGGGTCGCCGGTCTGCGCCATGAAGCCGTCGATGACGCGGTGGAACAGCAGCCCGTCATAGAAATGGCGGCGCGTCAGCGTCTTGATCCGTTCGACCGTCATCGGCGCGACGTCGGGACGCAGCACGATCGTGACCCGTCCACCGGTCGACAGGTCGAGATAGAGCAGGTTTTCCTTGTCATTCACCGGCGGCGCGGGGTGGATGCTCGGCACATATTGAGCAAGCGCGGGCGTCGCCAGCAGCGATCCGAGGGCAGCGAACAAGCAGACAAGAAAACGCATCACATCCCCACAACTTCCAGGTCGAGGTCGTCGGCGCCGGGGCCCGACCCCGATGGCGCTTAGAGCAAATTGCAAAGGGCGCCAACGCCTGTATCGGCGTGGTGCCGCGATCGGTGCGATCAGCTGCCCTTGCGGCCGATCCGGTTGACCCGCGCGACGACATCGTCGTTGACGGCGGGCGTCACGAACCGGCGGATGTCGCCGCCGAACATCGCGATTTCCTTCACGAGGCGCGACGCGATCGGCTGGAGTGCGACATCGGCCATCAGGAACACCGTCTCGATCCGGTTGTTCAGCTGCTGGTTCATGCCCGCCATCTGATATTCATATTCGAAATCGGCGACCGCGCGCAGGCCCCGCACGATGACGCTGGCGCCTTCGCGCTCGGCGAAATGCATCAGCAGCGAATCGAAACTGACGACGTGGATTTCGCCGGCCACGTCCGCGACTTCGCGCTGGACCATCGCCATCCGTTCCTCGAGCGTGAACATCGGCGATTTGGACGGGTTGGTCGTCACGCCGATCACCAGCCTGTCGACAAGCTTCGCGCCACGCCGGATGATGTCCATATGGCCGAGCGTCACCGGGTCGAACGTGCCCGGATAAACGCCGGTGCGGACGCTCAACGGTCGCGTTCCAGCGTGAAACGGGCGATCTCGCGCAGCAGGTCGGCCTCGGTGCCATAGCTGTTGAGGTGAGTCAGCGCCTGATCGACCAGCATCCGCGCCTGTTCGCGCGCCCGGTCGACACCGAGCAGCGAGAGGAAGGTTTCCTTGCCCGCGTCGGCATCCTTGTGGAGCCGCTTGCCCATCTTCGCCTCGTCGCCTTCGTGATCGAGCAGGTCGTCGGCGATCTGGAAGGCGAGGCCGACATCGCGGGCATAGCCGCGCAGGCCGGTGCGCCCCTCCGGCGGCACCTTGCCGAGGATCGCGCCCGCTTCGACCGCGCTTGCGATCAGCGCGCCGGTCTTCAGCGCCTGGAGCCGGGTGACAGCGGGCAGATCGAAATTCGACCGTTCGGCCTCGATGTCCATCATCTGGCCGCCGGCCATGCCCGCAGGGCCGGCCGCGCGGGCGAGATCGAGCACGAGTTCGGCGCGCACGAACGGATCGGCATGGGTCGCCGGGTCGGCCAGCACCTCGAAAGCGAGCGCGTGCAGGCAGTCGCCGGCCAGGATCGCAGTCGCTTCGTCGAACACCTTGTGGACGGTCGGCTTGCCGCGCCGCATGTCGTCATTGTCTATCGCCGGCAGATCGTCGTGGATCAGCGAATAGACATGGATGCATTCGATCGCGAGCCCCGCACGGCCCGAACAATCGGGATCGACGCCGAACAGCTTGGCGGTCGCATGGGTCAGCAGCGGCCGCAGCCGCTTGCCGCCGCCGATCGCGGCGTGGCGCATCGCGCGGTACAGGTCGGCGCGCGGATCGTCCGGCACTTCGAGCAGCAGGTCGAAGCGGCGATCGACTTCCGTCGCAACGTCGTTGAGCGCCGTCTTCAGCGTCGTGGAGGCCTCAGCCATGTCGGTATCAGCCCGCTGCAAAGGAGGAGGTTCCGGTCGGCCGCCCTTCTGGGTCGAGGCGGATCGCTTCGATTCGCGCCTGCGCCGCGTCGAGCCGTTCGGCGCAGCGACGGCGCAGCAAATTGCCGCGTTCATAAAGCGCGATCGATGCGTCGAGTGGCTCGTCGCCGCTTTCCAGCCGCACGACGATGCGTTCGAGTTCCTTCAGCGCGTCTTCGAACGCCATGTCTTCGATGGGAATAGCCGCTTCCATCGTGCCGCTATGGGGCAGGCAGGCGAGGGGGGTCAAGAAGGAGCACGGACCGGAATGTCCCGTAATGCGTTTGCGTAGAGTGGTGGGGCGGGTCGGCTGCCACCTCGCCGCGCCCTGCGGTTGCCGGACGGACGGGGACGCGCGTGCGCCGCACCGATATTGGCGTGGCGGCGCTATGGCTGCGCGCCGGGACCGGCTATGGTGCCGTCCGGGCGCGGGTGGCGAACAGGAGATTGGGCAATGCGTATCATCATGACCGGACTGACCATGCTGGCGCTGGGCGCGACTGCCGCCTGCGATACCGATGCCAAGCGGATCGGCACCGCATTGCCGGCGGGCCGGGTCGCGGTGGCGATGCTCAAGGCGCCCGATGGCCGCGAAGTCGGCCGCGCGAGCGTGCGTGAAGTCGAAGGCGGGCTCCGCGTCACGATCGACGCGAGCGGGATCGAACCGGGCGATCACGGCGTCCATATCCACACCGTCGGTCGCTGCGACGGCCCGGACTATATGACGGCGGGCGGCCACTGGAACCCGACCGGCACCAAGCATGGATCGATGAACGCGATGGGCCCGCACGAAGGCGACCTGCCCAATCTCGTGATCGGCACCGATCGGCGCGGCACGGTGGGCGCGACCGTGCCCGGCGCGCTGTTCGACGGGCTGTTCGATGCCGATGGCAGCGCGATGGTCATCCACGCCAAGGCCGACGATCTGATGACCGATCCGTCGGGCAACAGCGGCGCCCGCATCGCCTGCGGGGTCTTCGCCAAGAGCTGATCGCCGATCAGCCGATCACTTCGCCCGCCGCCCTGGCTCGCGCCTCGCGATTGGCTTCGGCGGCGGGGACGAGGCGGAAGGCCATGATCGCCGCCGCCAGCGTGACGGGCACCGTGACCAGCATCGTCAGCACGCCGACCGACAGGCTGCCCGACAGGCTGCCCGACAGGGTCGAGACGCGCCCGGCGAGATAGGGGCCGAGCGCAAGGCCGAGCAGCGTCGTGCCGATCAGGAAGGTGCCGGTCGCGGTGCCGCGCATCCGCGGCATGACCAGATCCTGCGTGGTCGCCGCCGCCGCGCCCAGCGCGCAGCTCGCACAGGCCTGGGCCGGGAACAGCATGATGTAGAACAGCGTAACGTCGGTGGTCGTGAACGCGGTCGCGATCGCGAGCGAGGGCACCACCGCGCCGAACATCACCACCATCAGCCGCCCGGCGGGATGGCGCTGGCGCAGCCGGTCGGCGACCAGGCCGCCGATCGTCACGCCCAGAAAGCCCGACATCGCGCCCATGCCGCCAATGATGAATCCGGCCTCGGCCGGGGTCGCCCCCAGCACGCGGATCGCATAGGGCGGCGCCCAGAAAGTCACCGTGTAGCTGAGGAACGCGTTCAGCCCGTAAGCGACCACCGTGAACAGGAAGGCGGGGTTGGCGACGATCAGCGCAAAGGTCGGCGCGTCGCGGCGTTTGAGGGCGCTTGCCCAGGAAAATACCGCATAGACGCCGATACCGATCGCGACCCATTGCGGCACCGGCTCGCCAAGCGCAACCAGCGCGCTGACGATGCCCGCGATCAGCGCGAGGCCGGCAAGGTTGCCGGCAAAGGCGCGCGTGCCCCCTTGCGCCGCGCCGATCAGGGTCAGCGGCGGCACGATGGTGACGAGTTCCTGCAGAAAGGCGGCGAACGGCGCCGGGTGCGGCGCGGGCGGCGGCAACCCTTCGGATTGGCCGCGTGGCGGCTCGCGCAGGGTGAAGATGACGAGCGCGAGCAGCAGCCCGGGCAGGCCGACGATCAGGAACGCCGCCTGCCACCCGACCAGCCCGAGCGGTCCGCCGCCGGGATAGGCGCTGTTCCAGCCCTTGACGATCAGCCCGCCGATCCCGAGCGAAATGCCGCCGCCGACATAAAGCCCGGCCGAATAGATGGCGAGCGCGGTCGCGCGCAGGCGGCGCGGAAACCAGTCCGAAATCAGCGAATAGGCCGACGGGCTCGCGGTCGCCTCGCCGATGCCGACGCCGATCCGCGCGCCGGCCAGCGCGGTGCCGTTGCGCGCGAAGCCCGATAGCGCGGTCATCGTCGACCACAGTGCCAGACCCAGCGTCATCAGCCGGACACGGTGCCAGTTGTCCGCCAGCCGCCCGAGCGGAATCCCGAACAGCGCGTAGAACACGCCGAACGCCGTTCCGTAGAGAAAACCCAGATCCTCGTCGCGCAGGTTCAGGTCGCGCTTGATGTCCTCGGCAAGGATCGAAATGATCTGCCGGTCGACGAAATTGAGCACATAGACGACGAACAGCACGGCCAGCACGTACCAGGCATAGGCGGGCGTCTTTAACGGACTCTGCGCCGTGGCGCCCGGTGCGGGTTCGGTCAACTTGTTGCTCCCCGTAATCATTTCGTTTTT
>PKED01000215.1 GCA_002863155.1 Sphingomonadaceae bacterium | reverse complement strand
ATCGAGCACGATCCGGGCGCCGTCTTCCTGAATCCCCTGGCGCACCCGCACCACCGGACCGTCGACATCCGCCTGTCCGCCGGGCGCTGCCCCCTTCACGTCGATCGCGATCCGCTGCGGCCCGGCGAGCATCAGCGCGGTCGCACCGGCGACGCGGGCATCGAAATGCACGACCACCCGGTCGGCGCCGATTTCGATCCGCTCAACCGTCGCCGCCCAGGCCGGGGTGCCGCCGAACCACAAAGTCAGCAAGGCCAGGAAGAATGACACAGCGGCGTATTGCCGCGCGGGAATGCCGCCGGTCCAGCGAAAAGGCATTGCGGGGGAACTCCGCCTGTGAATGACTGTCGTTGCCCTCGATCTGCCATCCCCGCCTCAAATCGTCGTGAAAGGAGGCGGTTAACGCGGCGTTCGGCATATTCTTGCCGCCGCGCGGCAATTTCATGCCGGTTGCTGCACGGGCAAGCTGATGCTAGGCAGGTCCATATCGGCCCGAACTTTACAGTTTGGCGCCGGTAAGTCACCGCTGCCGGGCCGTCCGCGCCCACTGGCGGTTTATCCAGGTTGAAGCCCGCATGCTGCATTCCCCTCGCCCTGCACACCGACCGGCTCCCGCCGGCGGGTATGCGGTCGCGACGGTTCAAGCGGCCCCGCGAGGGCCGCAGGCAATGCGGGCAGACACATATCTCATCATCCCGCATCCGACTGGGGCAGGCCGCGTCGTCGCCGCCCAGCAGGTGCCATCTCGCGCGCGAAACCCGCTTGCCGGCGCCGCGCGCGCACGGAGACCATTGAATGACCATGCGTATGCTGATCGACGCACGGCACCGGGAGGAAACCCGCGTCGCCGTCGTCAAGGGAACACGAATCGAAGAGTTTGATTTCGAATCCGCCGAGCGCAAGCAGCTCAAGGGGAATATCTATCTGGCCAAGGTGACGCGCGTCGAGCCGTCGCTCCAGGCCGCGTTCATCGATTATGGCGGCAACCGCCACGGTTTCCTGGCCTTCAGCGAAATCCACCCCGATTATTATCAGATCCCGAAGGAAGACCGCGAGGCGCTGCTCCGCGAGGAAGCGGAACACGCCGCCGAGGAAGCCGCGCTGCGCGCCGAACATGACGATGACGAGGATGGCGACGAGGACGCCGACGGCGACGCCGCCGACCGGCACGACGAAGACGGCGATTCCGAAACCGCCAGCGACGGCGAAGACGCGCCGCGCCGCCGCCGCAAGTCGAACGGCGGCGACGATGTCGACGCGCTGCGCGAACGGCGGATGAACCTGCGCCGCCGCTACAAGATCCAGGACGTGATCCGCCGGCGCCAGGTGCTGCTGGTCCAGGTCGTCAAGGAAGAACGCGGCAACAAGGGCGCTGCGCTCACCACCTATCTCAGCCTTGCCGGCCGCTATTGCGTGCTGATGCCCAACACCAGCCATGGCGGCGGCATCAGCCGGAAAATCTCGAACGCGGCCGATCGCAAGCGGCTGAAGTCGATCATGGCGGACCTGAAACTGCCGCCGTCGATGGGCTGCATCGTCCGCACGGCCGGGCTCCAGCGCACCAAGGTCGAGATCAAGCGCGATTTCGACTATCTCGCGCGACTGTGGGACGAGATCCGCGAAAAGACGCTCGCGTCGTCGGCGCCCGCGCTCGTCTATGGCGACAGCGACCTGATCAAGCGGGCGATCCGCGACATCTACAACAAGGATATCGACGAGGTGATCGTCGAGGGCGACGAAGGCTATGCCCAGGCCAAGCAGTTCATGAAGCTGCTGATGCCGAGCCATGCCCGCCGCGTGAAGCATTACAGCGACCCCGTGCCGCTGTTCCAACGCAGCAATGTCGAGGATCAGCTGGCGGCGATGTATCACCCGGTCGTCCAGCTCAAATCGGGCGGCTATCTGGTGATCAACCCGACCGAGGCGCTGGTGTCGATCGACATCAACTCCGGCCGCTCGACCCGCGAGCATAATATCGAACAGACCGCGACCGCGACCAATCTGGAGGCGGCGCAGGAAATCGCGCGTCAGCTCCGCCTGCGCGACATGGCTGGCCTCGTCGTCATCGACTTCATCGACATGGACAACAACTCCAACGTCCGCAAAGTCGAAAAGGCGATGAAGGAGGCGATGAAGAACGATCGCGCCCGCATCCAGGTGGGTCGCATCTCGTCCTTCGGCCTGATGGAAATGAGCCGCCAGCGGCTGCGCACCGGCGTGCTCGAGGCGTCCACACGCCCCTGTCCGCATTGCGAAGGCTCGGGCTTTGTCCGCACCGCCTCCTCCGCCGGACTGTCGGCGCTGCGCCTGATCGAGGACGAAGCGGCACGCGGTCGCGGATCGATCATCACGCTGCGCGCGAGCCAGGAAGCGGCCTTTTACCTGCTCAACCGCAAGCGCGGCGAACTCGCCGAGATCGAGGAACGCTATGGCGTGACGGTCGAGGTGCTGTCCGACGGCGAGCGCGAAGGCGCGCGCATGGCGGTCGAGGCTTCGGGCCCGCCGCCCGCGCACACGCCGCGCTTCGCACCGGCCTTTGTCGATCCCGATGATGGCCTCGACGAGATCGAGGAAGAGGTCGAAGAAGAAGTCGAGGAAGAGGAGGAACCGGCCGAGCGCCCGCGTGAAGCACGCGGGGCCCGCGAGGATCGCGCCGAAGGATCGGGCGACGGTGGCGACGGCCCGCGCCGCAAGCGGCGGCGTCGGCGCGGTCGGCGCGGTCGCAGCGCGGCCGAGGGGGGCGAGCGTGGCGATGCCCCCGGCGAACGCTTCGAGGGCGACGGTCAGGCTGGCGAGGCCGATGGCGACGATGCCGTCGTCTCCGACGATACCGTCGATGCCGCAGCGGATGGCGACCGGCCCGACGATGAGGCGGGCAGCCGCCGCCGTCGCGGTCGGCGCGGCCGGCGTGGCCGGCGTGGCGATCGTATCGAGGGCGAGGCACCCGCTCCGCTCGATGGTGACACCGCAGACGACCCGGCGGAAGCCGTTGCGGTTCCCGCCGACGAGGCGCCCGTCGAGACACCGGCCGCCAAGCGTCCCCGCCGGGCGCGGGGCAAGGCTGCCGAGGCTGCGACCGCAACCGCGGAGCTGACGGCCCCGGCCGCATCCGAGGCGGCGGCGGTCGATGCCGAGACGCCGAAGCCGAAGCGGAGCCGTCGCAAAAAGACCGAGGCCGACGAAGCGGTGGCCGACGCAGCGCCGGCCGACACGCCTGCAGAGGCGCCAGCCGAGGAAGCCGCAAAGCCCAAGCGCCGCACGACCCGCAAAAAGGCCGACAGTGCTGTGGAAGCAGCGCCCGACGCCGCCGATGTGCCGGCCGACGCCGAACCCGAGGCGACCGATGAAGCCCCGGTGGCGGCAGCGGCGACCGCCGATGCCGGTCAGGGCGCCGCCCCCCGGCGCGGCTGGTGGCAGCGCACCTTCGGCGCGTGACGCGATGATGCTCGACCGGGCGCGATTGCGTCCGGTCGAGTGCCCCACCGGCTCGCGGACGTTGAACCGCGCTTCGAATTGGCCGATACCCGCCCCATGAAGAAGCTGATCGCCGCGCTGTCGCTGTCGCTCCTTGCCTTCGCCCAGCCGGCGCAGGCGCAGTCGCTGCTGCGCGATGCCGAGACCGAGGCGATGTTCGACGAAATGTCGCGCCCGCTGATCATCGCGGCGGGGCTATCACCACGCAACGTCAAGGTCGTGCTGATTGGCGATCCGTCGGTCAACGCCTTCGTCGCGGGCGGCCAGACCGTCTATGTCCATTCGGGACTGATCGCCGCTGCCGACAATGCGTCGCAGGTCCAGGGCGTGATCGCGCACGAACTCGGCCATATCGCCGACGGGCATGTCCCGCTCGCCGATGCCGGGATCAAGCCCGCGCTCGCGATCCAGATCGTCAGCCTCGTCCTCGGCATCGCCGCGGCGGCCGCCGGATCGGGCGAGGGCGCCGCCGGAATCATCGCGGCGGGGCAGCAGGCGGCGGTCGGCAAATATCTCGCCTTCAGCCGCGTCCAGGAAGCGACCGCCGACGCGACCGGCGCCAAATTCCTGCAGACCGCCGGCCTGAGCGGGCGCGGTATCCTCGAATTTTTCAAAAAGCTCCAGAATCTCGAATTCCGGGCAGGCTACACCAATATCGACCCGTTCGCGCAGAGCCATCCGCTGAGCGGTGAGCGCGTCGCGACGCTTTCCGAAACGCTGATGTCGTCGCCTTTCTGGAACAAGCCGACCGACCCCGCGCTCGAGGACCGGTTCAGACGCGTAAAGGCGAAACTGGCGGGCTTCGTCAACGAGCCGCAGCGCACGCTGGTCGAGTATCCGGTCGAAAACCAGAGCATCTATGCGCATTATGCGCGCGCCTATGCCTATCATCGCGGCGGCTATCCCGACAAAGCCAATGCGGAGGCCGACGCGCTGGTCAAGGCTTACCCGCACGACCCCTATTTCCTGGAGATCAAGGGCCAGATCCTGCTCGAATCGGGCCAGCCCGAACAGGCGATCGTGCCGCTGCGCGAAGCGACCGAGCGCAGCAATTACCAGCCGCTGATCGCGACGACCTTTGGCCACGCGCTGATCGCGACCGAAAAGCCGGCCAATTTTCCCGAAGCGGAAAAGGTGCTGCGTCAGGCGGTCGGCCGCGACGACGAGAATCCGTTCGCCTGGTTCCAGCTCGGCGTGGTCTATGAACGCAAGGGCGATCAGCCGCGCGCCTTGCTGGCAACGGCCGAACGCGCCGCGCTCAACGGCGACCTGCGCACCGCCTCTTTCAGCGCGCGGGGGGCGCTCGCTGGACTGCCGCCCAACACGCCCGACTGGATCCGCGCGCAGGATCTGGTGCTGCTGACCCAGAATGTAATCGACGATCAGCGCAGGGGGCGGCGTTGAAGGCTGGCCTGTTGGCGGCGGTCGCGCTTGGCGGTGGCGTGCTCGGTGCGGGCGCGGTCCATGTGGCCAGCCGGTACGGGCCGCTCAAGGGCGGGGTCGAGCGCGTCCAGACCGAACGCATCGTCCGCGACTATCTGATCAGCCATCCCGAAGTGCTGGTCGAAGCGTCGAGCGCGCTGCGCCGCCGTGAGACCGGCAAGGCGATCGATGCCGATCGCGCCGCGATCGTCGAACCCTTTGGCAATGCCTGGGCCGGCAACCCCAAGGGCGATGTGACGATCGTCGAATATTTCGACTATAATTGCGGCTATTGCCGCGCGACCTTGCCCGTCGTCGACGCGCTGCTTGGAAGCGACAGCGGGCTGCGCATCGTCTATCGCGACTGGCCGATCCTGTCGGCCGAGAGCGCGACCGCGGCCCGCTACAGCCTGGTCGCCGCCGACATGGGCAAGTTCCGCGAATTCCACGAAGCGCTCTACGCCGGCGGCCCGGTGAGCGACACCACCCTTGCCGCCGCGATCGCCGCCGCCGGGCTCGACATGGCGAAGGTGAAGGCCGCTGCCGCCTCTCCCCGGATCGAAGCCGAGCTGTCGCGCAATCTCGACATCGCCAAGAAGCTGGGGATGAGCGGCACGCCGTCCTGGGTGATCGGCGACGATGTGATCTCGTCGGCACTCCCGCTCGAGGAGCTCAAGCGGCTGGTGGCGGAAGCGCGGACGAAGCGCTGAGGCGGCCTTTGCTCACCCGGCGCGTCGACCCGAGGATCGCGCGGTCATGGCGACATCGAAACTCAAGGCCGCGGCGTCGTTGCGCCAGCGGCCCCGCGCCCCTATCTCCGCTGCTCACAAGAGCGGGGATGCGACAGCCTTGGCACCGATCCTGGCCATTTCCGGCCTCACCAAAACCTATGCCTCGGGCCTGACCGCGCTCGACCATGTCGACCTGTCGATTGGCAAGGGCGAGATTTTCGCGCTGCTCGGCCCCAACGGCGCGGGCAAGACGACGCTCATCTCGATCGTGTGCGGCATCGTCACCGCGAGCGGCGGGAGCGTCAGCGTCGCGGGCCACGACATCGCGCGCGACTATCGTCAGGCGCGCTACCGGATCGGGCTGGTGCCGCAAGAGCTGTCGACCGACGCGTTCGAGCGGGTGATCGACACCGTCACCTTCAGCCGTGGCCTGTTCGGCCGCAAGCCAAACCCCGCACATATCGAACAAGTGCTGCGCGACCTGTCGCTGTGGGACAAGCGCGATGCCAAGATCATGGCGCTGTCGGGCGGCATGAAGCGGCGGGTGCTGATCGCCAAGGCACTCGCCCACGAGCCCGAAATCCTGTTCCTCGACGAGCCGACCGCCGGTGTGGATGTCGAGCTGCGCCGCGACATGTGGGCGCTGGTGCGGCGGCTGCGCGATCAGGGCACGACGATCATCCTGACCACCCATTATATCGAGGAAGCCGAGGAAATGGCCGACCGCGTCGGCGTGATCCTGAAAGGCAGGCTGATCCTCGTCGAGGACAAGGCGACGCTGATGCGCAAGCTCGGCAAGCGGACGCTGACCGTCTCGCTTGCCGAGCCGCTCGATGCGGTGCCGGCCGCGCTGGCCGACTGGGCGCCGGTGCTGAAGGATGGCGGGCACGAGCTCGAATATGTGTTCGAAGCCGGGCAGGAGCGCACCGGCATTGCCGGGCTGCTGCGCGCGATCGGCGACGCGGGCATCGCGTACAAGGACATCAATACCCGGCAGAGCTCGCTCGAGGACATTTTCGTCGGGCTGCTCCACGGCGAGGGGCAACCGGCGCGCGCGCAGGACGTGGCGGCATGAACGGGTTCAACTGGGCCGGCGTCGCCGCCATCTATCGCTTCGAACTCGCGCGTTTCCGCCGCACGATCCTCACCAGCCTTGCGACGCCGGTCATCACCACCGCGCTCTATTTCGTGGTGTTCGGATCGGCGATCGGCGGGCGGATCAACACCGTCGACGGTGTCCCCTATGGCGCCTTCATCGTGCCGGGGCTGATGCTGCTGTCGATGCTGACCGAAGGGATCGGCAATGCGAGCTTCGGCATCTACCTGCCGAAATGGTCGGGGACGATCTACGAATTGCTGTCGGCACCGCTGTCGCCGGTCGAAACGGTGCTGGCCTATGTCGGCGCGGCGGCAACCAAGTCGATGATCCTCGGCCTCGTCATCTTCGCGACCGCGCATCTCTTCGTCGCGCTGCCGATCGCGCATCCGGTCTATATGGTCGCCTTCATGATGCTGACCGCCATCACCTTCTGCCTGTTCGGCTTCGTGCTGGGCATCTGGGCCAACAGCTTCGAACAGCTGCAGATCATTCCGCTGCTGGTCATCACCCCGCTGACCTTCCTGGGTGGCACCTTCTACTCGATCTCGATGCTGCCGCCCGCCTGGCAGCAGATCGCGCTGATCAACCCGATCGTCTATCTGATCAGCGGCTTTCGCTGGACCTTTTTCGGGCGCGGCGATGTGAGCATCGGCTGGAGCCTGGGCGTGACCGGGCTGTTCCTGCTGCTGTGCCTGGCGACGATCACCTGGATTTTCCGGACCGGATGGCGGCTGAAAAGCTGATGCGCGCAAGAGCGGACGCGCCGACAGGGCGCTTCGCCGCCGTCCTAACCTAGGGCAAGCAAGTCGCGCTTTACGCTCTGCCGGTGCCTGCCTATCGTTGGCGGTCCGTGGACCCCGTCGAGGCTGCCTCGCGAACCAGTTTTGGGAATTGTGCTTGGCAGGACTATCAGATCGCCCCGCGCGCAGCCACGCCCAGACATATTGGCGCGACCCGATCACCATCGCACAACTCGATCCTGACGGCGACCCGGCGCAGCGGGAAAGCGAATTCGTCCATTTCGCCGATTGCCTGCCGGCGCTTTGCTGGATGGCACGCGGCGACGGGTACATCTTCTGGTACAATGCGCGCTGGTATGATTACACCGGCACCCGCCCCGATCAGATGGAGGGATGGGGCTGGCAGATCGCGCATGACCCCGACCATCTGCCCGACGTGATGGCCGAATGGACGGCGGCGATCGATGCGGGCGAGCCGTTCGAGATGACCTTTCCGCTTCGCGGCGCCGATGGGGTTTTCCGGCCTTTCCTGACCCGGGTCGTGCCGGTGCGCGGCCCGTCCGGCACCATCATGCGCTGGTTCGGGATAAATACCGAAGTCGGCGCGCAGTTCGCCGCCGAACAAGCGCTGCGCAACAGCGAGGCGAAGTTCGCCGTCCTCACCGACGCGATGCCGCAAATGGTGTGGTCCACCCTCCCCGACGGCTTCCACGATTATTACAATGCGCAGTGGTACGCCTATACCGGCGTGCCCGAGGGATCGACCGATGGCGAAGGCTGGAACGGCATGTTCCACCCCGAAGACCAGGAACGCGCCTGGGCACGCTGGCGGCAGAGCCTGGAAACCGGCGAACCCTATGAGATCGAATACCGTCTGCGGCACCGCAGCGGCGAGTATCGCTGGGTGCTGGGTCGCGCGCTGCCCGTTCGCGACCGCGACGGCATGATCAACCGCTGGATCGGCACCTGCACCGATATCCACGAGACCAAGCTTGCCGCCGAACATAACGAGCTGCTCAACCGCGAGCTGAGCCACCGGATCAAAAACATTTTCGCGGTGATTTCAGGGCTGATCAGCATCACCGGCCGTCAGGCGGCGGAGTTGCGGCCGGTGATGGCCGAATTGCTGGGGCGGATCGCGGCGCTGGGACGCGCTCATGAATTCGCACGCCCGCACAGCCCGCATTCAGCGCCGGCGTTCGGGCAAAGCCATCTCCACGGCCTACTCAGCGAATTGCTCAATCCCTATCGCAGCGGCGAGGGCGACCGCGTCGTCATCAGCGGCGACGATGTCGCCATCGACGACCGCGGCGCGACGCCGATCGCGCTCGTCATTCACGAACTGGCGACGAATTCGGCGAAATATGGCAGCCTGTCGACGCCCGAAGGCAGGCTCGCGATCACCGTTGCGCGCAGCGGCGACATGCTGACGATCGATTGGCGCGAGTCCGGCGGCCCCGCCGTGACGGGCCCGCCGATCCGTACCGGGTTCGGCACCCATCTCGCGGAACTCAGCGTCGGACGGCAGCTGGGCGGTGCGATCACGCGCGACTGGCAGCCGGAGGGACTGCACGTCACGATCACCCTTGCCGTCACGAGCATCTATCGCAGCGCCGAAGTACCGGTCGACGCCTAGTTCAGCCGCCCATTGCGTTCAAGGTGGCGCTTGAGATCGCGCTCCTCCCAGGGCTTGGTCAGCACGCCGAGCAGGCCGTCGAACGGCTCGCCGGCCTCGCGCGGATTGGCGGTCAGGATCAGCACCTTGGTGCCGAAGCGATCGGCCAGCGCGCGCGCGATTTCGGGCCCGGTCAGGCCGTCGCGCAGGTTCAGATCGACGAACGCCAGGTCGGGCCGTGCCTCAGCAAGCTCCATGGCGGACAGCTTGTCGGGGGCGATGCCGACGACGCTATAACCCAGATCCCTGACGGTATCCTCGAGGTGGAGCGCCGCAAAAATCTCGTCTTCTACGATCAGGACTTTCATACCGAATTCATTTGATTGTTCATGGTGAGAGCCGGTCCAACGCGCGACCCCGGCATTTTATCCGCCGAATTACGCTGCTGGACGCCCATTCCGGGCAATTCGATCACGGCTGTGGCGTCAATGCATCACCGGCAGCACCAGCCTCGATCCGGCGCAGACCCTTTGCTCGGCCTTCACATAATCCTCGGGCCGCGCCTTCGCGATGTTGGGAACGAAGGTCTGTGGATTGCGGTCGATCACCGGGAACCAGCTCGACTGGATCTGCACCATGATGCGGTGGCCTTTCCTGAAGACATGGTCATGGTCGCGCAGCGGCACGTCCCATGCGGTCACCCGGCCCGGCACCAATGCCTGCGGCGCGGCCGGATCCTTAAGAAAGCGGCCGCGCCTGATCTCCATCGCGATCGGCCACTGATACCCGTTGAGCTGCTGCGTATAGGCCCCGAGCGGCGCGTTGCCGTCGAACTTCTCGGCATCTTCGGGCAGCACATCGATCAGCTTGACGACGAAATCGCTGTCGGTGCCGCTGGTCGACGCCATCAGCTCGGCGGCGAGCTTGCCGGTCACCGTCAGATCCTCGGTCAGCGGCGCCGAGACATAGCTGAGCACATCGGGCCGGTGATCGACGAAGCGCTGGTCCTCGGCTTCCCACCACCGCCATTCGGGGCGCGGATAGGTCGGCGAGATCGGGCGCGGGCGAAACGGCACCGGGTTCGCTGGATCGGAGATGTAGCTGCGGCACGCCTCCCCGGCGGCGGGCGCGGCAAAATCGAGCGACCCGTCGGCGTGCAGGTACATCGACGTCGCCTGCGCGGCCTTGGGCGGCCAGCTTTCGTAATTCTTCCACACCCAGGATCCCGACTGGAAGATGCGGGTGTCGAAATCGGGCCGCGCGCCCTTGCCGTGAAGCCAGTAGCGAAAGAACGGCGCCTGGATTTCGTCGCGGAACATTTGCGGGCTGTCGACCGGAATCGGGATACGTCCCAGATCCTTGCCCGGCGCCGACCATGATCCGTGCGCCCACGGCCCCGCCACCATCTGGCTCAGATGATCGGGATCGTTCTGTTTCTGTTTGGCGTAGATCTGCCACGACCCCCATGGATCCTCCTGATCCCAGAAGCCCGCGACGTTGAGCGTCGGCACCGTCGTCTTGCCGAGTGCGTCCGACCAGCGCTGGCTGGTATAGAAGGCATCATAGTCGGGATGGTCGAACAGCGCGGTCGCGGTCGCGGCGCGGCCCTGCCAGATCTTGTCGAGATTGGCCGCACTGCCAAGCTTCAGGAAATAATCATAGGTGTCGGTGCCGCCATAATCGAATTCGGCGAACCCGTCCTTCTTCAGCTGGAGCGCGGCGACCCAGTCGACCAGATAGCTCATCCGCAGCGCGCCGTTGCGGTGCAGATCGTCATTCTGCCAGTAATCGATCCACGCCGCCTGCGGGCTGACCGCCTTCAGCGCGGGATGCGGCTTGGCAAGCGCGATCGCGGCGGCAAAGCCGGGATAGCTGATTCCCCACATGCCGACGCGGCCGTTATTGCCCTTCACATTCCTCACCAGCCACGCGATCGCATCATAGGCATCGGTCGCCTCGTCGGGGCCTTTGGGACTGAGCGCGGTCGACAGGGTGAACACCCCATCCGACCCGAAGCGCCCGCGCATCGACTGGAAGACGAAGATGTAGCCGTCGTCGACCAGCGCCTTCCACCCGCCCGGCACGCGCGGCAGCGCCGACTGCGGCACGCCATAAGGAGTACGCTGGAACAGGATCGGCAGCGGCCCCTTGGCGTTGGTCGGTCGCAGGATCACCGTTTCCATCTTCGCGCCGTCGCGCATCGGTATCATCACCTTTTCGAAGGTGAACGCCGCTGTCGGCGTGGCAGCCGGCACGGGTGCCACCTGCGGACGGGCGATGGCGGCGGGCGCTGCGACGGCAGTAAGCAATATGGCGATGTGAGACAGGCGCATGGAAAATCCCGCTGAATGGAGAGCGACCCGCACAGGCTATCGGCGCAAGCCAGCCCGCGCAACGGGGCGGGGGGGGGGAGGCGTTGCCGCAACGCCCGCCGAGCCGCCGCTGGGGGCATCGCCGCGAATATTTCTAACCCGGCCAGATCGAGCAGGCGACCAACCTTATGGTCAGGTCGATCGGGGGAACACGCAAGGCAGTACCGCTTCGGCGAGCAACTATTCGTGCGCACCGCCAAAGCGACTGCAAGGATGCCCGTTATAGGGTGGTTAGCAGACCTTGGCGTACCAAAGCCGGTCGAACTCCGCCGGCTCCATATCGGTTGCCTTTACTGATGCAATTTTGGCTAGGTCGAAAACGCCGCGCTGAGCCCGCGTAGGTTCTCCCGGATGGCGGTGAACAACTTCGCCGTCCTTGTTGTAGCCAAGCTCGCGCGTGACCGTACCGTATTCATCAACTTCGGTCAGGATGCGCGATAAGCCCCACGCGTTTTCAAGGCCCTCAATCTCAGCTTCCGTCCAAATCAAAATGCGGCCCATTACATTGATATACCTAACTAACTGATGTCCGCAAACGGGACGAAAGCGGCGGTGCAAAGTTGCGGAAGTTGCGGGTTGCCATTGCCCCCGCAAGGGCCTGGCAGCGGAGAGACGAGGCGCAACATACTGACCGACCATGTGAAAGAGCGGGCAAGGCGAAACCTCGCAGAGCTTTTTCCGACTTTGGAAGGGCGTTGCGTTGGGCGAGAGCGCCGAGCCACGAGCGCAGCGGTGGCTAGTGGACGGCGGCGCGGGGCGCCGATGACGCGCCCACCTTCGGGGTTGAAAGCCGCCAATCCATTTGTCGCCCCGTCACGCGCCGGTCGTGAAGGCACCGCGAATCTTGCCTTCCGCGTCACGATAGGGCGCGCGAATCGTGTCGATATCGGCGTCGTAATCGCCCGTCGGGTGGAACACGCCGGCGACACGGATCGTGCGGGTGCCGTAATCGAGCACGGTCAGGATGATCGGCACCCGCGCCTGCACCGCGATATGGTAGAATCCCGTTTTCCAGGTGCGGGTCAGGCTGCGCGTCCCCTCGGGCGGGATGGCGAGGATCATCGTGTCGGCAGCGGCGAAGGCGCCAGCCATCGCCTGCACCACATCGTGGCGCGCCCCGCGGTCGACCGGCACGCAGCCGAGCCACAGCATCACCCGCCCGAACGGCCCGGTTGCCAGGCTCTGCTTGCCCATCCAGCGCAGCGCGACCCGGTAATAGCCGGCGGCAGCGAGCATGTTGACGCCGTCCCAGTTCGACGTGTGCGGCGCCGCGAGCAGCACCGCCTTGGCCAGCGGCGGCCAGTCGCCCTCCATCTTCCAGCCACCGAGGCGCAGATAGGCGACGCCGATCCCGCGCAGCATTTCGGCGCCGATGCCGCGGTAGCGGCCGGGCTTAGCCGACGGCGGTGCCACATTGTCGTCCACGCATCCGCCTCCCGATCAACGACCCTTGGGCGGAAAGGCAGGGCGAAAGCAAGCGGCGTCGCGCCGACGGGCTGCAGACTGCGTCGGCAGCTGCAATGTGCAGGGTTTGGTGATGGCGGGTCGCGACTTCCCAGCTAAAGCACGACGGCCCTTACGGCGCGTTTTCGGCACGGCCCAAATAAATGGGGGCCGGCATTGCTGCCAGCCCCCTGTCGCCGGACTTCAGCACCGCGACCTCCGCAGCTTTCGCCGCTCGCTCGCGCCACCTGGTTTCGGCGGCATGCACGGCCCTATCGCGAACGACCTGGACCCTGCGTGACCGCTCCCGTTCCATCGACCGTCGATTCCGTCCAAGGCTCGCGCCTTTTCCGTCCTCCGCCGGTTGGTCGACCGTGAACGATCGGCATCACCACCGGCGCCGAAGCGCCTGTCGTCATGCCTTTGAACTGCGGCCCGGTCAGCATCTGCGCCGCTGTCGCAGGCGACAGCCTTGCCGATCTTCCCGATCGCCGTTCCACCTGGACCTTGCCGCGGTTTGCCGAAGCCACCTGCGCCACTTTCCTGGCCTAAGCTTCTGTTCTTTCGGTGGTTTCCCGTCCGTCCGACCATCTGCTTACAGGTGGATGGTGTCACCGATCGCGAGTCGCGCCAAGCGCAATCGCCAGTCGATGCCCTGTGGATAACGTGGATATCGTGGAGCGATCGGGCTTTGCTGTGGGGCGGGTCGGCGCTGCCTGAACGCGGCCCTGCACGCTTGTTGTTTCAGGTTCATGAAACCCCTGCAATATTGCGAGCGTTACGGCGGTGTTCTTAATCTGGAGCAAGGAGACAGACGATGCGCAATTTCATGATGGCCCTGGCGGTTGCCGGACTGGTCGTTCCCCCGGTCGCGCTGACCACGCCCACCAAGGCGGAGGCCAAGCACAAGAAATATCGTGCCTATACCTATACCCGCAACGGCAAGACCTATTGCCGCCATTCGGACGGGACCACCGGCCTGATCGTCGGCGGCGTCGGCGGCGCGCTGATCGGTCGGTCGATCGACAATGGCGGGCTGCTCGGCACGGCCGTGGGCGCCGCCGGCGGTGCGCTTGCCGGCCGGGCGATCGACCGGACGCTGACCGCGAAGAAGCGCTGCCGCTAAGCCGACCGGCACAGCGCGGCGCGGACCCGGCAACCGGCAGGCGGATGAACGGAACGTTGTTTTACGTTCATGCAACCGCCTGCCGCCCCCGGCGGTTGAAAGGGGGGACTGAACCACAGGAGAATGTAACATGCGCAAGGCCCTGATGGCGCTCGCAACGACAGCGGTCGTCCTGACGACCGTGCCCGCCACGGCACAAAGCACGCCGCGGCAGGTCGAACGCGAATATCGCGAGAATGCCCGCGACGCGAACCGCGAATATTACCAGAATCTCCGCAATGCCGATTCGCGCCGCGATGTTCGTGAGGCTCGCAAGGAATATCGCGAGGACATCCGCGACGCGCGCCGCGAGTATCGCGACGACCGCCGCGACGTTCGCCGCGACTGGCGTGACTATCGCCGCTACGATTACAACCGGGTCCCGCCCGGCCAGCGCGGTTATTATGCCGACCGCTATTATCGTGACGGCCGTTATTATCAGCCACGTCGGCTGAGCAGCAACGACCGGCTCTATCGCGGCAATGACGGCCGCTATTATTGCCGCCGCAGCGACGGCACCACCGGCCTGATCGTGGGCGGCGTTGCGGGTGGCGTGCTCGGCAACGTGATCGCGCCGGGCGGATCGAAGACGCTCGGCACCGTGCTCGGCGCGCTGGGCGGTGGCCTGATCGGGAACTCGGTCGACCGCAACAACATCACCTGCCGCTGATCCGGTTCGGCGCAGGATGAAGGGAAGGGCCCGGTGGCGACGCCGGGCCCTTTTTCGTGGTCAAAGAATGCCGAAGCCGAGCCAGAGTCGGACGCAGCCGACGACGATCACGAAGATGTTGAAGTTGCGGCCCGAGCGGTGCGACGACAGCATGCCCACGGCGGCGCCGACGATGGCGATCGGAATCGACAGCCAGTTCAGCGCACCGAGCAACGGAATGAAACCGACCAGTGCGATCGGGAGCGCGACGAGGCCGATCAGGATCGAGACGAGATTGAGCATGCCCATTTCTTAGCTGGCTGAAGGGTGTATTACAAGAGCGAAACACCGAAAGCGGGGCGACCCTGCCACGCTTCCTTAACCCTATTGCGGCATGAACCGTCGCCATGCTGCGCCGTTCCCAGCCATCGTCTTTTGCCCGTGCGACTTGCCGCGCCGCGATCGCCGGGTCGCTCGCGCTCGGGTGCTTGGGGCTGAACGCGTGCAGCCGCCCGAGCGGCGATGCCAATCTCGACGCGCTCGACGCCGAACTGAACGACGGCAATGCGCGGGCCGATGCGCGCGATCCCGCGATCAACAGCGCGCTGCGTGACCAGATCATGGTCGACCCCGCTCTCGCAAGCCAGTCCAATCGCGACGCGATCCGCCCGCCCAGCCAGCCCTATGCCGCGCCGGTGCCGGGTGCGCGGGGTGCTCCGGTCGCGCGCGACATACGGGTGAGCGAGGCCACTAAATCCGCCCCCGAGGCAAAGGGCGACTGCCCTGATTGCAAGCCGCAGCGCGACGCCTTGACGCTCGGCGGGCTCGCGGCGCGGCAGCGCGACCGGCGTACGGCCGCCTGCGCCGCCAATGTCAGCTATTCGACGCGCTGGGCGCTGCGCCTGCCCGCCGACCTGCCGCTTTACCCGGACGCGAACGTGGTCGAGGCGGCAGGCAATGCCGAGAATGGCTGCGCGACCCGGATCGTCAGCTTCACCAGCCGCGCCCCGGTGCGGACGGTGATCGACTGGTATTATACCCGCGCGACCAATGCCGGCTATTCGGCCGATCATCAGGCCGATGGCGAGGGCCATGTCGTCGCGGGCACGCGCGGCGAGGCCGCCTATGCGGTGTTCGTGCGCAAGGCCGGCGCCGGCACGCAGGTCGAACTCGTCGTCAATAACGGCCGCTAGAGTTCCCAAAGCGCGCGGTTCGCGCTACGCGCGGCCATGGTCAATCTTTTCCTCGTGATGGCGGGCGGCGCGGTGGGTGCCGGCATGCGCTATCTGGCGGGCCAGGCGATGGTGGGCGGGCGTCTTCCCTGGGGGACGCTCGCCGTCAACCTGATCGGCGGCCTGTTGATGGGGCTGCTCGCCGGGGCGCTGGCGAAAGGGGTTGCCGGCGATCCGGCACGGCTGCTGATCGGCGTCGGTGTGCTCGGCGGGTTCACGACCTTTTCGGCCTTTTCGCTCGACATCGTCACGCTGATCGAGCGCGGCAGCCTGGGCCTGGCGCTCGGCTACGCGGTCGCGTCGGTGGTCGGATCCGTGCTGGCGCTGGCGGCGGGACTGGCGGCGGTGAGGGCGATCGCATGAGCGAGGTGCGCCAGTTCACCGTCGGGGCCGAGGACGACGGCATCCGGCTCGACCGCTGGTTCAAACGCCATCTTGCCGAGACGAGCTTCACCACTGTCGCCAAATGGGCGCGCACGGGGCAACTGCGCGTCGACGGCGCGCGCGCGACGCCGGGCGACCGGCTGGTCGCGGGGCAGGTCCTGCGGCTGCCGCCCGCCGAGCCGCCGCGCACCGACGCGCCCCGCCCCCGCGAACGGGCGCCGATCAGCGAGGATCAGGCCGCCTTCATCCGCGAGCTGGTGATCCACAAGGATGCCGCCGCGATCGTGCTCAACAAGCCGCCGGGCCTCGCGACGCAGGGCGGCACCAAGACGACCGAGCATGTCGACGCGCTGCTCGACGGCATCCAGTTCGAAAGCGAGGGGCGGCCAAAGCTCGTCCACCGGCTCGACAAGGATACCTCGGGCGTGCTGCTGGTCGCGCGCAACGCCCGAGCCGCCGGGTTCTTCGCCAAGAGCTTTTCGAGCCGCACCGCGCGCAAGGTCTATTGGGCGCTCGTCGTCGGCGTGCCCTCGATCGAGGACGGGATGATCGAGCTGCCGATCGCCAAGCAGCCTGGCACCGGCGGCGAGAAAATGCATGTCGACGAAGCCGAAGGCGCCGCCGCGCGCACCCGTTACCGCGTGATCGAGCGTGCGGGCAACCGCGCCGCTTGGGTCGAGCTCCAGCCCTTTACCGGACGCACGCACCAGTTGCGCGTGCACATGGCGGCGATCGGCCACCCGATCGTCGGCGACGGCAAATATGGCGGGCAGGCCGCGTTCCTGACCGGGGGCGTCAGCCGCAAGATGCACCTCCATGCCCGGCGGCTGCGGATCGACCATCCTGATGGTGGGCAGATCGATGTCGGCGCCGCGCTGCCGCCGCACTTCCGCGAGAGCATGGGGCTGCTCGGCTTCGAGGAGCGATCGGGCGACGCGCTGCCGCTCGACGAGCAGAAATTCAGCGAGACGCCGGAGGGGAAGCGCCGCGCCGCCGCCGCTGTCGCCAAGGCGCGTCGGCAGGAGCGCAAGGGCGAACGGCGCGGCCGCACCCGCGCAGGCCCGCCGAAGCGCTGAGGCGCGGGCGTGCATCCGAACAACGCCTTTCGCGCGCCCGAAGGAAGCGATCCGCTCGGCGATATCGCGGCGATCGGCTTCGCCCGGATCTTCGCGACCACGCCCGACGGTCCGCGCGTCGCGCATGCGCCGGTCCTTCGCACCGGCCCCGACCGCCTCCGGTTTCACCTCGCCAGTTATAATGCGCTTGCCCGGCATCTCGACGGGTCGACGGCGCTGATCCTCGCGGAGGGGCCGAACGGCTATGTCAGCGCCAACTGGTATGCGGACGTGCGTGGGGCGGTGCCGACCTGGAACTATGTCGCGATCGAGGCCGAAGGCCGGGTACAGGCGCTCGACCGGACGGCGCTGGTCGATCTGCTGGACGGGCTGGCGGCGACGCTCGAGCCGCGCGTCGGCGAGGACTGGACCCGCGCCAAGATGGACGCGCCGCGCTTCGACGCGATGCTGAACGCGATCACCGCGTTCGAGATGGCGGTGAGCACCACCCGCGCGACCCACAAGCTCAGCCAGAACAAGAGCGCGGCCGAGGCGGAGCGGCTGATCACAGCGATGACGGAACAGGGCGACGCGGCAACCGCGCTCGCCATGCGCCGCGCGCGACCATAGCCGCAGCCGCTTCGGGCCGCCCTATCCCCTGCCGAGCGTCGCGGCGAGCGCCCTTGCAGGCGCGCGGTCGGTAAAGCCGGGGTCGGCAAGCGCGGCGGCGATGTTCTGGCGCGCGGCCTGCGCGTCGCCGGCCTCGGCCTGGGCCTGGGCGAGATGCCAGCGCAGCCCGCCATGGCCCGGGGCGATCGCGACCGCCTTGCGCAGCAGTTCGACCGCCTGCGCGGTGCCGCCGATCTGATAGGCGACCCAGCCATAGGCATCGACCACGGCCGGGTTGAGCGGCGCGAGATCATAGGCGGCGGCGGCGTAGATCTGGGCCGCGTCCTCCTCCTCGGCACCGGCATAAGCGAGCGCCAGTTCGGCGAGCAGCGCGGCATCACGATTGCCAAGATCGGCGCGCAATCCCTCCAGCGTATCGATCGCATCGTCCCACCGGGCACTCGCGATCTGCCAATGCGCGGTCAGCCGCCGCGCGGCGACATTGCCGGGATTCTGGGCAAGGAACAGGCCGACCACGATGGCTGCCTTGTCGCGCTTGCCGCTTTGTTCGAGCGCCTCGACCGACCGCAGCATCGTCGCTTCGTCAAAGCGCAGATTGGCGGCGCGGGCATAGGCGCCGGCCGCCTCGTCGAAGCGCTTCAGCGTCATCAGCGTGTCGCCGAGCACGAGGTGCGCCTGTGGCACGCCCGGATAGGCACGCACGACAAGGCGGGCCTGATCGAGCGCCTGCGCCGTCATCCCCTTGAACAGCAGCGCGCGGATCAGGTTGATGCGGGCAACCGGCGATCCGGGCGCGTCGTCCACCGCCCTGGCGAGCATCGCGAGATCGTCGTCGGTGCCGAACTGGAGCGCTGCCGCCCGCGCCGGGACCGCCGCGCGGTCGAGGAAGCGGACCGCCCAGTCGCGCTCGCCGGTTGCCTCGAACGCGCGACCGACCAGCTGGAGCGTATAGCTGTCGGCATCGCTGCGCAGCGCGACCGGGCGCAGCGCCTCGATCGCGCCCTTCGGGTCGCCGCCTTCGAGCAGGGCCGCGCCGAGCAGCCGCCGCGCGACGAGGTTCATCGGCGCCGCGCGCACCACCGCGCGCCATTTCTCGACCGCCTGCTGATAGCCGCCACTGCCATAGTCGAGCATGCCCGCAAGCAGCAGCGGCCCCGGCTGGCCGTCGAGCGCCCCGCCGGTGCGTTGGAGCAACGCCTGGGCCAGATCGTCATTGCCGGCGCGCGCCGCCATCACTGCCTGCAGGTAGAGCGGCTCGGCACTGCCCGGTCGCGTCGCGAGCGCGCGGCGGCTGGCCTGCAGCATGTCGCGATAGCGCCCGGCATCGCCCAGCGTCGCGGCATAGCCGATCAGCGTGCCGTAACGCCACGGATCGACCTTCAGCGCCGCTTCGTACCAGGGCAGCGCGGCGACGAGGCCATATTGCCCGCGCACCAGCTCGGCACGCAGCGTCAGCGCCTCGACATCGCGGCGGTCGAGCGAAAGCGCGCGGTTGGCGGCGTCGATCGCGCCGCCGATATCGCCGGTCTGTTGCCGCACCCGGCCGAGCGCGGCCCAGGCGACGGCATCCCTGCCGTCCTGATCGGCGAGCACATGGGCAAGTAGGATCTGCGCGCTCGGCAGGTCGCCCTGCGCGGCGAGCGCGCGCGCCGCGACGCGGCGGGCATAATCGCCATAGCGCGGCGATGCCTTGCGCGCCTCCGCCAGCGCGCGGGCGGGTTCGCCCTGCAGCAACCAGGCTTCCGCCCGCAGCTGACGGGCGCGGCGCATGTCGAATCCGGCCGCTTTCGCGCGGTCGAGCGCGCCTTGCGCGGCCTGCCCCTCGCCCAGCGCGAGATAGCTGCGCGCGAGCACGGCATGGGCAAGCCCCCATTTGGGATCGTTGCGGCTGGCCTTCAGCGCCCAGCTGCGCGCGGCGGTCGCGTTGCCGGCGGCGAGCAGCCTCAGGCTCGTCGCGAGCTGGCTGCGCGCCTGCGCCGGATCGGCCGACGGCGCGCGCGCCGTCCACAGCGCAGCCGTGCCGAGCGCGGCGACCAGACCGCCAATCCCGCCGAGGACGACATATTTACGCATGGAGGTCATAGCTTTTCAAAAGATCGTAAAGCGTCGGGCGGCTGATCCCGAGCAGCTTTGCGGTGTTGCTGATATTGCCGTCGGCCCGGGCCAGCGCGTTGGTGATCGCGGCGCGATCGGCGGCTTCGCGCACCGCCTTCAGGTTGATCGGCTGGGCGGCCTCCGCCCCCGGCAGGTCGAGATCGGCGGCGGCGATCTGCTTGCCCTCGGCCATGATCACCGCGCGCTTCACCCGGTTCTCAAGCTCGCGGACATTGCCCGGCCAGCTCCACCCCTCGATCGCGGCGCAGGCATCGGGCGACAGGCCGGTGACCGCCGAATGCATCGCCTTGGCATGTCTGGCGACGAAATGGCGGGCAAGCAGCACCGCGTCGCCGGGCCGTTCGGCAAGCGCGGGGATGCGCACGACGATCTCGGCGAGTCGGTAATAAAGGTCGTCGCGGAAGCGGCCATCGGCGATCATCGCGTCGACGTCCTGATGGGTGGCGCAGACGATGCGGGTATCGACGGCAATCGCCTTGCGCCCGCCGATCCGCTCGATCACGCGCTCCTGCAGGAAGCGCAGCAGCTTGACCTGGAGCGGCAGCGGGATGTCGCCGACTTCGTCGAGGAACAGCGTGCCGCCCTGCGCCTGTTCGATCTTGCCCTCGGTGGTCTTGATCGCGCCGGTGAAGGCGCCCTTTTCGTGGCCAAACAGCTCGCTTTCGAGCAGCGCCTCGGGAATCGCGGCGCAGTTGATCGCGACGAAGGCCCCGCCCCGGCGCGGGCTGGCATCGTGCAGGCCGCGCGCGAGCAGTTCCTTGCCGGTGCCGCTGGCGCCGAGCAGCATCACCGACACATCGGCGGCGGCGACGCGCTCGATCGTGCGGGTGACCTTCAGCATCTCGGGGCTGGCGGAAATGATGCCGCCCAGACCGACCGAACCGCCCGCCTGTGCGGCCAGCCGCCGGTTCTCGGCCTCGAGCGCATGGACGTGGAAGGCGCGCGCGACGATCATGCCGAGCGCGTCGATGTCGATCGGCTTTTGGTAGAAGTCCCAGGCGCCTTCGCCGATCGCGCGCAGCGCGCTTTCGCGCGCGCCGTGCCCCGATGCGACGATCACCTTGGTGTCGGGCTTGAGCCGTAGAATGTCGGCGAGCGTGGCGAACCCTTCGCTGATGCCGTCCGGGTCGGGCGGCAGGCCAAGGTCGAGCGTCACCACATCGGGTTCCTCGGCGCGCAACAGGTCGATCGCGGTCGCGCGATCGGCAGCGGCGAGCACCTCGTAACCGTCATAGGCCCAGCGCAGCTGGCGCTGCAGGCCCAGATCATCCTCGACGATCAGCAATTTGCGCGCGGTCATGCGGCGACCTCCAGGGGCGCGTCGGCGGGCGCCGCGACCGGCAGCGCGACCCGGAAGCGCGTGCCCTCGCCTTCGCGGCTGGCAACCGAAACGCTGCCGCCCATCGCCTCGGCAAGCTGGCGCGCTTCGAACGCGCCGAGCCCGAACCCGCCGGGCTTGGACGATACGAACGGCTTGAACAGCTGGTCGCGGATGAAGGCCGGGGTCATGCCCGCGCCGCAATCGGTGACGTCGATCACGATCTCGCCGCCATCGCGCGCAACGTCGAGCGTCACCGGCGCCCCCGCCGGGCTCGCTTCGATCGCGTTCTGGAGGAGATGATCGATCAGCTGTTCGAGCCGCGCCGGATCGGCGGCGGCGACGGCATCGCCCGAGCCGCGCGTGACGATCGGATGCTGCGCACGGCGACGGCCCGCGACCCGCTCGACCAGCGGCAGGATCGCGATCGGCTCGATCGCTTCGGGCCGGGTCTGGTGATGCTGCGACAGCCGCGCGAGCAGGTCGTTCATCCGCGCCGCCGAATCCTTCAGCGTCGCGATCATGTCGGCGCGGAATTCGGGATTGTCGGCATGGCGTTCGGCGTTGCGCGCGACGAGGCTCAGCTGGCTGACCAGATTTTTCACGTCATGCATGATGAAGGCGAAGCGGCGGTTGAATTCGTCGAAGCGCTGCGCCTCGGCCAGCGCCTGCTGCGCGCCCGCTTCGGCGAGATAACTCGCCACCTGCCGCCCGGCGAGGCGAAGCAGATCGAGATCTTCCCAATCGGGTGCGCGGTCGATCGGCGGCCTCGCGAGCAGGATCGCGCCGGTCAGCTTGCCGAAATGGAGCAGCGGCACCAGCACCCAGGCATCGCCGCCATCGATCATCCATTGCGGCACCGCGCGCGCTTCGTCGGCGTCGCCGGTCCCTTGGCGCACCGTGTCGAGCGCGATGATCCGCGCGCTCGTCTCCAGATAGCGCGGCAGTTCGGCATCGGCACCATAGGCTTCGCCCGACCAGTTCCACGCGGCCCCCGGCCCCAGCCCGGCGCCGTCGCGGACCAGCAGCAGGCCGGCGGTCGAATCGGTCAGGTCGGCAACCGCCTTGACGATGCGAGTCTCAAGCGGGGCGGCATCCTCGCCCGGCTTGCCGAGCGTATCGGTGAAACGCAGCCATTCCTGGCGATAATCATAGCGGTGCGCGAACAGATGCTTGGCGAGCTTCACCCGCGTCCAGGCGCGCAGCCACGGCGTCGAGAGGATCGCGACCAGTGCCGCGCTCGTCCCGAACACGAAAGCAGTCTGGACAATCCGCGCCGACGGGCCGCCGATCGTGGCGAGCAGGCTCGACGCCAGCGCCATCGCGACGACGTAGAGCGCGATCGCCGCCAGCGACAGCGACTGATAGGCGATGGTGCGCGACAATTGCAGCCGCCAGTCGCCGTTGCGGTGGACGGCGAGCGCGAAGACGGGCACGAGCAGCACCATCGCGAAACCGCGCAGGGCGACGAGATTGACCGGCCAGCCCGGCTGGGCATAGGCGGTTGCGAACAGCGCCAGGTCGACCGACCACATCGCCGCCAGCGCGATCGTGACCAGCCGGATGCTGCCGCGCGCATGCGGCGTGACCGCGTTGTAGAGGTGATGGATCAGCAACAGGGCGCTGACCGCGACCATCATCTGGAGCACCACCCGCGCGGCCAGCAAGGCGGCGACGTCTTCGGGCGGCAGGGCGACCTGCACCATTGCCAGCGCACCGCTCGCCAGGTCGATCGTCGCGACCACGCCATAGACGATCAGGATCGCCGCGCTTTCGGGCGCATGTCGGTCGCGCCGCACGAGCGCGAACATGAAGCTCAGCCAGCCCAGATTGCGCAGGCTTTCGAGCAGCTGCGCGATCAGGTCGGTCGATCCGATCCCCGCGACCGCAAGCGCCCAGAGCGCCGTCGCGCCGAGCGCGAGCACGAAGGTCAGCCGCGGCAATGCATCGGCCGCGTGCCTGATCTGCGACAAGGCGAGTAGCCCGAACAGCAACGCGGCCAGCGCATGCCCCCACAGGATCACCGCGCGCCCTCCGGCCAGAGCACGACCCGGATCGTCTGGAGCAGGATCAGCAGGTCGAGAAAGGGCGAATAGTTCTTCGCGTAATAAAGGTCATATTCGAGTTTCTGGCGCGAATCCTCGATCGAAGCGCCATAGGGATAGTTGATCTGCGCCCAGCCGGTGATGCCCGGCTTCACCATATGCCGCTCGGCATAATAGGGCAGCTTCTGTTCGAGATCGTCGACGAATTGCGGTCGTTCGGGGCGCGGGCCGACGAAGCTCATCTCGCCCTTCAGCACGCTCCACGCCTGCGGCAGTTCGTCGATCCGGACCTTGCGGATGAAGCGACCGATGCGGGTGATGCGCGGGTCGTCCTTTTCGGCCCAGACCGCCTTGCCGCCGACCTCGGCATCCTGGCGCATCGAGCGCAGCTTGATGATGTCGAACCCGACATTGTACAGGCCGACGCGCCGCTGCCGGTAAAAGGCGGGGCCCTTGCTCTCGAGCTTGATCGCGATTGCGGTCACGAAGATGACCGGCAGCGCGAGCGTGAGCAGGACCAGGCTCGCGGCGATGTCGAACAGCCGCTTGAACGCGCTCGACACCATCCGCCCCGACGAGAAGCCATCGGAAAAGATCAGCCAGCTCGGATTGACGCTGTCGAGGTCGACGCGGCCCGTTTCGCGTTCGAGGAAGGTCGAGATTTCGTTGACATGGACGCCGGTGGTCTTGATTCGCAGCAAGTCCTTGAGCGGCAGCGCGTTGCGCCGCTCCTCGAGCGCGAGCACGACTTCGGACGCGTTGAGCAGCACGACATGGTCGGCAAGATTGTAGATCGCGTCGCGCGCGATCGCTTCCGGGATCACGCGGTTGGCCTCGGACATCGAGACATAGCCGACGACGACGAACGCCGATCCGGGCGTCTGGGCGAGCGTCTTCAAGCGCTGCGCGCGGCTGCCCGCGCCGAGCACGACGATCCGCCGCTTGAACGCCTGGCTGCCCAGCGTCTTGCCGAGCAGCAGCCGCAGCGCGACCAGCCCGACGATCGCAAAACCCATCGCGAACAACAGGTTGGACCGCCAGAAAGTGAGTTCGGGCACCAGGAAGAAGATCGTCGCCTGAAAGATGACGCCGAACGAGACCGCAACGATCAGCCGCGCGGTCGCAAACCGCAGCGACTGCAGCGCGCCCGGACCATAGACGCCGACCGCGATCATCGCGGTTTCGAGAGCGACGACGAATACCCCGATTTGCGGCGCCCGGGTATAGATCGGCTCGACCAGCATGCCGATTTGCGACGCGCGCACCACCCAGCCAGCCTCGGCCGCGACCGCCAGCACGATCAGATCGAACAGGCCGAGCAGCAGCACGGCGTTCGGCACATATTGTTTGAACAGCCTGATCATCGCTCCCCGCTATAGCGGCACAGGTGTAAACAAATCCGACATGTCGGGTCAGGTGACAGAGAAAAAATCGCGGCGGGGCGGAACTTGGCGTCGCTTCGCGCGGTCGAGCGTTTTCCTTCCGCATCTTGCCCGCTAAGGCGGCCCCGAGGAGAGCCTTCATGACCCCATCCGCGCCGATCATTCCCGTCATCCTCTCCGGAGGATCGGGAACGCGGCTGTGGCCGATGTCGCGGCCGGAAATGCCCAAGCAGATGCTGGCGCTCACCGCCGACGCGACGATGCTCCAGCTCACCGCGCAGCGGACGACCGCGCACCCGCTGTTCGCCGCGCCGATCGTCGTCGCCAATGCCTTTCACGCCGATCAGGTCGAAGCGCAGCTGGGCGCGGTCGCGGCCGATGCGCAGGCGCTGATTCTCGAGCCGATGGGCCGCAACACCGCGCCCGCGATCGCGCTGGCGGCGATCGCGGCAGGCGGCGGGCCGGAGCCGATCCTGGTGATGCCGTCCGACCATGTGATTGCCGACGTCGCCGCGTTTCACGAGGCGATCGAACGCGCGCTGCCGATGGTGCGCGAAGGGTGGCTCGTCACCTTCGGAATCGCGCCGCAAGCGCCAGAAACCGGCTATGGCTATATCGAAGTCGCCGACGAGATCGCGCCCGGCGTCCACCGCGTCGCGCGCTTCGTCGAAAAGCCGCCCCGCGATGCCGCGGAAGCGATGCTGGCGGCGGGCGGCCATTACTGGAATGGCGGCATCTTCCTGTTCCGCGCCGACATGTACCTTGCCGCGCTCGGCCAGAATGCGCCGGACATGCTGGTCGCCACCCAGCAGGCGATGAGCCGCGCCGAGCGCGACGGCATCCGCATCTTCCCCGATCGCGACGCCTTTGCGGCATCGCCTGCCGACTCGATCGATTATGCCGTGATGGAAAAGGCCGACCGCGTCGCCTGCGTGCCGGTTGACATGGGCTGGAGCGATGTCGGCAGCTGGGACGCGCTTCACGCGCTGTCGGATTGCGACGGCCATGGCAACAGCTGCAAGGGCGATATCGTCGCGCTCGATACCGTCGACTGCCTCGTCCGGTCCGACGGCATCCGCATCGCGATGGTCGGGGTGTCCGACCTGATCGTCGTCGCCAGCGGCAACGACGTCCTCATCCTGCCGCGCGGCCGCTCGCAGGATGTCAAGAAACTGCTGGAGGCGATGAAGAAGTAGGCCTGGACGTCAGCGCCGGGGCGCAGGCGCGATCAGCGTGGCGCCGTCGATCCGCAAGGCCCGGCGGCGCAGGGCGCGCGGCAGCTTGCCGTCCTGGACGACCAGCAGATGATCGCGTGCTACCTCACCCCGCTCGAACGCCGCCCGCTCGCTCGCCAGCCGCCTCCGCGTCGCCGCCGACAGGCGCGCGGTGTAGGTGAAGCCGACCGGACGCTTGGCCGCGACCGCACGCCAGGTGATCTCCTCCATCAGCTGCAGGTCGACGAACGGATCGGCCGGGGTGAAGTCGATCCGCTGTGCAGTCTCGATCAGCCGGGGCCAGCGGGGGTCGCGGGTGCGGGTGAACACGGTCCGGTCCTCGGCCCGCGCGCTCGTCGTGCGGATCGCCGCCAGCATCGGCGCCAGATCGACGGCTTGCAGCGCCGCCGCCGCCGCGAGCATCAGCGTCGCCCGGTTGAGCGCCATCACGCTGATGATCGCGGCGTAGGCGACGGTATAGGTCGCGGGCCAGAACAGCCGTCCGGCCGCGCGGACCGGGTCGAGCGCGTCGATCAGCCAGGGCGGCAGGTGAAGCGTCGCGACGGGCTCGCCCCAGAACAGCGGCTGCGGCCCGACCGCGATCAGCGCCAGCACGGCAAAACCCGGCAACAGCCAGGCGAGCCGCCCGACCGCGCCGCGCCTTGTGGCGAGGGCGATCAGCGCCACCGCGATCAAGCCGGCGCCGAGATATTGCAGCCCTTCATAGCCGCGGCCATGATCCTCGGGCGATGACGGCATCAGCGCCGAATAGCCGGGATTGGCCGGGTTCCACCATGCGTCGAGCGCCATCGGAAAGGCGCCATAGGTGCCCGTAGACTCGAAGCCGCCGCCGAACACGCCCTGCCCCGCGAGCAGCAGGGTGACGAAGCCGGTCGTCGCTGCGGCTTCCACAACGGTGCGCAGGCGCGGTCCGCCGGCCAGCCGCTGCAACAGCCAGCCCGCCCAGATCGTCCCCACCATCAGCAGCAGATAGCTGTGCACGAGCGCCGCGACGCCGAGCACCGCCATCCACCATAGCGGGCGCTCGGCCCGGTGGGGCGCGACATAGATCCACAGCGCCCACAGGATCAGCCACTGCGCACACAGGCTGGCATGGCCATAGCGGTTGAACAGCATCGGCATCGCCGCGAGCAGCACCGCGCCGAACCAGCCGCTCAGCGCGTCGGGCGCGTCCGGGCGGACAAGCGCCCAGGCAAAGCCCAGCTGCAGTGCGACACAGGCGAACAGCCATGGCCCGATGAACTGCATGCCCCGAAGCCAGGGCGCGAACGGCCCGAGGATCAAGCCCAGCAACGGAATGCTGTCGGTCAGCAACAGGCTGGTCCCCTCCGGCGCCGACAGCAGCGGATTGTGGAGCGACGGCCAGCCGCCACCGCCGAGATAGGCGGCCAGCCCGATCGTGCTCTGGCCGCGGTCATGCCCGTCGAGCAGCCAGCCGACATTGCGCGGGTCAATCACCGCCGGGTGCATCCAGGCCGCGAACAGCCCCAGCGCCGTCAGCGCGAGTATCGCGATTGTCAAAACTTGCCGCATAATCGCCCTTTAGACGACCAGCGCTGCAAATAGGGTAAACGCGCGCTGGCACCGCGCGCCTGCGGGCATTACATCGGGCGTAGGCGCGCCGCCTTTCCGGGTCCGTCGGGTTCGGGCGGACAACGCGACCTGTAAGGAGATCGGACATGCGGCTATTCCCCCTAGTCGGCGCGACCGCGCTGATCGCCACGCTCGCCGGCGCGGTCCCCGCTCAGCAGAAGCAGGACGACAGTCTGAAGCGCGCGGCGACTCAGCCGCTGCGTGACACGCGGATCCAGAAGGAAAAGATTCCCGAAGCGCTGCTGCTGGCCGCATCGGCGCCCTACAGCCTCGACGGAACGCGGACCTGCGCCCAGATCGTCGATCAGATCGATACGCTCGACGCCGCGCTGGGCGACGATGTCGATGTACCTTCGGCCAAGAAGGGCGAGGGCGCCTATGTCGCCTCGGCGGCGACCAAGGCGGCGATCAACACGCTCATTCCCGGCCTTGGGCTCGTGCGTGTGATCACCGGTGCCGACAAGGCACAGCGCCGGGCGGAGGCGGCGGCTTATGCCGGATCAGTACGCCGCGCCTATCTGAAGGGGCTGGGCCTCAGCAAGAATTGCCGCCCGCCCGCCGCGCCGACCGCGGCGGCGGTCGCCGACAAGCCCGAACTGCCGCCGATCGAAGAGAAATAGGCCCGGCGGCCCGCACCGCCGCCGTCATGCGCCGTCGACGCGCTCGGCCAGGTCGAGCCAGCGCATTTCCGCCGCATCCTTTTCGGCGCGCGCGGCCTCGATCGCCTTGGTGAGCGCATCGAACCGCGCGAAATCGCGGGCATAGAGCCCCGGATCGGCGAGCGCAGCCTCATCACGCGCGATCGCTGCGTCGAGCGCCTCGATGCGGGCGGGCAGCAGGTCGTAATCGCGCTGGTCCTTGTAGGTCAGCTTGGCCTTGCCCGGCGCAGGCGGCGGCGGCGGCGGTGGCGCCGCGATCGGCGCCTTGGCGGCCCGCTTTTCGGCCGCCGGGCGCCGTTTCGCTTCCCAGTCGGCATAGCCGCCCGCGACGACATCGACATGGCCCGATCCGTCGAGCCCGAGCGTCACCGTCACCGTGCGGTCGAGGAAATCGCGGTCGTGGCTGACGATCAGCACGGTGCCGCCATAATCGCCGATCACTTCCTGCAACAGGTCGAGCGTTTCGAGATCGAGGTCGTTGGTCGGCTCGTCGAGCACCAGCAGGTTCGATGGGCGGGCGAATTCGCGCGCGAGCAGCAGCCGCGACCGCTCGCCGCCCGACAGCGTGCCGATCTTCGCATCGACCATGTTCCCATCGAACAGGAATTCCTTCAGATAGCCGACGACGTGCTTCTTGACGCCCAGCACCTCGATCCAGTCGCCGCCATCGGCGAGCACGTCGCGGATCGTCTTGTCGGGCGCCATGAGCTTGCGTTGCTGATCGATCACCACCCCGTCGAGCGTCTTGGCCAGCCGCACGCTGCCGCTGTCAGGCGCCAGTTCGCCGGTGAGCAGGCGGATGAGCGTCGTCTTGCCCGCGCCGTTGCGGCCGACGATCCCGATCCGGTCGCCGCGCGTCACCCGCAGATTGAGGTCGCGGATGATCGTGCGCCTATTTTCTCCGGCGCCGAACGCCTTGGTCACATGCTTGGCGTCGATCACGACCTTGGTTTTTGCGTCATCGGAGGCGATGGTCAGGTTGGCAGCGCCCTGCGGCCCGAGCATCGACGCGCGTTCGGCGCGCATTTCCTTCAGCTTCGCCAGCCGCCCCTGGTTGCGCCGCCGCCGCCCGGTGACGCCGCGCTGCAGCCAATGCTCTTCGATCTTCAGTTTCGCGTCGAGCCGGTCGGCATTGCGCGCTTCCTCGGCATAGACCTGTTCGGTCCACGCCTCGAACCCGCCGAACCCGATTTCGGCGCGGCGAATCGTCCCGCGGTCGAGCCACAAAGTCTGGCGCGTCAGTCGGGTCAGGAAGGTGCGGTCGTGACTGATCGCGATGAACGCGCCGGTATAGCGCGCGAGCCAGTTTTCGAGCCATTCGATCGCGGCGATGTCGAGATGGTTGGTCGGCTCGTCGAGCAGCAGCACATCGGGGTCCTGCGCCAGCGCGCGGACGATGGCGGCGCGGCGCCGCTCGCCGCCCGACGCGCTGGTCGCCTCGCGGTCGAGATCGATGCCGAGCTGGTCGGCGATCGCATCGGCCTCGTGGGGCGCAGGTGCGTCTTCGCCCGCCATCACGAAATCGCGCAAGCTTGCGTGACCGGCGACGCTGGGGTCCTGTTCGAGCAGGATCACTTTGGTGCCCGGCACGATCGTGCGGCGACCTTCGTCGCTATCGATGCTGCCGGCGATCAGCTTCAGCAACGTGGTCTTGCCCGCGCCGTTGCGGCCGATCAGCGCAAGCCGGTCGCGCGCGCCGATATGAAGGTCGATCGGGTCCTGGTCGGGCCCGCCGAACAGCCAGCGGCCGCC